>CAMFLH010000120.1 GCA_945957295.1 uncultured Uliginosibacterium sp.
GATCAGGGCAGAGGCTGCCACGCCGGCGAGCAGGCCGCGGACAACTTGCATGGGGGTTAGCGTCATTGGTACTCCCAGGGGTTTTGGTTCGGGTCGGATTGCCTGCAATCTGCCGCAGCAGCTTCACGCCGTCTTTTACAGATCGCGGGCATGGCAATGATATTTCCTTCAAACAATATGTATTTATTGATTCCTGCTGCGCCGCGCAATCTGTCACGCGAGGTGACACCGCTTACGAGCGACCAGCGCTTGCAGGGCTCGCGACAAACAAAAAACGCCCCCGCAGGGGCGTTTTCGTTGATGTGCGCGGACCGGTCTCAGCGCAGACGGCGGCGAGTGATCGCCCCCAACCCCACGAGGCCGACCAGCATCGTCGCCCAAGAGGCGGGCTCAGGCACCGCACTTACGCTGACCTTGTCGAGCGAGCCGCCGAAGCTATTGCTGACGCCGCCAGCGGCAAACTTCAGCGTCGACGACGCGCCGGTGGCGATGAAGTCGAAGCTGTATTCCTTCCACACGTTGCCGCTCTGGTGCTGGCCGCTGCCGGTGGCGGTCAGCTGAGTCGCGCCGTTGAGCGACACGATGATGTCGTTCGAGTTCAGCGGCACCTGCATGCGCGGCGAGTAGTAGAACGACACGCTGTAGCTCTGCCCAGCCACGGTCGCGAAAGTCTGCGCAATGGCGGAGTTCTTTTTGGTATCCAGCTCGACGAAGTTGGCGCCGTCAAAAGCCTCGCCATAAACGTTGTTGCGCACCTCGACACCGTTGGTGTCCACTTGCCAGCCCGCAAGGCTGCTGTAAATGGACCAGGTACCTGCACGCTGGCTGACGCTTTCGAAACTGCCGTTGGTGATCAGGTTGGTCGCCGCGCTCGCAGAACCGATCGATGCGCAGGCGGCCAGCACGGCAAACGCGAGACGCAGGGGGGACTTCGTCATGGGTGCTCCCAGGGGAAATGTTCGGGTCGTATGGCGAGGGCTGCGTGAGGCAGTTGTTTGCCTTCTTATGCAGACCATCGACACCCGAATGATATTTCCAATAGAGCTGTCGTATTTGTTGATTCTTGTTGCGGCGCGCAATCCGTCACACGCCGGCGCCCGCTTGTGAGCCCGGCGCAGTCAGAGTTCCCCGAGGAAGATCCGGTCCGATGCAAGGCGGGGCCGCATCAGTGCAGGACCCCGCTTTCGGTATCAACCCGCCGTGATAATGCCGCAGCCGACCCGCGGGCCGGCATTGCCGAGCGGTTGCGAGGTGTAGTCGTCGGCATCGCGGTGGATGATCAAGGGCTTACCAATCACGCTGTATTTGCCGGGGGTCAGCGTAATCGTGTCGACATCCTGCGACAGCACGCCTACCCCGCTCGCATCGGTCTTCAGGTTGAACATCGCACCGGCGTGGCGTGCCGGCGTGCCCGGGTGTCCGTGTGGGTGCTGATCCGGGTTCAGGTGGCCGGCCGTCTTGGTGCCGTCGCCAGAGCAGTCGGCAACGTCATGCACATGGAAGCCGTGCTCGGCGTTGGGCTTCAAGCCCGACACCCTCGCATCGACATGCACCTTGCCGTTGGGAAGCTCGACGAAGGACACGGCGCCGCTCGGGCTAAGCCCCGCAGCTTCGGCGGACGCCGTCGGACGGATCTGGGCAACGGCGCGCAGCGGCGCCGGTGGCGTGCTGGCGCACGCTGCGAGTGCTGCCGCAGCGGCAAGCACGGCAAGTTTTCTTTTGTGCATCGATGATCTCCGGGGTTGGGGCGGGCGATACCCGCTTCCTGCATCGTAGATCAGCGCGCAGACGCCGCCACAAATGAAAACGGCACACCCGGGGGTGTGCCGTCGTGCCCTCGCGAGCAGGATCAGGCGGCCGGTTTCGCGTCGGCCTGGATCGCGGTCAGCGCGATCGTGAACACGATGTCGTCCACCAGGGCGCCACGCGACAAGTCATTCACTGGCTTGCGCAGACCTTGCAGCATCGGGCCGACCGACACCACGTTGGCCGAACGCTGCACCGCCTTGTAGGTGGTGTTGCCGGTATTCAGATCGGGGAACACGAATACCGTCGCCTGGCCGGCAACCGGGCTGCCCGGCGCCTTTTGGGCCGCAACGTCCTTCACCGTGGCGGCGTCGTACTGCATCGGGCCGTCGAGCACCAGCTCCGGGAAACGTGTCTTGGCCAGCTCGGTCGCCTTGCGCACCTTCTCGACGTCGTCACCGCTGCCCGAAGCGCCAGTGCTGTAGCTGATCATCGCCACCTTCGGGTCGATGCCAAACGCGGCCGCGCTGTCGGCACTCTGCTTCGCGATGTCGGCCAGCTCTTCCGCGGTCGGATCCGGGTTGATCGCGCAGTCGGCGTAGACCAACACCTGTTCCGGCATCAGCATGAAGAAGCAGGACGACACGATCGACGAACCGGGTGCCGTCTTGATCAGCTGCAGCGCCGGACGCACGGTGTTGGCCGTGGTGTGCACCGCACCGCTGACCAGACCATCGACTTCATCTACCGCCAGCATCATCGTGCCGAGCACGACGGTATCTTCCAGCCCGGCGCGCGCCTGCCCCGGCGTGAGGCCCTTGCTCTTGCGCAGCTCGACCATCGGCGCAACGTAGCGCTCGGCAATCGCATCCGGCTCGAGGATTTCGAGCTCCAGTGGCAGCACGATGCCCTGCGCATCAGCCACGGCCTGGATCGCAGCCCGCTTGCCCAGCAGCACGCAGCGCGCGATGCCCTTCTCGGTACAGATCACGGCGGCGCGCACGGTACGCGGCTCGTCGCCTTCCGGCAGCACGATGCGCTTGTTCGCGGCACGCGCCTTCTGGATCAGTTGGTAGCGGAATGCCGGCGGCGACATGCGGGTCGATACGGTCAGCTCCAACCCGGCGCAGATCGCTTCGCCGTCGATCTGCTCGGCGACGCTTTCAATCACGGTGTTCATGCGGTCGCCGTCGTCCTGCGGCACGGCGTTGGGCAGGCGGCTGATGCGCGCGGCGGTTTCGTAGCTGTCGCCATCGGTGCGCAGCACCGGAAGGCCGCCGTGGAAGGCCAGCGTGCCGAACTTTTCAATGCGCGGGCTGATGAAGCTGTGATGCGTCAGCAGCAGGCCTGCGAGCTGGATGCCGTTGCTGGCGGCCAGTGCGGTAGCCAGCATCACGTCGTCGCGGTCGCCCGCGCTCACGACCAGCGCGCCCGGCTTCAAGCGCGGGATCACTTCCGACACGGAACGCGCAGCAACCACGGTTTCGAGCACGCGGCGGGAACGGATGTCGCCTTCGATCATGATCTCGGCGCCGAGGTGATGCGCCACGTCGATCGTGCGCGGCGCCGACAGGGCCGGATCGCTCTTGATCACGCCCCAAACCGGCACGCCGCCAAGCTGCGCCGCCGCGGCCGCCTCGTCAAAACCCTCCACTGCACGGTTGAAGATCACGCCCACCACGCGGCGCCCGGCATTGCGCACCTGCGCGATCAGGTAATTCGTTTCGGCGATGCCTTCGGCGTCGGCCGCACTGGCGACCAGCACCACGTCGGCCTGCAAGCTGCGCGCGATGTCGCCCGACAGGCGCGGGATGAAGGCACGGCTCGGATCGGCGTGGATGCCCTCGACCACCAGCACATCAGCGCCTTCGGTCGCCGACATCGACAGGCTGACGATGTCTTCCAGCAGGTCATCGGTCTTGCCGCTCGTGATGCGCTGGGTGACCAGGCTCATCGGCAGCGGGTCGGGCGTGTTCTCGACGTGGCAGATGCTGCGCGCGAATAACACCGAGGGTTCAGTGTCGGGTGTGCGCTTGGTGACGGGTTTGACGAACGCGACCTTCAGGCCGCGCCGCTGCAAGGCCCGCACCAGGCCAAGGGATACCGAGGTAAGGCCGACATTGGGTCGCGTCGGCGCAACGAAATACGTACGCATGGGGGAGCTCCGCTTGTGGTCAGCAGCCCCTCCGGTAGGCCGGGGGGAAATTGTGCGGTGCATGATAATCGTCCGACTTAACTATTTTGTTGACGTGACAGGGATAACTTCTCAGTTTTCCTTCTTTAACCATGGTAGCGCTCCCGCGCTGATCCGGCTGTACACAACGGCCTGCCACCCGCAGGGCACACAGCGCCCGTTGGCGGGCGGCCACTGCGGTACCATCTGCGCCCTTCGCAACACGCAGCGCCCAGGTGGTCCCCATGCAACGCCCTGAACTCCTCGCCCCCGCCGGTTCGCTGGCCATGCTCGACACCGCCTTCGCCTTTGGTGCCGATGCCGTCTATGCCGGCCAGCCGCGCTACAGCCTGCGCGCACGCAACAACGAGTTCGGCAGCCTGGAGAACCTGCAACTGGGTATCGACCGCGCACATGCGCTGGGCAAGCAGTTCTACCTCGTCAGCAACGTCTTCCCGCACAACGCCAAGGTGCGCACCTATCTGGCTGACATGGCGCCGGTGGTGGCATTGAAGCCGGACGCGCTGATCATGGCCGACCCTGGCCTGATCGACATGGTGCGCGAGGCATGGCCCGAGATGCCGGTGCACCTTTCTGTGCAGGCCAACACGGTGAACTACGCCACCGTGCGCTTTTGGGGAAAGATGGGTGTGCGCCGCATCATCCTCTCGCGCGAACTCTCGCTGGATGAAATCCGCGAAATCCGCGAGGCCAGCCCGGAAATGGAGATCGAGGTTTTCGTGCATGGTGCGCTGTGCATCGCCTACTCGGGCCGCTGCCTGCTGTCGGGCTATTTCAACCACCGCGACCCCAACCAGGGCACCTGCACGAATTCCTGCCGCTGGAAGTACGACGTGAAGCCCGCGGAGATCGACGCCTCCGGCGACGCCTGCTGCAGCACCCCGGCACCGGCCGTGGAAAACCCGGCATCGAAGGTCTACCTGATCGAGGAAGAAACCCGCCCCGGCCAGCTGATGCCGATCGAGGAAGACGAGCACGGCACCTACGTGATGAATTCAAAGGACCTGCGCGCGATCGAGCACGTCGCCAAGCTAGTCGAGATTGGCGTGCATTCGCTCAAGATCGAAGGCCGCACAAAGTCGCCCTACTACGTCGCGCGCACCTGCCAGAGCTACAGCCGCGCGATCGACGATGCGCTGGCCGGCCGCCCGCTGGATATGCGCCTGCTCTCCGAACTCGATGGCCTCGCCAGCCGCGGCTACACCGATGGCTTCTACGAACGCCACCACACCCAGGAATATCAGAACTACCTGCGCGGGCACTCGGAATCGGACCGCAGCCAGTATGTGGGCGACCTCACCGGCTACGGCATCGACGGGCTGGCGGAAGTGGTGGTGAAGAACAAGTTCTCGGTTGGCGACCGCGTCGAGGTGATCCACCCAGCCGGCAATCGCGAAGTCGCGATCGAGGCGATGTTCAAGGCCGATGGCACGCCGACCGCGGTTGCACCGGGCAGCGGCCACCATGTCCGCGTGAAGCTGCCCGCCGGCTGCGAAGGCGCCTTCATCGCACGCTTCGTCTGACCGACCGGACCGGGCTGGCGCTTCAGCGCGCGTTCCAGCCCTGATACTTCGCGACGCTGTCGCGGGTCACCAGCGCCGTCTGCAACAGCACGCGGCCACGCTCGGACGTGCGCCCCTCGCGTAGCGCCAAACCGGTGTCGACACCACGGCGGCCAATCTCGGCGGGCGACTGCGCGGCGCTAGCCACGATCAGCCCCGGCCGCTTGAGCGCGACCTCCACCTCCGGAGAACCATCTACGCCACCAATCAACAGCTTGCGCATGCCGCGCCGCAACGCGATCGTCTCAGCACCCAACGCCTGGCGGTCGTTGATTGCGAAGATCGCATCGATCTGCGGATAGCGCTGCACATGCTCTTCCATCAACTGGCTGCCGCCCCAGGGCGAAGCAAGGCCGTCACCCTTGTCGGTCAGCAAGCGAATGCCCGGGTAGTCTTTCAACGCCGCATGGCAGCCGGCAACACGGTCCGTCACAGATGAGACCTGCGGCCCATTCTGGATGATGAAGTTGCCTTTGCCGTTCAGGCGCGCCGCGAGGTAACGGCACACCGACTCGCCTGCGCCGCGGTTGTCGGACTGGATCATCACCTCAGCGCCCTCGGTATCCACGTCCACCGCGACCACGGGGATGCCCGCCTCACGCGCACGGCGCAACACCGGCGCAAGCGCACTTGAATGCGATGCGGCCACCAGAATCAGGTCGGCGTGCTCGGAAATGAAGCGCTCGACCTCGCGGACCTGCGCCGGCACGTCGTATTCGGATGAGGTCACCATCACGCGAACGCGCGGATTGATCTCTTCGGCGCGCGCCTGTGCGGCTCTAGCCAGTGCGCTGAAGTACGGATTGGCGAGGGAAGACACCGACACGCCCATCACATCGAGCCGACGTGGCGGGTCGGCCGCGTGGGCTGCCGCTGCGTAGACCAGGGCCGCGGCGATCGCCGACAGCTTAAACAGGACTCTCATTGCCGCACCCTCTTCCTCATTGCGCCGCCGCGTGAAGCGGCTGCTCGACCGATTCGCCACCGTTGGGGGCCACGCGAGGCAGGCTGATGCGCAACCGGGTGCCCTCCGCCCCGGCACTCTCAAGCACGATCCGTCCGCCCAACACTCTTGTCACCAGCGTGAATACGATATGCAGGCCGAGCCCGCTGCCGCCCTGCCCCAGCCGCGTCGTGAAGAAGGGATCGAACACCTTGCGCTGGTTCTCGGGCGGGATGCCGCAACCGTTGTCGGCCACCATCAGCTCCACGGTGTCGTCGCTGATGACGCGGCCGCTCACAACGATGCGCCCGCCCGCGCCCGGCACGAACGCATGCACCCGCGCGTTATCGACCAGGTTGGTCACCACACGCGCCAGCGCGCCGGGGTAGGAGTCGAGCCGCAGATCGCCATCGAGCTCCAGCTCCAGGGCAATCGCGGTGGCGCGCAAGGACGGTCGCAGCGTTGCGACGATTTCTTCAAGCGAATGGGCAAAGCCAAACACACGGCGCGCTTCACTCGTCTGATCCACGGCCACCTGCTTGAAGCTGGAGATCAGCTCATGCGCGGCGGCGAGGTTGCGCGTCAGCAGGTGAGCTGCCTCGTCGCAGGTGCGCAGTGCGTTGAGCAGTTCACTGCGACGCAGCCCGCCGCTCTGCGCCGCACGCAGGATCACGGCCGCTTCATGCGAAACCGTGGTCGCCAGCGTCACACTGTTGCCGATCGGCGTGTTCAGTTCGTGTGCCACGCCGGCGACCATCGCGCCGAGCGAGGCAAGCTTCTCCTGCCGCACAAGTTCATCCTGCGCACTACCCAGCTCGGCGACCGTGCGGATCAACTCGCGGTTCACCTGCTCCAGCTCTGCAGTGCGCTCGGCAACCTTCTCCTCCAGGCTGTGGTTGAGTTCGGCAAGCGCCTCGCGCGTGGCCCACTCGTCGGTGGTGTCGCGCGAGCTGGTGATCAGGTAGCGCATTTCGCCCACCGCGAAGACCCGCGCCGACATCGAACAGCGCCGCGTCTCGCCGTTGCGCCGTTGCAGCACGATATCGAGCTGATCGACGGCGCCCCCGCCGGCCTGCAGCGCAGCGCGAATGCGCAGGATGTCCTGCTCGCTGCGCACGATGCCCAGCTCCAGCGCGGTATGCCCAATTGCCTCGGCGCGCGCGTAGCCGGACCAGGTCTCCCAGATGCGGTTCACGGCCAGGTAGCGGCCCGTCGCCAGATCGTTAAGGGTCCAGGCGTCGGGCGACACCTCAAACGCCGCCGCCATGCGGCTCTCACTTTCGCGCACGCGCTGCTCGGCTTCCTGACGCGCAGTGACGTCGACGAACTGTGCGATCACGACCGGCCGACCACGCACGCTCACCGCGCGGGCGCTGAGTTCGCACACCAGGCGACGCTGATCCCGTGTGTTCAGAACCAGCGGCCGCCCCTCGATCGGGGGCGCACCTGCGGCCAGCGCCTGGCACGCCGGCACCTGCAGCTCGCCCTCCGGCAGCAGGCCCAGCGTATCGAGCCGGGCGCCCTGGGCGTCCGCTGCGTTCATACCGGTGAGGCGCACGAAGGCCTCGTTCACCTCGCGGATCAGTCCATCGTCCGGCGACAGAATCAAGGTCGCAAGCGGCCCCTCGCGGAACAGCGTGGCGAACTTGTCTTCGGATTCGGCCAGCGCCTCGCTCGCCAGTTTCTGCGCTTGGGCACTTCGGTCGCGCTCGCTGAGCGCCTCGATGTAGTGCTGCCGCACGATCACGAGGATCGCGTAGAGCATGATCGCGAAGAAGCTGAAGGTCGCGGCCTGATTGAAGACCAGTGCACGCGAATCGCTGGCGCTCCCGTGCGCGAGTTGCAGCAGGCCACCGCCCCACACGAGCGCAACCACCAGCAGCAACGCAATGCCACCCGCACGGCGGCCCAGCACGAGTGTGCCAACCACCACCGCGACGAACACGCCGGACATTTGCAGCGTGCGGATCGTGCCGAGCCGCAGCGCGATCGATACCGCGATCGCGCAACACAGCAACATCAGGATCACGACCACCGGCCGCACCACGCGGCGCCGGATCAGCACAAAGAAGAGCGGCCAGAACAGCAGCGCGCCGAGCAGGGAATACATCGCAGCCGGGCTGGAGTGCCAGCCGGTCAGCAGCATGAAACTGGCGAATGCGAACACCAGCAGACCAACGACCACCAGCAGATCGCGCAGCACCGGCACAAGCTGATCACTCAGCCCGAACGCCGGCCCGGTCGATTCCCCTCCGAATAGTCGTTGCCAGGTATCCCGCATGCGCTGTGCCCGATCCTTGCCGCTTCTGGCAATTACGGCAGCTTGCGCGCTTTCCGTAGGCTTTGGCGAAGTGTTGGCGCGTAGCGCCGCGACGACTACTGCGGATTGCGCGCCGCGCGTTGCCAGGCAATCACGGCCTGTGTCGCGTGCGCCATGATGCGATCGCGCTCATCTTTCGGCAGTTCCTGCGACAGGGCCGAGAACAGCGCCTGCGTTGTTTCCTGCGCGATGCCTTCCGTCGCAAGGCCGTGCGAGAGGCAGCGCAACTGGATGTGCGCGAGCGCATCCGCCACCAGGCGCCAGCCATCGGCGGGCATCTGCCGCGTCAGCGCGACCATCAGGCCACCCAAGGTGCGCAGCACTGCAAAGGCTTCGTCGCGCTCGCCCGAGGCGATCATCGCGTGCCACAGTGCGAGATGGATCCCGCGCCGCAATTCCACCTTGAACGCGAAGCCGCAGCCTTCCTCATCGTTGAGGCGCGCAAACCAGTGCTGGCAACGGCCTTCCTGCGCCACATCCATCGTGTCGCGCAGCGCACCGACCAAGGCGGTAATGCCAAGCATGCAGGCGGGCCCGAAAGCCTGACTCCACGCCAGCCCCCACTGATCCAGACCGGCCAGCAGCAGCGCCTTGCGCGCGGCCGCGCCCTCGGCATCGGCCATGCTCGCCCACTCGGCCAGCTGAGCGCAGATCGTCACGACCGCCGCGACCCGCTCCTCCTGCGCCGATTCGAGTGTGTGGCGAAAGATCTGCACGAAGGCGTCCTGAACCAGTCGGGCAGCTTGCTCCTGGGCGTCGCGGGCGACAGTGGTTTCGAGGGCATCAAGCGGGGTGTTCATCGGGGCGGCGTCCGGCAAAGAAAAAGCGAGGCGCGATTGTGCCCGAGCTGACGATCGCCGTCAGTCCGGGCAGGCCCCGCTGGAAAGTGCGCGGTCGCGTGCGTCACGCGGCTGCGAGGCGATCTGCTTGACGCCCTTGTAGAAACGCGGCATCACGTCGCCGCAGGCTGCCAGCATCCGGCGGAAGGCCGGCACCTTGCCGGTGTAAACGCCCACCGAGGCCAGCAGCGCGTTATTGATCGGCTGCGCGAACCAGCGGTCGTAACCGGCATACCCGCCCCAACGCTCAGCCTTGATCTGGCGGTAACGCTCGCCCATGGCAGTGATCAGGGCTGACTTGCGCGCGAGCTTGTCCGCGGCGGGCAGATCGCTCGCGTAGAGCGCCTGCAACTGGCTGCGGAAATCCAGCACCAGCGCGCGAAAGTCCTCGCGCATCATCTGTGCGCGGGCGAAGCCCTCACGCAGCGGTGCCTTGCCCGGCTGCGCCATCCAACGCTCCACACCAGCCTCCTCCACCGTGGTGGCGAAGGATTCGTTGAACTCGGTGTCGTCCTTCACGTAGGCGACCTGGTGGCTCAGTTCGTGGAACAGCAGGCGCGCGAATTCGGTTTCCGGCCATGCGATGAAGGTCGACAGCAGGGGGTCGGAAAACCAGCCGAGCGTCGAGTAGGCCGGCACACCGCCCACATACACGTCGTAGCCCTGCGCACGCAGTTCGGCGGCGCGTGCATCGGCGTCGGCCTTGTTGAAGTAGCCAAGGTAGCCGATGCAACCTGCCACCGGTACACACCACTCCTTCAGCCGCACCGACAGCGGGTCAGCCGCGAAAACGTTCCACGACACATAGGGGCGGTCCAGCTCGGTGTAGCGCGCGTAGCTGTCGTTATCCGGCAGGCCAAGCGAATCGGAAGCAAAGCGTCGGATCTGGCGCGCGCGTTCGAGATTCGCGCGCAAGGACTGCGGCGTATCGCTTTCCGCCACCACGTCGTCGATCGGGCGGCTGTGGCTGAGCAGCGCGATCTGCCCGCCGGCCGCCTGCAGGTAGTAAGCCGGTGACACCGAACACGCCGACAACAAGCACGGCAACGCGGCAGCCGTCACGACCACCGCCAGCCCCGCCAATCTCACGCGACGACCCATGCGCGATCAGATCGGTCGCGTGTTCGCCTCAAGCCAGGCGAGCGCATCACCGGCGACCAGCGGCGCAACGCGCTCGCGCACCGTGGCGTGATAGTCGTTGAGCCAGGCCACTTCGTCGCCGCGCAGCAGGCTGCGGTCGATACAGCGGGTATCGATCGGGCACAGCGTCAGCGTTTCGAACGCCAGGAACTCACCGAACTCGGTCGTGCCGGCTTCGACGTTGAGCAACAGATTCTCGATCCGCACACCCCACTGGCCGGGGCGATAAATGCCCGGTTCGTTGGACGTGATCATGCCCGGCTCCATCGCCATGTCGGCATTCGGAATCGCCTTGGAAATCGACTGCGGCCCCTCATGCACATTCATGAAGTAGCCGACGCCGTGGCCGGTGCCGTGACCATACTCGATGCCCTCGGCCCAGATCGGCGCACGCGCCAGCGCGTCCAGCGCGGGCGACAAGGTGCCGCGCGGGTACTTCACGCGCGACAGGTTGATCATGCCCTTGAGCACCAGCGTGAAGTCCCGCTTCTGCGCTGCAGACGGTGTACCCACCGCAACGACGCGCGTGATGTCGGTCGTGCCGCCAAGGTACTGGCCGCCCGAATCGATCAGTAGCAGGCCGTCGCCGGCGATCGTTGCGTGCGACGCCTCGGTGGCGTGGTAGTGCGGCATCGCGCCGTTGGCGTTCCAGGCCGCGATGGTGCCAAAGCTCGCGCTAACGAAACCGGGGCGACGGGCACGCGCGGCGGTGAGCTTTTCATCCACCGTCAGTTCGGTGATCGTCTCGCGCCCGACCGCCGATTCAAACCATGCGAAGAACTCGGCCAGTGCGGCGCCGTCCTGCGCCATCGCCTCGCGCACATGCGCCGCTTCAGCGGCTGTCTTGCGCGACTTGGCGAGCGTGCTCGGGTTGATCGCCTCGATCACCCGCACGCCGGCCGCCACCTTCTCGCGCAGTCCCAGCGTCACACGACGCGGGTCGAGCAGCAACTGTGCATCAGCCTGCAGGGCGGCCAGTGCGGCTGGTGCGGCGTTGTAATCAGCCACGCGCACGCCGTCGGCAGCAAGCCGCTCGGCCAGCGCAGCAGGCACCTTACCGGCGCCGACGAACAGCGTCGCCGTATCGGTACCGATCAGCGCATGGGCGATGAATACGGGGTTGTAGCAGACGTCGGAGCCGCGCAGATTGAACAGCCACGCGATGTCGTCCAGCGTGGAAAGAAAATGCCAGCTCGCGCCGTGACTGCGCATCGCGGCGCGCACGCCAGCAAGTTTGTCGGCACGCGATGTAGCCGCATGCGGCGGCAGGTGTTCGTAGACGGCTGCCGCTGGCAGCGCCGCGCGATCGGCCCAGACCTCGGCAACGAGATCCAAGTCCGCCCGCAGCGTGATCGCGCGCGGGCCGAATGCGGCGCGCAGTTGCTGTGCTGCGGCGAGGCCCAGCGAGCTGCCATCCACCGCCAGCGACCCGCCCTCCGGCAGATTCGCTGCGAGCCAGTCAACATGCTGGCTGCTGTTGCCGGTGGGGATTCGCATCAGCGTGATGCCGGTACCAGCCAGTTCAGCCTCCGCCTGAACCCAGTAACGGCTGTCGGCCCACACGCCTGCAAATTCCGTGGTGACAATCAGCGTACCCATCGAGCCAGTGAAGCCGGACAACCACTGCCGCGCCTGCCAGTACTCGGGCAGGTATTCCGACAGATGGGGGTCGGCGGACGGCACAAGGCAGGCATCCACGCCGTGGCGGCGCAGGGCGGCGCGCAAGGCTTCGATGCGCGCGCGGATCTCAGTTTCGCGTTGGGTGCTGGGGCTGTTCATGTTGTCATCCGGCTCGTGGCGGTTTGGGTGAGCGGGCAAACAGTCAGTTCGCTCCGGCGAAGCCCACGCGCAGCGCATGGGCTTGGCCGGAAAAACTGCCGTCGTCCCGATCGGCACGACGGCCAAAAGCCGCCAGCAGCGCAATACGTTCGGCACGGCGCAGCGCCTTGCCAGTTTTCTGATGTGCCCCGGCCTTGCGGAGCAGCGCAGCGGCAACCAGCGGGTTGCGCGGCGCAAGCGGTGACTTCTTCATGTCGATCTCCAAAAGGGGAAGCGGGCCGGATCGGCCCGCTGGCTACACGACGAACCCTAGGTTCTCCGTGAGCCAAGATCATCGCATGTTGGCGCCGCAAAATGCAGCAGGGGCGGCCCTGAGGCCGCCCCTGCGAAACTACCCGACGCCGTTCTGAAGTTAGAACACGCGGCGCCCGATTTCCCAGGCAAGCGCGGCAACGAAGGCCGAGCACGGAATCGTCAGAATCCAAGCCCACACGATGTTGCCCGCAACGCCCCAGCGCACCGCCTTGACGTTGTTGCATGAACCGACACCGACAATCGCACCTGTGATGGTGTGAGTAGTCGACACCGGAATGCCGAGCGATGTAGCAAGGAACAGCGTCATCGCGCCGCCAGTCTCGGCGCAAAAGCCGCCGACCGGTTTGAGCTTGGTGAGCTTCTGACCCATCGTCTTGACGATGCGCCAACCGCCGAACATGGTGCCAAGGCCGATCATCACGTAGCACGCGATCACGACCCACGGCGGCAGATGGTCGGGCGTTGCCTGCATCCAGTGCGGCACCATTTCAGGATGCGCCACCGTCGCTGCAACCAGCATCATCCAGATGATGCCCGCCGTCTTCTGCGCATCGTTACCGCCGTGACCCAGGCTGTACAGCGCAGCGGACATGAGCTGCAGTCGCCTGAACCACTTGTCGACACGCCTTGGCGCTGTCCGGAAGAAGATCCATGACACCGCAAGCATCAACAGGGAACCGAGCAGCATCCCGAGCATCGGCGAGACCACGATGAAGGCGACCGTTTTCAGCACGCCGGACGCGATCAGCGAATCAGTCCCGGATTTGGCGACGGCCGCACCCACCAAGCCGCCGATCAGCGCGTGCGAGGAGCTGGACGGAATACCGTACCACCACGTAATCAGGTTCCAGACAATGGCACCCATCAGCGCACCGAAGATCACATAGTGATCGACGATGGACGGGTCGATCGTGCCTTTGCCGATCGTGGCAGCCACTTTCAACGGAAACAGGAAATAAGCGACGAAGTTGAAGAACGCGGCGAACAGCACCGCCCACTGGGGACGGAGCACGCCGGTCGACACCACCGTGGCAATTGAATTGGCTGCATCGTGGAAGCCGTTCATGAAATCGAACAGCAGCGCGAGCACCAGCAGGACGAGCAGAACCTCGAAGGTCATGTGTAACCCAGTATGTGAGGAGGGCGGGAACGCTTACGCGTTCTCGAACACGATGCCTTCGAGAATGGTGGCAACGATATAGCAACGGTCGGCCATGTCTTCAAGGCGCTCATACACCGTGCGCATCTTCATCACCTGGCGGACTTCCGGCTCTTCGCGGAACAGACGGGCCATGGCACCACGCATCACGACGTCGGTTTCGTCTTCGATGCTGCCGATCTCCTTGCACAGCTCGAGGATGCGCTTTGCGTTCTCCATGTTTGAGATCAGCGCCACCGCGTCGCGCACCTTTTCGGTTGCCTGCACGCACAGGTCGGCCAGTTCCTTGGCTTCCGGCGTCAGTTTCTGGATGTCGTATTCGTACACCGTCAGCGCGGCGGCTTCACTCACGTCGAGGATGTCGTCGAGGCGCAGCGCAAGCGCGTGGATATCTTCGCGATCGATCGGCGTGATGAAGGTCTTGTGCAGCATCTCCAGCGTGGCGTGGGTCAGCGTGTCCGCCTCTTTCTCCACGGCCTCGATACGGCGGAGGCGGCTGGGCAGCTGGTTGATGTCCGACATCAACGCAGCAAGTTCACGGGAGGCTTCAACCGCCTTGACGGCAACGGCTGTCTCTTATACACATCTCCGAGCCCACGAGACCGGAGCCTATCTC
>CAMFLH010000121.1 GCA_945957295.1 uncultured Uliginosibacterium sp.
TCGCAACACCGATTTCGCATATCCCGCTCTTCGTCCGCGCCGGCAGCATCCTGCCTATGGGGCCGGTTGTCACCCGCAGTGAGGCGCAGTCGGGCCAGCGGATCGAGCTGCTGGTCTATCCCGGCGCCGATGCCGGCTTCACGCTCTACGACGATGCCGGCGACGGCTACGATTACGAGCGCGGCGACTATTCCGCCACCCAACTGAACTGGGACGAGGCCGCGGGCGTGCTGTCCCTGGCGCCGCAGCCCGGCACACGCCCGCCAACGCAGCCCATTGCACTGCGGATACGGCGCGCCGACTGCGCGAAGTCCCGCGAGCTTTGCTATGCCGGCCTGCCGGTGTCGGTGAGCGTTGGCCGCTGAACACACGACACCCCGCAAACAGG
Source organism: uncultured Uliginosibacterium sp. (assembly GCA_945957295.1). Lineage (GTDB taxonomy): Bacteria > Pseudomonadota > Gammaproteobacteria > Burkholderiales > Rhodocyclaceae > Niveibacterium. The sequence continues at coordinate 389 of CAMFLH010000121.1, forward strand.
GCCGACATGCATCTCCGCGACCTCGATCCGAATCAACCCGCCGAAATCGAATTCGTCGCGCAACGCATGCGCGACACGCTGATCGAAGTCGAAGGCGCCGAACGCGGAGCCGCGTTGTACACGCAGACGTGGCTCGAAGCGCGCGTGCGTTGGCACCTCGACCCGGCCAACACCATCGCGCGAGTCGTTCTCGCCGTAACGGAGGACAACACTCCCTGCGGACACACGATCTTCCGCATCGAGCACGACACCCGCGGCGCGTTCGGGCTGATCTCGACGACCTACGTGCTGCCCGCATTCCGCCGCCACGGCGTCGCGCAAACCCTGCTCGAATGCGCAGAAACCTGGTTCACCGGTCACAAGCTGCCGCGGTGTTGCACCTGGACCTCATCCACCAATCACCCGCTGATCGCGCTCTACGCGCGCAACGGCTACGAGGAGGCCGACCGAGGCCCGAATGATCTAACCGACACGATGATGGTGCAGCTCTCGAAGGCTTTGAGAAGACTCTGAACGATCGGACTCCGCCGCTGCCACTTTGAACGCCTCGCCGCAGGACAGCCATCGCCCGTACGGATAGCATTCGGCATTCTCACGTGTGGGCGTATAGCTCACGCAGCGCGAGTCTCGACAAGGAACCGTGCCATGTCATCAACGCTGATCCGCCTCGCCCAGCTCTGCGCAATCGGCTTGATCGCCCTCACCGAGATCGGATGCGCCGACGCGCACGCCGACGGCCCCCTGCGCGAGTTTCTGAAGCAGCGGCGCAGCCAGTCAGTCCCCGCCGGGGCCACGACGGAGTACAGCGTCGAGGTCGGCGGCGTGGTGCGGCGCTATCTGGTGCACATTCCGGCAAGCTATGACTCGGCGCAGCCGACGCCGCTGGTGCTTGCGCTGCATGGCGGTGGCGGCGACATGCAGCACATGGCGAAGGACGAACATTACGGCATCGTCGGCAAGAGCGATCGCGCCGGCTTCATCGTGGCGTTCCCGAACGGCACCGGCGCGATGGGCGACAAGTTCGCCACCTGGAATGCCGGTGCGTGCTGCGGCAAGGCGCGGGACAACCGCATCGACGATGTGGCCTTCGTACGCGCGCTGGTCGCCGATCTGCAGCGCCGCTACGCGATCGACCCCGCGCGCATCTTCGCGATGGGCATGTCCAACGGCGGCATGATGAGCCACCGCCTCGCCTGCGACGCGGCGGATCTGTTCGCGGCGGTGGCATCGGTCGCGGGCACCGACAACACCCTGGCGTGCGCGCCCGCCCGGCCAATTCCGGTGCTGCACATCCACGCACGCAACGACGACCATGTGCTGTTCGAAGGCGGCGCCGGGCCCGGCGCGTTCCGCGACGAGAGCAAGGTCACGCAGTTCGTTTCAGTGCCACAGACGATCTCGAACTGGATCGCGCGCAACAACTGCCGTGGCGCGGCGCGCGAAGTGCTGGCCGTGCCCGGCGCGCGCTGCGAAGTCCATGACGGCTGCGCCGGCAACGCCCGCGTCGAACTGTGCGTGACCGAAGACGGCAAACACAGTTGGCCCGGCGGCGGCGTGACCACCCTGTCGCGCCAGCAACCGAGTCAGGCAATCAACGCCAACGACGTGATCTGGGACTTCTTCCAGTCGGTCACAGCCCGGCGCTAGCAGGATGCGCGTCATCGGCCGACCCGCTTGGTGGCACCCTGCCAGCGCCGGACTGTGGCGGCCCGCCGCGCCTCAACTTAGGCGCCGGTGCAACACCCGCATCACGCGGGGGAGCGCAGTTGGCACAATCCCACCTCTGGTCGACCTTTACGGATTCGATGCCTGCCGCCACCCACGCCGCCGAACGGACGCATGAACGCTGAACGCCGCCGGCTGAGCCTATCGTTGTTGATCTCGCTGCTCGCGCACGCGCTGCTGCTGAGCCTGAGCTTCGGCGGCCAGGGTTTCGGGCTGCCGGGGCTGGTCTTCCCGTGGCAGAAGCGCGCGGCCGTGGCGCCCGATCTGCATGTGGTGTTGCGGCCGGCGCCGGTCGAGAACGGGCAGACCGCGCTGCCGCCGATTACCGCGCCGCACCGCATGGATTCGCTCGAAGCGCCGGGCGCGGACAGCGCCGCCAGCGCGGAAGCCGCGCCACCAAGCGTGAGCCTTGCCCGACGAGCCCTGATTCCGAAAGCCGCAGCCACGGATACGCCCGCTGACGCCGCGCCGCCCGAGGCCGAGGCGAGCCCGCCCGCCGATTCGCCGGTACCCGCCGTAGCCCTGATCGCGCTGGAACGCTCCGACGACCCCGCCTTCCTCGTACCACCGCCGCCAGCACTATCCAGCCCCGGCGGCGTGCTCGCAGCGCGCCCGCAGGACAGTAACGCCACGGCGACACCGCGCAACGGTGGCGAGGCCCTGCCGACACAGGCGATGGCTGACGCACCCGACCTGGCCGCCGAAACTGATCTCGCTGCGACAGACACGCCGGCGGCGCCCGACCCGCAGGAAGCCGCACGCGCCGACGCCGCAAGGCAGGAAGCCGAACGGATCGAAGCGGAACGCCTCGCCGCCGCGAAGCGGGAAGTCCAGCGTCGCGAGGACTCCCGACGCGCCGCCGCACAAGCCGAGGCCGAACGCATCGCGATCGCCCGTCAGGAAGCAGCGCGGCTAGAGGCGGAACAGCGCGAAGCGGCACGCGTGGCCGCCGCCAGGCTGGAAGTCGAACGTCTGGAGACGGCCCGGCAGGCCGCGGCGCGCGCCGAGGCCGACCGGATCGAAGCCACCAGCCGCGAAGCCGAGCGCCTCGCCGCGGCAAAGCTCGAAGCGCAACGGCTGCAGGAGGCACGCGACGCCGCACTGCGCAGCGAGGCTGACCGGCTGGAAGCCGAGGGCCGCGAAGCCACCCGCCTGGCCACGGCCAAGGCTGAAGCGCAGCGCCTGGAGGCCATGCGGCAAGCCGCTGCGAAGGCGGAAGCCGAGCGCCGCGAGGCTGCCCGCCTTGCGGCCGAGCAGGCCGAAGCGCAGCGGCAAGCCGAAGCACGCGCGGCCGCGGCACGCGCCGAGGCCGAACGCCAGGAGGCCGAGCGGCGCGAAGCGGCACGCATCGCCGCCGCCAAAGCCGAGGTGCAGCGGCAGGACGAGGCCCGCCAGGCCGCGGCGCGGATCGAAGCGCAACGCCTTGAAACCGAACGGCGGGAAGCCGCCCGTATCGCGGCCGCCAAGCTCGAAGCCCAGCGGCTGGAAGAAGCACGCGAGGCGGCGGCACGTGCGGAGGCCGACAGGCTTGAGGCAGCGCGTCGCGAAGCAGCGCGCATCGCGGCCGCCAAGGCCGAAGCGCAGCGGCAGGAAGAGGCTCGCCAGGCTGCGGCACGTGTCGAGGCAGCGCGGCTGGAGGGCGAACGGCGTGAAGCCGCCCGGCTCGCGGCCGCCAAGGCGGAGGAAGACCGCCAAGAAGCGGCGAGGCGCGACGCAGCGCGGGTGGCCGCGGCGAAGGCGGAACAGGAAGAGAACGAGCGGCGTGAAGCGCGGCGCCGTGCGATGGGCCGCCAGCTCGACGAAGAGGCGGCGCGACGCGACGCCGCCAACCCTGCCCGCCAGCCGAACAACCTGCCGCTGTCCTTGAGCACCTCGCGGCGGGTAAGGCTGTGGGGGCGCACCGACCCGAACGCCGAACTGGTGCAGTACGCCGAGGCCTGGGCGCGCCGCATCCAGCTCAATACGCCGGTCGACGCGGTGCGCGACGTGGCCAAGCGGCCGCATACCCAACCGATGGTAACCGTCGCGATCCGCAGCGATGGCAGCGTCGAGGCGATCACCTTCGTGCTCTCCAGCGGCGTCGCCGAGGTCGATGAAGCGATCCGCCGCATCGTGCAGAGCCACGCGCCCTACCCCGCCTTTTCGTCCATCCTGGCGCGGCAGTACGACGTGGTCGAGATCCGCCGCACCTGGCAGTTCGATAGCGCGGTGCGGCTCTACTGAACGCACGCTGCGCAACGCACGCGTGTAACGGCAGCCGGGTGGAATCCGCCCGTGTCACAAGGCGACGGCAAGTATCAAGGCGCCGCTGATTCGTCGACCACACCGAGGCAGCACACCGTTCGCATTTAACGTTTAAGCTACGCGCCGCCCCAACCCGAACAGAGAGAGAAACACTCGCATGTCCGACCTCAGTGACATCGCCAGCGACAGCGCGGTTTACAAGACCCTGCTGGAATCGACCAAGGCCATCCCCTGGAAGATCGACTGGGCGACGATGCAATTTGCCTACATCGGCCCACAGATCGAACCCCTGCTCGGCTGGAGCCAGGAGAGCTGGGTATCGGCCAACGACTGGGCCGAGCGCATCCACCCGGAAGACCGCGAGTACGTCGTCAACTTCTGCATCGCGCAGTCGAAGGCGGGCGTCGACCACGAAGCCGACTACCGCGCGCTGACCAAGCAGAACGGCTACGTCTGGATTCGCGATGTGGTGCACGTGGTGCGCAACGCGAGCGGCGAGGTCGAATCGCTGGTCGGCTTCATGTTCGATATCAGCGAACGCAAGAAGACCGAAGAGAAACTGCTCGCGCTGCAGAAGGAACTCGAAGCGCTGTCGTTCAAGGACGGCCTCACCGGCATCGCCAACCGCCGCCGCTTCGATGCCGCGCTGGAGCTCGAATGGCAGAGCGCGCTGAACAGCGGCAAGCCGCTGTCGCTGGTGATGCTCGATGTCGACCTGTTCAAGCAGTACAACGACCTCTACGGCCACACGGCGGGCGACAAATGCCTCGTCGACGTCGCGCAATCGCTGAACCTCGCACTCGTCGGCCAGCGCGACCTGGTTGCTCGCTACGGCGGCGAGGAGTTCGTGCTGCTGCTGCCGGACACTGATGCCGCCGGCGCCCACATCGTCGCCCAACGCTGCCAGCGCCTGATCGACAAGCTCGCCCTTGAACACCAGCAGAACCCGCACGGCCAGCGCGTCACCGTCAGCATCGGTGTCGGCACCGTGATGCCCAGCGCTTCGATGACGCCGACAGCCTTCATTGAATCGGTGGACAAGCAGCTGTATGCCGCAAAGGAAGGCGGCCGCAACCGGATCGAATCGGTCACGGTCGCCGCCTGACCGGCCGGGAGCCAGCGCTGACAACGACCGGCTCGCATGACACACGCCGGCCGCGGCGGGCCTGCGGCGCATCGGCGGACGCGCGCGCCGCAGGCTTCGTTAAGTTTAATTTGTTCGATCGGTAAATTTATCGTCACCTGCGCCGACTAGATTGCTGCGTTTTCCTTCTTGGCTCTTCGCCGGAGTTGCAGCATGCGCACGTTCGAGTACCAGCACTTCCGTTTCTCCACCCTCTTTGCCGCAACGGTTGCAGCGGCCGCGCTGAGTGCCTGCGGCGGTAACGGCAACACTGACACCCCCCCAAGCACCTCGGTCGTGGTGCCGAGTGCGCCGGTCGGGCTCGGCGCCGAAGAGTCCGTACCGGTGCCAGCCGGCGTGACCGCTTATGTGGACGACGGCGCCAGCAACGTGCGCGGCGACGCCTGCCACGCAACGGTCGACACCAACGCGGGCGTTCGCGTGGTGGCCGGCTTTCTGGACATCTGGACGCCACGCAGCCTGCTTGTCGACGCCGGCCAGGCCGCGCCGGCCAGCGGCAGCTGTACCGCCGTGGTGGCGAGTGACTGGAACGGCATTCCGGGCAGCGCGACCGACGGCGTCGTGAAGAACGTAAGCATCCACGCCGCCAACATCGCGTATGTCGAACGCGCCACCGCGGGCCGCACCGCCGAGCAGGAACTCGCGGCCTACCTCGACGACCGGCGCGGCAAGGGCTACAGCATCACCGACGGCATGGGCCCGCTCACCGCCGCGTGGCGCAGTGGTGCCCAGCAGACGACGACGATCACCGCGATCCCGGCCGATGCCGGAACCGTTGTGTACAACGACGGCGGCAACAACCTCGGCGTCGGCGGCACCGGCAACGCGAATCTCGGCCTCGCGGTGGATTTCATCTCTGCGATGAGCAGCAGCGGCTCGACCGAGCCCGCGAAGCGCTTCTTCAAGTATGCGCGGCCGTGGCGCTGGAGCAGCAAGGTCGTGGTCGCCCCGTCACTGCTCGCAGCCAGGAGTTCGACCCCCACCACCGACGGCGGCTTCATCAGCGGCCATGCGGCGGAAGGCTGGCGCGATGCGCTGGCAATGGCCTACCTCGTACCCGAGCGTTATCAGGAGATGCTGACGCGGGCGATGGAACTGGGTGAGAACCGCATCCTGGCCGGCATGCACTCGCCGCTGGACGTCATCGGTGGCCGCGTTCAGGCCACCGCAGTGGTCGCCTACAACCTCAACCACAGCGCCAACGCGGCCCTGAAGACCAGCGCCTTCACGCAGGCGCAAATCTGGCTGCAATCCCAGACCGGCACTGCGTCGGCCGCCGAGCTGAACGCGTATGCGCACGCGGCCCCCGCCGGGTCCGACCGCTTCGCCGACCGGGCAGCCAACCGCGCGAATTTCGCCAATCGCATGACTTACGGCTTCAGCCCGATTGCCAGCGCCACGGCGCCCGCCGTCGTACCGAAGGGCGCAGAGCTGTTGCTGGAAACGCGGCAGCCTTACCTCAGCGCGGCGCAGCGGCGCGTGGTGCTGAAGACCACCGCGATCGCCTCGGGCTATCCGGTACTGGATGACGCCGAGGGCTGGGGGCGCCTGAACCTCTTCGCGGCAGCGGACGGCTACGGCGCCTTCAACGGTGACGTGACCGTGACGATGGATGCCGCACAGGGCGGCTTCAGCGCAGCCGATAGCTGGAAGAACGACATCGGCGGCGCCGGCCTGCTGACCAAGAAGGGCAGCGGTGTACTCACGCTGACCGGGGCGAACACCTGGACCGGCGGCAGCGTGGTGGCCGAGGGCGTGCTGGCGGGCGCGTCGACAACCGCCTTCGGCAAGGGTGACGTCTATGTGTCAGGCGGCACCGCGCGAATCGCTGCACCGGCCACGCTGGTCGTGGCGGGCCGCTACACGCAGGCGGCAGGTGGCAATCTCGAACTCGCGCTGGGCAACGGCTCGCGCGGGCGTCTTGCGGTGGGGGGTGCCCTCACGCTTGTCGGTGGCGGCCTGCATGTGACGCTGGCCGACGGTTACAAACCGGCGGTGGGCGACACGCTGAACCTGATCACTGCGGGTAGCGTGTCCGGCAAGTTCGCGACGGTCAGCGTCGATGGCTACAAGGTCACGCCGATCTACACGTCGAACGCGATCCAGTTGCGGATCGACGGCTGACCGGCGTCAGTCGCGGCGGCGCGCGGCGCACCATCATGCGCCTGCGCGTTCGCTGCCTGCCTTGAGCGCCTCCAGCCACTGCGGCACCGCCTCGGCCGGCATCGGTCGCGCGATCAGGTAGCCCTGCAGGATGTCGCAACCAAGGCGGATCAGGGCCGCCTGCTGGTCCGCCGTCTCCACGCCTTCGGCCACCACCTCCATGCGCAGCGCGTGCGCCAGCCGTACCACCGCTTCCAGCACGGCTTGCGCATCAGCATTCGCGGTGAGGTCGATGACGAAGCTGCGGTCGATCTTCAGCTGCCGCGCTGGGATGTTGCGCAGGTGCGCGAGGCTGGAATAGCCGGTGCCGAAATCGTCGATCGACAGTCGCACGCCCAGCGCCGCGATCTGGTCGAGCACGCTGCGTTCGGCGTCGAGGTTCTCCATCATCGCCGTCTCGGTGATCTCGCACACCAGTTGCGAGGGCTCCAGCCGATGCCGTGCCAGCGCCGCGCGAATCCGCTCCGGCAGCGCGGCGTTGCGCAGCTGGTAGGGCGACAGGTTGATCGCCACGCGGCAGCGCAGGCCCTGCTCGTGCCAGCGCGCCAGTTGCGCGCAGGCTTCGTCGATGACCCAGTGGCCGATCTCGCCGATCAGGCCGAAGCGCTCGGCCAGCGGCACGAACACCGCCGGGCTGACCAGCCCCCGCTCGGGGTGGCGCCAGCGCAGCAGCGCTTCGAGGCCATGCACCTGGCCGCTGCGGGCATCGATCTTGGGCTGGTAGTACAGCAGCAGTTCGCCGCGCGAGATCGCATGGCGCAGCGCCTGATGCAGCACCACTTGCTCGGCCGCGTCGCCCGCCATGCTCGTCTCGTAGACAACGCAGCAATTGCCGCCGCTTCGCTTCGCCGCACCCATCGCCGCCTCGGCACGCGCGAGCAGGCGCGCCACATGCGCCTCGTGATCGGGAAACACCGCCACGCCGATCGAGCACGACAGCAGAACATCCTGCCCGGCAACATGAATCGGCTGCCGCATTGCGTCGAGAATGCGCTGCGCCAGCGTCACCGCAGCGGCCTCGGCATCGCGCGATTCCACCATCGCAACGAACTCGTCGCCGCCGAGCCGCGCCAAGGTGTCACTCTCTCGCAGCGTGAGCTGCAGCCGACGCGCGAGTTCGCGCAGCACCTCGTCACCCGCCTCGTGGCCGAAGGAATCGTTGATCGGCTTGAAGCCGTCCAGATCGAGGAACAGCACCGCCAGCCGCTCGGCTGCCGTGGGCATCGCGCCTCGCCGGGCGACGCGCGCCGCGGCATGCTGCAGGCGATCGTTAAACAGCGCGCGGTTCGGCAAGCCGGTCAGCGCGTCTTCGAATGCGTGGCGCTGCAGGGTTTCGTTCGCCTCCTGCAGGTCTTCGGTGGCGCGGTGCAGCGAACGGGCCAGCTGCGCTTCGCGCGCCCTCGCCATCGCGTCATTGATTGAAAGCACCAGCGCACCCGCGAGCAGAAACAGCGCGGCCGTCACCACCACTGCAGCCAGCGGCTGCCCCGAAAGGCCCTCAACGCTGCGACAGATCGTGCCTTGCGGCAGCTGCGCGGCAGCCATGCCGGTGTAGTGCATGCCGCCGATCGCAAGCCCCATCACCACCGCAGCCAAGCCCTGCAAGCGAAGACGCAAGGCGCCGTGTTGCTCGCGCAGGGCGAAGAACAACCTCAGCGCAGCCGCCGAGGCAAGCCACGCGATCGCCACCGAGGCAAACACCACCGGCCAGTGCCACACGATCGGCGGCGCCAGTTCTAGCGCTGCCATGCCGAGGTAGTGCATCGCGCAGATGCCCAAGGCCATGGTGGTGCTGCCACCCAGCAGCACCCAGGGGGTCAGCCTGTCGTGCGTCGCGATCCGCAGCGCCACCGCAGCAGCAGCAATCGCGGCGAGCCAGCTCAGCAAGGTCGGGCCGCCGGCATAGCCGAGCGGAATCCCGGCATCGAAGCCCAGCATGCCGACAAAATGCATCGCCCAGATGCCGTTACCCAGCGTGGCCGAACCGCCCGCCAGCCACCACCGCCGCAGGCCGGGCTCTGCCGCGCGCACCCGGCGCGCCAGATCGAGCGCAACATACGACGCAAAAACCGCCACGACGAGCGATGCAGCCACCAGCAGCGGGTCGTGACGGGTAATCAGGAACGACGCAACATCCATCCTGCCTATATCGGCCTGCGCCGCCGGCGCTGAAGGTAGGGCCCGCGGACAGGCGGCACAATGTCGGCCACACGGTGCGGCGCACCGCCGTTGAACGGCGCCGCCCACGCTCGCAACCCTGCATCGCCCGGGAGAACGCCGCAATGACCCGATACCTGCTCTTGCTGCTTTGCACTCTGGCGGCCTTCACCGCACAGGCCGGCGGCGAGCTCTTCAAGGTGCCCACACGCGAGGGCGTCACCACCACCGTGTTCTGGGAAGCCACCCCCGGCGCCACCGCCACGGTGCTGCTCTTCCCCGGCGGGGGCGGCGGCTTCGGCCGGGTGGAAGATGGCAAACCCGGCAGCCAGAACTTCCTCGTACGGTCGGAAGCGCACTTCGTCGCCCAGGGTTTCAACGTCGCAATCTTCGGCCGCCCGAGCGATTCGCAAGAGCTTGACTACGCCGACCGCATCGCCGAGCCGCACCTAACCGACATCGCCCGCGTGCTGGCCTTCGTGCGCGACAAGGCAGCGGTGCCGGTGTGGCTGGTCGGCACCAGTCGCGGCACCGTCTCGGCCACCGCTGCGGCGATCCGGCTCGGCGACCAGATCGCCGGCCTGGTGCTGAGCTCCAGCGTCGTCAGCAACAAGAAGCCAGGCGCCGTACCGACCCAGAACCTCGCCGCGATCACTGTGCCGGTGCTGCTGCTCCACCACAGCAAGGACGCCTGCCCGATCTGCGACCCACGCGGCGTGCCGGCAATCCTCAACGGCCTGACGCATGCGCCGATGAAGAAGCTCATCATCGTCAGCGGCGGAGAGAACCCAAGTGGCAACGTCTGTGAGGCGCTGCACTGGCACGGATATGTCGGCATGGAACAGGAGGCCGTGGCGCAGATTGCCGATTGGATTCGGGCGCCGGCGCACTGACCCTTGGCGTGATTCCGCGGAAAGCTCAACGTAACTACGTCGCCTGGCCGATACCGTTCGCGAGCATCGTGAGCCATTACACCGGCGTCGGAATTCGGAAGCGCATTGCTCAATTCATTTCGCATAACATCGGCACCTCGATTTCTTGGAGGTGGCCATGCCACTTAGCGGTGCACAGTGGGTCGCGCTCTATCCGACAAGTACTTCGGTCAGCGATCTCGAACTCGACTTCCGGACTTCATTGAACAACTTCCTCGCCGCGCTGACGGCCGCTGGGGCGAGCTATACCATCGCCGCGACACTGCGTCCGCCGGAGCGCGCCTACCTGATGCATTGGTCCTACCGTGTGGCGCGCGAGAACTACGATCCACGCCAGGTTCCGGCGATGACAGGCGTCAACATCGACTGGGTCCACAAGCGTCCGAATGGCAGCTACGACGAGACAGCATCGCGCTCGGCCGCCAATGCGATGACGACCAGCTACGGCACCGTATATCGGCCGTCGCTGACGAGCCGGCACACAGAAGGCCGAGCGGTCGACATGAATCTCAGTTGGTCCGGTACGCTGCGAATCCGCAATGCGCAGGGGCAGGAGGTTTCGATCGGTTCGACGCCGCGCTCCGGCGCGAACACTGATCTTCATGATGTGGGAGCGAGCTATGGCGTCGTCAAACTCGTCAGCGATCCGCCGCACTGGTCCGATGATGGTCATTGAGCAAATGCGTCGCGCTGTCGTCATCGCCGTAGTCGCCACACTGGCTGGCATCGCCCATGCAGATACGCTGCCGATCGTGGGCGTGCTCGCGCCCGGAGAAAACGGCCCGGTGCTCCACGGCCTGCCCGGTTGGCGTTCGAACGGCGAGCCGATGCGCTATCTCGACGAGCATGGCCGCGCGCAGTGCTGTGTCCACATCGCGCCGATGCCCCTTGTCGGCGCCTCCACCTTGATGCGAGATGGCCAGGCGGGTGGCGATCTGTATGTGGTCGAATTTTCCGATGCACTCGTGACGCGGGAGAATCGCAAGCCGCTGCTGGGCCCGGTGCTCAACGCCGGCGTCACCACCGAGCGGCGATCATCCGCCGGCGCAACACTGCGGCAAGGTGATCACAGATCGCGGCTCTCGCGCTGCACTACGTCTGAAGGCGTTCGCTTCACCCTGAAAGACGAAGGCACTTCAGTGGTTAATCAACTTTACCTACCGCTCGGCTACGACGTCACACCTTCCTGCAGGTAGAGCCGTCTCGATGGGGTGAACAGCGCTTGGGTCATGGTGCCGGTGAGTTGATCCAAGCGGCAGCCCCTGAGCGCGTCCGCCTGGCGCTAAACCTCGATCGGGCGAGGCTGAGGCAGCGTCGGTGCTGGTGGCGGGGTGTGCTTCAGGGTGGGGCGGGCACCCAATTCCTTGATTAGCGCTTGCTCGTCGGCCTTGTTGAAGACCTTGGACGCGCATTCGTTCATGTAGTCGACGGCGTCGGCGCGAATCAGCGCGAGTTTCGCGTTCATCGCTTCCGCCTCCTTGTTGAGCGCATCCACCACCTTGTTCCGCTGTTCGACCTTGGCGTTGTAGCGCGCCACGGCCGACTCGTCGCTGGGCGGCACCGCGCTGAGCTCGCCTGCGAGCGTCTTTGCTTCTTCGGCGGCCCGCGCCAGCGCCTCATCGTGCACTACCCGCACCGCTTCGAACGCCTGATTGCGCGCGTCGATGTCTCGCTCGCGCAGCAAACAGGCCCTGAGTTCAGCCCGCGTCATCATCTGCGGATAGGGCGGCTGAGCCGACTTGCCCGCTGCGCGCGGCTGCGCCGCATCAACTGCTGGCAGCGCCACCACCAGTGCTACCGAAAGAAGAATCCGTTGCACGAAATGCTCTCCTGACCTTCGCTCGTCCACAACGAGCCCTCACAGATGCTATTGAGCCAGAGAACGAATCGGCTTGCGTCGGCGCAAAGAGAGCCCCGAGAACTTGTTGCAGCCGCGGAGCCCACATCACACTCGGCCCGAGTCGAGCGACCTGCGCTGCTTCTGTGTTTTGATACGTGGGATAGAAACCGACCTAGTTCGAACGAATGTCCAGCATTGATATCCTGACAAAGACCGGGAGCCGCTCGGCGCTCTCCGCCGAACTCGATCGCGCGCTTCGATCCGTTCGCTCCGAAGCGCCGGGCTTCGCACTGGTACTTGTCGACGTCACCAACTTCAAGCGCTTCAACACTCACAATCCAGCCGCGCTGGGCGATATCGTTCTAATTCGACTGGCCGAGTGCCTGAAGGCTGTTGTGGGGAACCGCGGCCCAATCTATCGGGTAGGCGGCGACGTGTTCGCGGTAATTCTTCGGGACGCTGGCGAAGCCGAGGCGGTTGCCATCTGCACGGAGATCCTGCGCGCCACGCACAACAGAATTACGCCTCCGCAGGCGGTGCATTGCGGGCACCACCTTTGCTCCGGCCCGGTGACCGTCGGTGTCGCCTGCGGTTTTGCTCTGGCGTCGCCGGAACAAAACGCCGAAACGCTGATGCGCGTAGCCGACATGAACCTGTACGAGGCGAAGACCGCCGCAACAGGGCGAACCGCTATGCCGCAGACGAGTCGCCGAACGGAGTAGCGCCCCAAGCTCAATGGCCCGTGGCGCCGCATGCGACGGCCGGGCCCCAGCGGCCTGCGTCAATCAGGACCCTGCGCCCACGCGCTGCGCAATGGCCTTCCACTGCTCGGTGTTGGGCTGGCGCGGTTCGTCCCATTGCGCGTGCAGGCGCACGATGCGGATGCGCTCGTCGTCCTGGTCTACCAGGCCCAGTTGCTCGCGCGGCTCACGCTCACCGACGCCGCTGAGCACGGTGCGCGTGTCGCCACTGCCCTTGGTGCTGACACTTTGCGGGGCGTCGCCGAAGTAGACGTCGACATGGGTGCTGAACCAGCGCGGGGCGCCCAGCAGGTGCGGCGGCACCTTGGCGGCGGAACCGTAGGACGCAGTCCATTCCACCAGCGGGCTCGCGGCGGCCACGTTGTAGACGTAATGGGCACCGTGTCCGCTGAGCTCGGGCGAGTAGCTGTCGATCAGGCGGCCGTCGCCGCTGCGTGCTTCGATCGGGAGCGGGCCGGCAATCGGGATCGCCATCTCCGTCGCCGAGAAGGCGCCGACGGTGACGGATTGAGTACCGACCTTCACGCTGACCGGGCGGCCCAGGCCGTTGTAGATGCTCAGGGTCGAATCGTTGGCGGTGAGCATGCCGGCGCCCAGCACCGACGCCACGATGCCGCCCGCAACCGCTACGCGCCCAATGCCTGCGACGAGCCCGTCCGCCGTCTGGAAGCGGCTCCAGAGGTCGAGCTTGGTCTGGCGGGGCCGTTCCGAACCAGGGATGAGGCTCTCGTAATGCTCGGGGGCACGACTCGGTTCAGGGGGCGGGATCGGGCGACGTTCCCTGGCGAACATGGGCGGCGAGTGACTCTTCGGCACTCAGCAAGGCTTCGAGGGCCTGCGTTTCGAGTGCCGAGAGCAAACCGCCCGCCGCGTTGACCCAGCCGTCGATCGCCTGCATCCAGTTGTTGATGTTCTCCTTGCTCGCCGGCACGAGCTTGAACTCTTCGAGCGCATCGGACCATGCGCTGATTTCCAGACGCTTGCAGAGCGTGGCGTCGAGGCGGACATCGGCCTTTCGCGAGTGGATCTCGGCGAGCACGCCGTAGAGCACGTTCGCCGTCGCCAGCAGTCGCGACAGACCCGACGAACTGACCTTGCCGCGCGCGGTGACAACGGCCACCACGTTGCCCAGCAGCCCGTGGGCATCCTGCAGATCGGCCAGGGTGTGTTCGGCGTAATGCAGCACGCGGATCAGGCCCTGTCTCTTATACACATCTCCGAGCCCACGAGACCGGAGCCTATC
>CAMFLH010000122.1 GCA_945957295.1 uncultured Uliginosibacterium sp.
CGACCAGTTGGCCACCGGTCGTGAGCGTGACGTCTTCCTTCACCGCGCCGGCGTCAGCGCCGGGCAGGGCGGGGGTGATAACCGCGCCATCGTTGGTGCCGGTGATCGAAACGGTCACGGTGCTCGTCGTGCCATCGGCACTCTTCACCGTGAACACTTCGCTCGGCAGCGTTTGGCCTTCGCCGAGCGCCTGCACCATCGGGTCGGAGTTGTTGAGCGTGTAGATCCAGTTGCCCGCCGCGTCGATCGAGAAGGAGCCGTGGGCTCCTGCGACCGCGGTTTGCGGCTGGAACACCGCCTGGCCGGCATCCACATCCGTCACAACCAACTGGCCGCCGGTCGTCAGCGTGACGTCTTCCTTCACCGCGCCAGCATCAGCGCCCGGTGCTGCCGGTGTGATCTGTGCGCCGTCGTTGGTGCCGGTGATCGAAACCGTCACGGTACTGGTCGTGCCATCGGCACTCTTCACCGTGAACACTTCGCTCGGCAGCGTTTGACCTTCGCCGAGCGCTTGCACCGCAGGATCGGCGTTGTTGAGCGTGTAGGTCCAGTTGCCGGCTGCGTCGATCGAGAACGAGCCGTGCGCACCGGCAACCGCGGTTTGTGGCTGGAACACGGCTTGGCCGGCATCCACATCCGACACGACCAACTGGCCGCCGGTCGTGAGCGTGACGTCTTCCTTCACCGCGCCGGCGTCAGCGCCGGGTAGGGCGGGGGTGATAACCGCGCCATCGTTGGTGCCGGTGATCGAAACGGTCACGGTGCTCGTCGTGCCATCGGCACTCTTCACCGTGAACACTTCGCTCGGCAGCGTTTGGCCTTCGCCCAGCGCTTGCACCACCGGATCGGCGTTGTTGAGGGTGTAGGTCCAGTTGCCGGACGCATCGATCGAGAAGGAGCCGTGGGCTCCCGCAAACGCGGTTTGCGGCTGGAACACGGCCTGGCCCGCGTCGACATCGGTGACGATCAGCTGACCACCGGTCGTGAGCGTTACGTCTTCCTTCACTGCGCCGGTGTCAGCGCCGGGCAGGGCAGGGGTGATGACCGCGCCGTCGTTGGTGCCGGTGATCGAAACCGTGACGGTGCTGGTCGTGCCATCAGCGCTCTTGACCGTGAACACTTCGCTCTGAAGCGTTTGGCCTTCGCCGAGTGCCTGCACCGCCGGATCGGCGTTGTTGAGCGTGTAAGTCCAGTTGCCCGCTGCGTCGATAGAGAACGAACCGTGCGCGCCGGCGACCGCGGTTTGCGGTTGGAACACGGCCTGGCCCGCGTCGACATCGGTGACGACCAACTGGCCACCGGTCGTGAGCGTGACGTCTTCCTTCACCGCGCCGGCATCGGCGCCCGGCGTGGCCGGGGTGATCACGGCAAGGTCGTTGGTACCGAGCACGTTGATGCTGACCGTGGTGGATGTACCGTCCGAGAGGCCGACCACGAAAGTCTCGGCCTTGCTGTCGCCCGCGTTGAGTGCCTGCACGGCCGCATCGCTGTTGCGCAGCGTGTAGGTCCAGCTGCCGTCGGTGCCAACCGAGAGGTCGCCGTAGGCGCCGGTCTGGGTGCCAGCAACATAGGTTGCTACGCCCGTTGCCACCAGGGTGCCGTTGCTGGTGAGCGTGGTGTCTTCCTGCACCGTGCCGCTGCCGGTGGTGCTCGTTTCATCCTGCCCATGCACCGTGACGACGATGTTGTGCGGCGTACCGTCGGCGCTCTTCACAACGATGGTGTCGGTGACGGTGTCACTGCTCTTGAGCGACTGCACCGTGGCTGAAGCGTTGTTGAGCGTGTAGGTCCAGCTTCCGTTTGCGTCGATCGTGAGCTGGCCGTAGCTGCCGGACTGCGTGCCCGCCTGGAACACCGCTTCGCCGCTGTCCGGATCGGTGACGTTGAGCTTGCCGGTGGCAAGCAGCACCGCGTCCTCGGTTACGCTGCCCTGGTCGCCGCCCGGTGTGGCGGGGGTGATCACTGCCACGTCGCCGACAGGCGTGACGCCGATATCCACGGTGGCGGTGGCGGTGCCGCCCTTGCCGTCCGACACGGTTACGGTGAAGCTGTCCGGCCCGTTGAAGTCCTTCGCCGGGGTGTAGGTCCAGGTGCCATCGGTATTGACGGTGACGCTGCCATGCGCCGGGTCACTCGCCTTAGCGAAGCTCAGGCTGTCGCCATCAACATCGGTGGCTTTCACCTGGCCGCTGATCGGCGTGTCTTCCGGCGTGCTCAGGGTGTAGTGGCCGGTGGCCGGGTCGATGTTGGTATCCCTGACCGGCGTGCCGGCGGGGCCGTCGGTGGTGCCGGGAACCGGCGCGTCATTGACCGGCGTGACACCGACGCTGACGGTGGCGGTGGTGGTGCCGCCCTTGCCGTCGGACACGGTTACGGTGAAGGAATCCGGCCCGTTGTAATCCTTCGTCGGGGTGTAGACCCAGGTGCCGTCGGTGTTGACCGTGACGCTGCCGTGCGCCGGGTCAGACCCCTTGCCGTAGCTCAGCGTATCGCCGTCCACGTCGGCGCCCGGTGTGCGGCCCGCAACCGGTGTGTCCTCGAGCGTCGTGACCGTGACGTTGGTTGCGGTTGGCGCATCATTCACCGGCGTGACGTTGACGGTGATCGTGCCGTCGGTGGTGGCGCCGCGACCGTCGCTGACGGTGTAGATGATTGTTGCCGGCCCGTTGTAGTTGGGCGGCGGCGTATAGGTCAGGGTGCCGTCGGTATTCACGGTGACGGTGCCGACGCTCGCGGTCGGTGTGCCGATCAGCGTGACCGGGTCGCCGTTCGGATCGCTCAACACGCCATCCAGCCGGATGCCGGTGCTGGTGTCTTCGGGCAGGGACACCGACAAGGGCGCCGCTACCGGGGCCGCGTTGGCTTCGGCGGTGATCGCCGAGAACGTCTGCCGCTCCACCGTGTCGGTCGCGATCGGGCCGCTGGTCTGGAAGCTCAGCGGGTCCACCCCTTCGCTGATGCGCAGCAGGCGTACGAAGCCGTGGCCCTCGCCACCGCTACCACCTGCGAGGCCCGCAGCAGTCGGATCGAGTTCGGCAAGCGGATCGGCGCCCGCATTGAGCGAGGCGATCACGCGGTCGAGTTCGGCGTCCGGCGGCGTCAGTGCTGCGTCCTGTGCGGGGACCGTGTCCTGTGTCAGCAGGCCAGCGTCGGCCAGCACTTCACGGCCGCCGCCCAGCGTGACGGCGTCGCCGTTGCTGCCGCGCAGTTCGACCACTGCACCGTTGTCGGTGACCACCACCTGCCCCTCAGCGACACGGTCGCCAAGATGGATCGGGCGCAGGCTGCCGTCCGACTCGCGTACCCAGGCCTTGCCTTCAAGGCGGGCAACGGTACCTTCAGCGCGGTTGGTGGTGGTGGCCATGAAATGTCTCCCGGACGGACTGATTCAGATTGCCCTCGAAACTACGCCGCCCGCTCGGGCGGCGCATCGTACTCAAGGACAGGGAGACGGGCCGAGCTTGTGAAACGGTGTTACACGGCGCGTTTACTTGATGCCATGCACGCGCAGCGCGAGCTGCAGGCGGTCGGCCACGCCCATCTTTTCGAACACCGCGCTCAGGTGGGATTTGACGGTACGTTCGGTGATGTCGAGGGCCGTGGCGATATCGGCATTGGATTCGCCCAGTGCGGCGCGCTGCGCAACTTCTTGCTCGCGCTCGGTAAGCCCGGCGGCCCAGCCGGGGGCGGCAGGGGGTTTGCTGGCGTGGTCAACCGCGCGCAGCAGGCGGTTGAGAATTGCGCGGCCAACCCAGAGTTCGCCCGATTCCACTACGTCCAGTACCTGGGTTAGTTGTTCGAGCGATGCGAACGCGTGACAGTAGCCACTGCAGCCCGCTTCGATTGCGCCAAGGCCTTCCGCATCGTTCGGCCGGCTGCTCGCGAAGACCATGCGCAGACCCGCAGCCAGGCGCGGCCAGCGTGGGTCGCCCAAGGCTGGCAGATCCGGCAGTGCTGCGTCGATCAGCGCTAGCCGGGCGCCCGCGGGCAGGGCATCGAAACGGTTGGCACGCACGATCGGCCAGCGTTCGCCAAGTGCATGCCAGCGTCGGGCGAGGTGGTCGTCGTGGGTCGCAAGAACAAGCAGCGGATGCGTCATCGTTCAGTCATCGCCGCCGCCTTGGCGCGGATCACGGGTTTCAGCAGGTAGGTCAGGATCGATTTCTTGCCGGTCAGGATGTCGACCTCCGCCACCATGCCCGGAATGATCGGCAGCTTCTTCGGGCCGATGGTGCTGGTCGTCGTGCGCACACGCACTTCGTAGAAGGCGTTGCCCTTCTCGTCCACCACGGTGTCGGCGCCAATCTGTTCCAGCGTGCCTTCCAGCCCACCGTAGATGGAGAAGTCGTACGCGGTGAACTTCACCTGTGCCTTCTGGCCGGGGCGAAGGAACGCAATGTCCTTCGGCAGCACACGCGCTTCGAGCAGCAGTGCATCGTCGCTGGGCACGATGGCGACGACTTCCTTGCCCGGCTGTACGACGCCGCCCACGGTGTGCACGAAGATCTGCTTCACCGTGCCGCGCATCGGCGCGCGCACTTCAGACTGCTTGACGCGGTCGGCCAGTGCGACGCTGCCTTCGGACAAGGCGCCGAGCTTGGCATTGACGTCGGAAAGGTCGGAGCGCGCCTGATTCTTCATCTGCAGCTCGACTTCCTGAATCTTGCGCTGTGCTTCGCCGATCGCGGCCTGGATGCGCGGGATCTGCGCATTCGCGGCGTCGCGCTCGCCGCGATAGCGCGCGACATCGCGTTCAAGGCGCAGCAGCTCCACATCCGACACCGCGCCGGTCTTCGTCAGTGGCCGGGTGACTTCAAGCTCGCGGGCTGTGAGGTCGTAGCTTTGCGAAGCCTGCTCGCGGCGGGCACGCACTTCGTTAAGTTCCTGCGTGCGTTGCGTGAGCTGCTGGCGAGCGATGCCAACGGTGGCCTCCAACTCAAGCCGCTTCGATTCATAGGCAGCGCGCTCCTGCTCTACCACTTCCGGCACTTCCTTCAGTGCTTCGGGCGGTGGCTCGTAGGCACGGCCTCCGGCAATCGCCTCCAGGCGGGCGGCCTTGGCCAGCAGGGCGAGGTACTGTGAGCGGTTCTCGCGCAGTGACGAGACGAAACGGGTGGGGTCGATCTTCAGCAGCAGCTGGCC
The DNA here is from genome assembly GCA_945957295.1 of uncultured Uliginosibacterium sp. GTDB lineage: Bacteria > Pseudomonadota > Gammaproteobacteria > Burkholderiales > Rhodocyclaceae > Niveibacterium. The sequence continues at coordinate 5,143 of CAMFLH010000122.1, forward strand.
CTTTTCGACGGTCTGGCCCTCGCGCACCAGGATCTGCTGCACGATGCCACCATCCAGGCTCTGGATCAGCTGGTTCTGCGAGAAGGGGATCACCTTGCCGTCACCGCGCGTCACTTCGTCGATCTTCGCAAACGCGGCCCAGATGACCAGCACCACCACCGCCGCGAGCGAAATCCAGACTGCCAGCCGTGCGCCGCGCGGTGTCTGCTCCGCGATCGCCCAGTCCGCATCGGCGAGAAAGTCCGCGTCGTCGTGCAGATCGCGTTTGCTTGCAAACAGCAGCAGGCGGTCGAGCGCACCGGTCGTCTTGCGGAAGGACCATTGGACCGCGCGTTGAAGCAGGGTAGGGATGCGGAACTTCATCAGTGCGCCCTCCCGATGCGGCCTTGCTGCAGGGCTTCAACGACCTGTGCTTTGGGTCCGTCTGCAACGATCTGGCCGTTGTCGATCACGATCAGGCGATCGACGAGTTCCAGCAGTGCAGTGCGATGGGTCACCAGCAACAGTGTCTTGGCGTGTGAGAACTCCCGCAGCTTCTTCTTCAGGCGGTCTTCGCTCTGGTGATCCATGTTGCTCGAGGGCTCGTCGAGCAGCAGCATCGGCGGGTCATTGAGCAAGGCGCGCGCAATCGCTACGGCCTGCCGTTGCCCACCCGACAGCGACTCGCCGCGCTCGCCGATCGGCATGTCAAAGCCGCGCGGATGCGCGTTGGCAAACTCGGTGACGCCCGCAATGTCGGCTGCGGCGAGAATCGCCGCGTCGTCGGCGAAGGGCGCGCCCAGCGCGATGTTCTGGCGCAGGCTGCCGTAGAACAGCGTGGCGTCCTGCGGTACGAAGCCAACGGCTCGGCGCAGTTCGGCCGGGTCGATCTGGCGTGCGTCGATACCGTCGATCAGCACCGCACCATCTCTCGGTTGGTAGAGCCCGAGGATCAGCTTCTCCAGCGTGGTCTTGCCCGAACCCACGCGACCGATCACGCCAACCTTTTCGCCCGCACTGATGCGGAACGATGCGCGCCGCAAGGCGTATTGCTCGCGCCCCGGGTACTGGAAGCTCACATCGCGGAACTCGATCTCGCCGCGGAACTGCGCGCGGTGCAGGAAGGGGGCGTCGTCCGGACGTTCGATCGGCAGCGTCATCTGCTGTTCGATGCCGGTCAGCGCGGTGCGCGCGTTGTGATACTGCAGCAGCAGCCCGACCACTTGACCCAGCGGCGCGAGCATCCGCCCGGTCAGCATGCTGGCTGCGATGATGCCGCCCATTGAAAGCTTGGCGTCCAGCAACAGATAGACACCGGTGATGATCACCACCACCGACACCGCCTGCTGCACCGTTTGCGAGAAGTTCACGATCAGCGACGACAGCAGCTTGGAGCGTGTTCCCACTTGAGCGAGGAACAACGTCGTGCGTTCCCAGCGCCGCTGTATCCAGCCTTCCGCGCCGGAGGTCTTGATCGACTCGATGCCGACCAGGCTCTCGACCAGCGTCGCGTTGCGCTGGGCGCTCGCGCGATAGCTCGTCTCGGTCAGTTCATGCATCTTGTCCTGCACCACGAAGGCAAGGAACAGCACGATCACCGCACCAGCGAACGCCGGTAGCAGCAGCCAGGGCGATAGCCAGGCCACAACGAAAGCGAAGACGAAGACGAAAGGCAGATCGACCAGTGCCGTGACCGTGGCCGACGCGATGAAATCGCGCACGCTCTCGAACGCGCGCAGGTTCGACGCGAACGAGCCGACCGATTCGGGGCGCGACTCCATGCGCATGCCGAGCACGCGTTCGAGGATCTTCGAGGACAGCGACACGTCGATGCGTTTCGCGGCGGTGTCGATGATGTAAGCGCGCAGCGTTCGCAACGCGAGGTCGAAGCCCAGCACCAGCATCGCGCCCACGGCCAGCACCCAAAGCGTTTCCTCGGCGCGGTTAGGTACGACACGGTCGTACACATTCATCGAAAACAGCGGCATCGCGAGCGCGAAGATGTTCACCAGCACCGAGGCCAGCACCGCGTCGCGGTACAGCCGCCAGTTCGAGAACACCGCCCCCCAGAACCAGTGCCGCGCACGTACCTTGCCGACTTCCGGCACGCGGGCTTCAAAGCGGAAGCGCGGGCGCACGTAGCAGACCACGCCGGCGTGCAGGGCCGCCAGCTCGTCCCGGCTAATCGCCACGGCGGTTTCGCCGGCCTCTGGGAAGCGCACCTTTGCATCGCCTTGCTCACCCAGTTCGAGCAGCAGGCAGGCGCGGCCGTCGTTGAGCAGCAGGATCACCGGCAGCAGCGCCGGCCGGACAGCCGACTGCGCCTGGCGCACCAGTCGGGCGGACAGGCCCGCACGCGCCGCGGCGCGCGGCAGCAGCGAGGGCGTCAGGCGGTTATCGACCAGCGGCAGGCCTGCGGCCAGCGCTTCATGAGTCCAAGGGCTGCCGTGGATACGGGTGAGTGCGGCGAGGCAGTCGAGCAGCGGATCGTCATGCACGCCGTGCTCGTTGACCTCCCAGGGTTTTGTGTTCGGCTGGGTGTCGCTCATTCAGAATTCCGGTTCCGTCGCTGGGTACGCAGGTTCAGATCACGTCCTGATCGCCCAGCAGATCCAGCGCGCCGACAAGGCGGCGCCGCAAACCCTTGCGCGCCGAGAGCTTGCGTTGCGCGCCGTGCGGTAGATCAGTCACCCGCAAGACGCCCTTGTCGATCAGCGCGTCGATCAGATCCTCCAGCACGCGGATGAAGTCCGCATCCAGCGCCGCGAAGCTTTCACCGGGGTCGCGACCGAGGAAGGCGAGCAGATCCGGGTGGTCGTTGGGCAGTTCTTCCTGCGCATCCGCTTCCTGATCTCGCAGGATCGCGACAATCTCCCCTTGCGGATTTCGGCGGACGAAGGGCATGTTAGCTCCCGGCCTATGCGCGGCCTAGTAAAGTTTTGTCACCTGAAACGCCGGAACGCGCTCCTGACGAGGGATTTCGGCGGGTATTCAAGAAACTTGAGCGGGCAGGAGTAAGCATGGCAACGCGGCGCAACGAGTATGTGGACTGGCTTTGCGAGCGCCTTGCACCTTTGGGGGGTATCCGGGTGCGGCGGATGTTCGGTGCCTACGGGCTCTACAGTGGCGAATTGTTCTTCGCGATCGTCAGCGACGATGTGTTCTACGTGAAGGCCGATGCGCTGAGCGTGGCGGAGTTCGAACGCGAGGGGCTCGTGCCCTTCACCTACGCAATGAAGGATGGCAGCTTGCAGTCGCTGCGTTACTACCCCTTGCCCGAGTCGGCGATCGACGAGGACCTTGAATTTCTGCGCTGGGCGCGCAAGGGTATCGAAGCGGCGCTGCGCTCGCCGCGCAAGACCAAGCCACCGAAGGGGTGAGGCTAGCTGCGCGGTGGGCTGGCGTCAGGCGGCTTCATGGCATCATCGAAGCTCGTTTCCGAAAGAACCACGATGCACCCTAGTCCCGAAAACACGCCTTACGACTTGCTGGGTGGTGACGCCGCCGTACGCACCCTGGTCGATCGTTTCTACGATCTGATGGATCTGGAGCCGGAGTTCGCCGAGCTGCGCGCACTGCATCCGGCGCACCTGGATGAAGCGCGCGACAAGCTCTACTGGTTTTTGTCTGGCTGGCTCGGCGGGCCGGACATGTTTGTCGAGCGCAAAGGGCACCCGATGCTGCGCGCACGGCACATGCCATTTGCTATCGACGTGAAGGCGCGCGACCAGTGGCTCGCCTGCATGCATAAGGCCATGGATGCGCAGCCGATGTCAGCTGCGCTGCGGCAGCATCTCGAAGCCGCCCTGTTCAAAACCGCCGACTGGATGCGGAATCAACCGGGTTGAGCTGCGTCGACCGGCGGCAGGACGAACCCCCCGGCTGGAGCGGCCGTTGTGCGGCCGTCAGATGAAAGCCCTGTAACGGGCCGCGTGCAGGCCCGATAGGGCGTTCTCGATCAGATGTAGAAGTTGGGGCGCTTGTAGACCGGCTTGTCGAACTTGCCGGCTTCGGCGTCCTTGAACGCTTTCCAGGTTGGGTAGGCTGCTGCAACGGTCAGCAGGGCGAGAATCGTGAACATGGCAAGCTCCTCGCGCTCCAGGGTCGGGGGAGACTGCATCGGAGCGCAGAAATCACTGTCAGATTAAGGGCTTGCAGCGGTCGGTCGCTTGCGATGGCTCAAGCTTTGTCGCGCGCACGACAAAACAAAAGCCCGGCGCTGGCCGGGCTTTTTCAGCAGGCATGGCGATGCTCAGGCTTGCGGCCGCAGCTCTGCCGGAATCGGGAAATTCACGTTCTCGGTGACGCCTTCGAGCGTGCGCACGCTCGCACCACTTAGTGCCTTGAGGCGTTCGATCACCTCGGCGACCAGCACTTCCGGTGCCGACGCGCCTGCGGTGACGCCGATCCGGCGCTTGCCTTCCAGCGTGGCAGGGTCGATGCCGTCTGCGTTGTCGACCAGATAGGCCGGCACGCCGCGCAGCTCGGCCACTTCGCGCAGACGGTTGGAGTTCGAGCTGTTCTTCGAGCCGACCACGAACACCACATCCACCTGCGGCGTCATGAACTTCACCGCGTCCTGGCGGTTCTGCGTGGCGTAGCAGATGTCGTCCTTCTTCGGCCCGACCACGGCTGGGAAGCGGGCGCGCAGCGCGTCGACCACGGTCTGCGCGTCGTCGACCGACAGTGTCGTCTGCGTCACGTAGGCGAGCAGGTTCTCGTCCTTCACCTGCAGCGCGGCGACGTCTTCGACGGTTTCGACGAGGTACATGCCGCCTTCGCTCTGGCCCATCGTGCCTTCGACTTCCGGGTGGCCCTTGTGGCCGATCATGATGATCTCGCGGCCCTGCGCGCGCATGCGCTGCACTTCGAGGTGCACCTTGGTGACCAGCGGGCAGGTGGCGTCAAACACCTTCAGGCCGCGGGCTTCGGCCTCGGTGCGGATTGCTTGCGATACGCCGTGGGCCGAGAAGATCACCGTATTGCCGGCCGGCACATCGGCGAGGTCTTCGATGAACACCGCGCCCTTGTTGCGCAGGTCGTCGACGACAAACTTGTTGTGCACCACTTCGTGTCGCACATAGATCGGCGCACCGTACAGCGCGATCGCGCGTTCGACGATGGTGATGGCGCGTTCCACGCCGGCGCAGAAGCCGCGGGGGTTGGCGAGGAGGACTTCCATGTTCGGTCTCTGTGTAGGGCTTGTTCTGGTTTTCGGGCGTGCCGGTCAGCTGACGCCGACTACCTGCACGTCGAAGCGCACGGCGCGTCCGGCGAGCGGGTGGTTGAAGTCGATCACCACGCTGTCGTCGTCCAGCTCCAGCACCTGACCGGAGAAGGCGTTGCCGTCCGGTGCGGTGAAGGTTAGTACGGCTTGCGCTTCGAGTTCGACATCGGCGGGAAGTTCGCCGCGCGGAATCCGCTCCACTAGCTCTTCGTGACGCGGCCCGAAGGCTTCGCCGGCGGCCAGATCGAAGCTGCGCTCGGCGCCGACCGAGAGGCCGATCAGGCAGTCCTCGATCTTGCGGCCGAGTTCGCCGCGGCCAATCTGCAGCGTGGCCGGCGTCGATTCAAAGGTCGAGATCATCACGGTGCCGTCTGGCAGCGCAAAGCGGAAGTGCAGTGTGACGAGGCTTTCGTTGCCGATCAGGTTCATGACTTGGTATCCGCGGCCTGCTGGCGGCCGGCAAAGAGTTGGGCTGCAATCATCAACACGGCGCCGACGGAGATCGCCGAATCCGCTACGTTGAAGGCTGGCCAGCCGTAGCGGCCGACATGGAAGTACAGGAAATCGACCACTGCGCCGTAGGCGATGCGGTCGATCACATTGCCCAACGCGCCACCGATGATCAGCGCGAAGGCCAGCGGCTGCAGGCGCTCGTTCGCGTGGCGCTTCAACAGCATCAGCAGCCAGGCCGAGATGACGATCGCCAGCGTGACGAAAAACCACTTCTGCCAGCCCGGTTGGTTGGCGAGGAAGCTGAACGCCGCGCCGGGGTTGTAAACCAGAACGAGCTGGAAGAAGTCGGTGTAGGGGATCGCCTCACCGAGTTTCAGGTTGCGCAGCACCGCCAGTTTGGTGATCTGATCCAGCACGATCACCAAACCCGACAGGCTGAGCCAAGCGAGGAAACGCTTAGGCATGCGTGCGCACCTCGCCGTCGCCATGCAGGTTGCTGTTGCAGCGGCCGCACAGCGTGGGGTGTTCGGCATTCACGCCGACATCGGCACGCCAGTGCCAGCAGCGCTCGCACTTCTGGTGCCCGGTCGGCGTCACGATGATTGCTTCGTCGGCTTCGCCCGCCACCTTCACGAGCGTCGCGGCGGAAGTGATCAGCACGAACTTGAGGTCGTCGCCGAGCGAGGCCAGCGCGTCAAACTTGTCGCTGCCGGCGCGGATTTCGACTTCGGCCTGCAGCGAGGCGCCGATCTTGCCTTCGGTGCGCACCGCTTCGACCGCCTTGGAGACTTCGCCACGCACTGCGCGGATGGTTTCCCAGCGCGCGATCAGCCCGGCTTCGCCTTCCTGTGCCGGCAGGGCGTGGAAGGTGTGCAGCATCACCGATTCGTCCGGGTTGTTGCCGCTCAGAACAGCCCAGATTTCCTCTGCGGTGAAGGAGAGGATCGGCGCCATCAGTTTCACCACCGTCTGCACGATGTGCCACAGCGCAGTTTGCGCGGCACGGCGGGCAACGGAATCCGGTGCGGTGGTGTAAAGGCGGTCTTTGAGGATATCGAGGTAGAAGGCGCCGAGGTCTTCCGAGCAGAAGATCTGCAGCGCCTGCACCACGCGGTGGAACTCGAACTTCGCGTAGTCGGCTTCGGCCTGAGTCGCGAGCTGGCGGGTGAATGCCAGCGCGTAACGGTCTATATCCAACCACTGTTCGACCGGCACAGCGTTCTTCGTGATGTCGAAGTCGGCGGTGTTGGCGAGCAGGAAGCGCAGCGTGTTACGGATGCGGCGGTAGGTTTCGACGACGCGGTCGAGGATCTCCTTCGACACCGCGAGTTCGCCCGAGTAGTCAGTCGCGGCCACCCACAAGCGCAGGATCTCGGCGCCCATCTTGTCGCTGATTTCCTGCGGCAGGATCACGTTGCCGAGCGACTTGCTCATCTTGCGGCCCTGCTGGTCCACGGTGAAACCGTGCGTCAGCAGCGCCTTGTAGGGCGCGTGGCCGTCGATCGCGGCGCCGGTCAGAAGCGAGGAGTGGAACCAACCGCGGTGCTGGTCCGAACCTTCCAGGTACAGGTCGGCGCGCGGGCCGCTGGTGTGGCCGTCGTTATGCGAGCCGCGCAGCACATGCCAGTGCGTGGTGCCGGAGTCGAACCACACGTCCAGCGTGTCGCTGATCTTGGTGTATTGCTCGGCTTCGGCGCCCAGCAGCTCGGCAGCGTCGAGCTTGGACCAGGCTTCGATGCCAGAGACTTCGACGCGCTTGGCGACTTCTTCCATCAGTTCGACGGTGCGCGGATGCAGCTCACCGGTTTCCTTGTGCAGGAAGAAGGGGATCGGCACGCCCCAGGTGCGCTGTCGCGAGATGCACCAGTCCGGGCGGTTGGCGATCATCGCGTGCAGGCGCGGCTTGCCCCAGGCGGGGTAGAAGGCGGTGGCCTCGACGGCGCCCAGCGCCTTGTCGCGCAGGCTTTTGCCATCCTTCGGCAGTTTGTCCATGCCGACGAACCACTGCGCCGTGGCGCGGTAGATCACCGGGGTCTTGTGGCGCCAGCAGTGCATGTAGCTGTGGCTGACGGTACCGTGCGAGAGCAGGGCGCCGACTTCGGTGAGCTTCTCGACGATGACCGGGTTGGCCTTCCAGATCATCTGGCCGCCGAAGAAGGGCAGGTCTTCAACATAGACGCCGTTGCCCTTGACGATGGAGATGATCTCGTCGTTGCGGCGGCCATAGGCGAGCCAGGAATTGAAGTCGTCCACGCCGTGCGCGGGGGCCGAGTGCACCACGCCGGTACCGGCATCCAGCCCGACGTAGTCGGCCAGGTATACCGGCGACACGCGGTCGAAGAAGGGGTGGCGGAATTCGATGCGATCGAGCGCCTGGCCCTTGGTCGTCGCGAGCACCGTGCCTTCGAGGCCGTAGCGCTTGAGCGAGTCCTCGACCAAGTCCTTCGCCAGCACCAGCAGCTTCTCGCCGGTATCGACCAAGGCATAGTCGAACTCCGGGTGCATGTTCAGCGCCTGGTTGGCGGGGATCGTCCAGGGCGTGGTGGTCCAGATCACCGCGTAGGCGGTCTTGGGCAGGCTGGCGAGGCCGAAGGCGGCGGCAAGCTTGCCGGCATCGGCATCCGACACTGCGAAAGCCACGTCGATGGTGGGCGATTTCTTGTCGGCGTATTCGACTTCCGCTTCGGCCAGCGCCGACCCGCAGTCGAAGCACCAGTTCACCGGCTTCAGGCCCTTGAACACGTACCCCTGCTTGACCATCTCGGCCAGCGCGCGGATCTCGCCCGCCTCGTTGGCAAAGGCCATCGTCAGGTAGGGGTTGTCCCAGTCGCCCAGTACGCCCAAACGGATGAATTCCTTCTTCTGGATCTCGACCTGCTCGGCGGCGTAGGCGCGGCACAGCTCGCGCACCTTGTCGGCGGGCAGGTTCTTGCCGTGGGTCACTTCGATCTTGTGCTCGATCGGCAGGCCGTGGCAGTCCCAGCCCGGCACATAGGGCGCATCGAAACCGGCCAGCGTCTTCGAGCGGACGATGATGTCCTTGAGGATCTTGTTGAGCGCGTGGCCCAGGTGCAGGTTGCCGTTCGCGTAGGGCGGGCCGTCGTGCAGTATGAACTTCGGCCGGCCAGCGCTGGCCTTGCGGATCTTCTGGTACAGCTGGCCCTTCTGCCAGCCTGCCACCCAGCCCGGCTCGCGCTTGGGCAGGTCACCGCGCATCGGGAAGGCGGTGTCGGGCAGGTTCATCGTTTTCCGGTAATCAGCCATGGCTTGCTATCTCTTCAATCTTTGCGTGAATGCAGGGGATTCGGTTCAGGGCGGGCGCCGCGGAGAACACACGCAGGGCTGCCGCCGACAAGGCGGGGCGCCGACGACCGCTCAGGTCGCCGGCACCGGAATTCGATGCTGCGCGAGGATTTCCTTCGCGATCTCGCAGTCGCGGTTGATCGCGGCGGTCAGTTCGGCGAGCGAGCCGTATTTCTCCTCGTCGCGCTGCTTGTGCAGGAAGTGCACTTGCAGGTGCTTGCCGTACAGATCGCCGCTGAAGCCGAACAGGAAAACCTCCAACCGCGCCGCGCCATTCTTTGTGATCGTCGGGCGGTTGCCGAGGCTCGCCACGCCCGGCCAGGGCGCATCGCCGATGCCATCCACCGTCACCGTGTAGATGCCGTGCAGCGCCGCGCGGTTGCGTTTGATCTGGATGTTCGCGGTCGGGAAGCCGATCGTGCGGCCGATCTTGTCGCCATGCATCACGCGACCGCTCATCGTGTAAGGG
>CAMFLH010000123.1 GCA_945957295.1 uncultured Uliginosibacterium sp.
GTGCTGCGCATCCTGGTGGCGGAAGACGACCGCATCCTACAGCGCCTGTATGCCCACACCTTCGAGACCTGGAATCTTCCGATCGAGGTGCGCCTCGTCGAGTCGGGCTTTGATGGCTTGCTGGAAATCGGCCGGCAGCAGCCGGATCTGCTGATTTCAGATCTGGTCATGCCGGGGCTGGATGGCTTCGCGATGATTTCGAAGCTGCGTTCCGACCCCAAGCTCGAAGACATGGACATCATCGTCGTGACCGGCTTGTCGCCTGAAGACATCGCCGAGCGCGGCGGCCTGCCGGACGACGTGACGACCTACGGCAAACCCGTGCCATTCAAGGAACTCAAGGGTTACATCCAGGCGCGGCTGGCACAGTTCCAGCGCCGTGGGCGCGCAGCCAGCTGAGCTGGTGGCGCACCGAACGCAAGGCCCGCCGCAATGGCGGGCCTTTTTGTTTCAGCTTGCGCCGCGGATGCGGCCGAGCAGCGCGGTGGTGGAGCGTTCGTGTTCGAACGGGATCGAATGCACCAAGCCACCCCAGCCGATCACTTCCGGCGCGCCGACGATGCGGTCCGGTGCCCAGTCGCCGCCTTTGACGAGGATGTCCGGACGGCAGTCGAGGATGCGTGCGATCGGGGTGTCTTCATCGAACCACGTGACCAGATCGACACTGTCGAGCGCAGCCATCACGGCGAGTCGGTCTTCAAGGCAGTTGATCGGCCGATCGTCCCCCTTGCCCTGGCGTTTGACCGAAGCGTCGGTGTTCAGTGCAACGACCATGGCGGCGCCCAGCTCGCGCGCTTGCGCGAGGTAGGTGACGTGGCCACGGTGCAGGATGTCGAAGCAGCCGTTGGTGAACACCAGCGGGCGCGGCAGTGTTGCAATGCGTTCTGCGAGCTGGTCCGGCGGGCAGATGCGTTGTTCGAAGCGAGGGCGGGGATAGTGCTTGCTCATGGTGATCGAGTCCGGTAACGAGCAGAGAGTCTAGCCCAGGCGGGCGCGGATCGCCGCGTCGTGCGCTTCAGCGGTGGTGGGTGCTTTTGACCCGGTACATCGCGGAATCGGCGTGGCTGAGCAGGGTCTCGGCGTCTTCTCCATCGTCCGGATAGCGCGCAACGCCAATGCTGGCGCGCAGGCTGAGCGTTTGGCCCGCGCTCGCGATGATCGGTTCGCGCAATGCGATCTGGATGCGTTCGATGGCTTGGTTAACGGCGTTCTCGTGGTCCAGGCCATCGAGGATGACGATGAACTCGTCGCCGCCGAGGCGCGCCACGGTATCGCCGAGGCGCAGGCTTGCGGATATTCGTCGGCCCGCTTCGCACAGCACGTCGTCTCCGGCGGCGTGGCCGAATCGGTCGTTGATTTCCTTGAAGCGATCGAGGTCGACGAACAGCAACGCGAATTCGCGCCGGTCGCGCCGCGCGCGGTTCAGTGCACCCTGCAGGCGATCCTGCAGCAGCGCGCGATTTGGCAGCCCGGTCAGCGGATCGTGATGCGCCTGCCGCTCGAGTTGTTGCTGGCGGTCTTTCAGCGGCGTGATGTCGGCTAGCACAGCGATGTACTCGGCGATCTGGTCTTCGTCCGTATGCACCGCGATGACCGTCGCCCATACCGGGATCGGTTCGCCGCTCTTGCGCCGCAGCCATAGTTCGCCGATCCAGCGGTGGTCGCGCTGCAGCACCTCGCTCATCGCCTGCCGCGCTTCGCTCGCTGGGCGTTCGGCGTCGAGGATTCTCGGATGTTGGCCGAGCAGTTCGTCTTCGCGATAGCCGCTGATTTCGCTCAACGCCGGGTTGATCGCGCGGATCTTCTGGTTCGCGTCGGTGACGAGTATCCCCTCGGCGGTGTTGCGGAATACGGCGTCGGCTTGCCGCAGCCGCAGCGCCGCCTCGTAGGCGGCGGATATGTCGTGACAGATGCCGACGATGCCGATGGCCTGCCCGGCGTTGTCGATGATCGGGCTCTTCAAGGTGTCGACGCGAACCCGGCGGCCATCGGGATAGACAATCCATTCCTCGTTGCGTCTGGCTTCGCCTGAGGACATGACAGTTCGATCGTGGGCACGGTAGAAGTCAGCGAGGCCGCGCTCCCAGAAATCGTGATCGGTGTGCCCGATCAGTTGTGCCTCGGCATTTCCGCTGAGCCGCTCGAAGGCGGGGTTACAGGCGATGAAGCGGCCGTCCTGGTCCTTTGCGAAAACCGGGTCGGCGATCGAGTCGAGCAGGGTGCGCAGCAGTGCCCGTTCGCGCAAGGTGCGGTTGAGGATGCGGCGGCGCTGGGCGGTGCGCAGCGCGAGTGCCGCCGCCAGCAGGGTGAGGCCCGCAACTAAGGTTGCGGCGGCAGCGCTGGCTGCCGGGTGTGCACGCCACACCGGTATCGGCTGGTTGAGGATCAGCGTGTCGGGAGGCAGTTGGTCTTCGGGAAGATGCCAGCGGACAAGCGCTCCGTGATCGAAGATCGGGCGGTTGGGGCTGGTGTCGCGAATCGGGATCGTGTTCGGCGCGGCCCCGTTGAGAATTCTTAGCGCCATGTCTGCCGCCAATAGCCCATGCTCGCGGTGGCTCATCACATAGCCGCCGAGCAGTCCCCGACCAAGGCCGTGTTCCCAGAGATGCAGGACTGGCGCGCTCGCATGTTTGACGATCCAGTCGACCCCGTCTTCAAAGCTGCGAGGCTGGCCATTAGTGTCGTGATAGGCGGCGAGCAGCAGTGCGGCTTCGTCCGGGTTGAGGCGTGCGAGCCGGCTGGCAAGCTGGTCCCAGCTGATCTGCGTGAGGTCGGCGACCTCGATTGCGATGTCCGGGAACCCGAACTTTTGCTTGGCGCGCAGGGTTTGCAGGTCAGCGCGGCCGCCGGGGCTGTCGTCGGCAATCACGACGACGCGTTGCAGCCCTGGTATCAGGCGGCGCGCGAGCGCGAAGGTCTCCGGGATCGAGACGTTCTCCACGATGCCGGTTTCACGCGGCGAGCCGCGCTGCGCGATAGCGCGCTCGACGTTATTGACGCCGAGAAAGACGACGGGCGCATTGCCGAAGAGTTGCGTGCCGTAATCGGTGGCAAGGTTGAAGGCGGCGTCGTCCGTGGCGATGACGAGGTCGTAGCGTGGCTTGCGTGCCAGGCGGTAGGCAAGCCAGTCCCGGTAACGGTCTGCGCTTTCGGCGTCGGTGAGGTGCCGCGCATCCATGAACTCTTCGTCGATCTGGATACCCGTGGGCGCCAGCACGCTGAATACACCGTCGTGGATCTTGCCGGTGGTGGGGAAGCCGGGGTGGTAGGAGTACAGCAGCAGCACACGGCGCCCGTGCAGATCCTGTGCCGCGTGGCTCAGGCCGGGCGACAGCAGTTGCAGGCAGCAGAGCAGTAATCCGATGCGAAGCAGGGCGCGCCGCATTGAGGCCCTCCGGCGGGCGCCCGAAAGCACCCCTTATCCTGCTTTATCGGACGCAGCGGGAGCGTTCTGAAGGCAATCGGACGGAGCTGGGGCTGACGCCGTAGACGGTGCTGGCGAGCAGGCTTGCTCAGGTAGGTGTTGCGCCGAGCGACTTGCGGAAGCGGTTGAGATCCTGCGCGGTCTCGAAGGCCTGACCGAAGAGGCTGGAAAGGTTGCGCAGGATGCCGCCAATGACGCGTGCCTCTTGCTCGCGGCCGAACTGGATCTGTTCCGACAGCCAGCGCTCAAGCCAATCCGGGTCGGGCAGACGGGACTGGATCGTGTCGTTCGGGAACAGCGCTTCATTCACATGAAGATTGGTCGGGTGCAGTGGTTTGCCGCTGCGCGCCGAACTGGCCATCAGCACGCCGATCTTTGCGAAGGCAGCGCGCGCGGTGTCACCGACGCGGTCGATCGCCTGCTTCATGTATTTCAGATAGGCGCCACCGTGGCGGGCCTCGTCGCGCGAGAGCAGGTCGTAGATCTTCTTGATCACCGGCTCGGTATGCCACTCCGAGGCACGGCGATACCACTGCGTCAGGCGTAGCTCTCCGCAGAAGTGCAGCATCAGGGTTTCGAGCGGCGGGGCGGGGTCGAATTCGAAGCGCACCGCGTGGAGTTCCGACTCGCTTGGCGCGAGCTCCGGGCGGAAGCGGCGCAGGTATTCCATCAGTACCAGCGCATGCTTTTGCTCTTCGTAGAACCAGATCGACATGAAGGCCGAGAAGTCGGAGTCATCGCGGTTGTCGCGCAGGAACATCTCGGTGGCCGGCAGCGCCGACCACTCGGTGATCGCGTTCATCTTGACCGTGAGCGCCTGTTCGTCCGACAGCAGGGTTCGGTCGAAACTGTCCCAGGGCACGTCTTTCGCCATGTTCCAGCGAGCGGCTTCAAGTGACTGGTAGAGATCGGGATAGAGCATGGTAGTAACTCCCGCAACCACGAACGGCGGGTTTCATTCTAGATCGTGTTGATGACAGCCGATCGCGCTATGCGGCCTGTGCCGCGCGCCAGGCTTCGAGCGCCGGCAGCGTTTCACGAATGTCGGTGATGATGCTGACCCCTGGAATGGCGTCACGACGGGCCGCGATGGCGCGGCCGCCCGCCCACAGCGCAATGTTGTCCGGCAGCGCCGCGCGCAATTGGCTCAGACCATCGGCCGCCTGTCGCCCGGGAAAGGCGGCGGAAAACGACAGTGCGACGATGTCAAAGCCGCCAGCGCGGGCGGCGCTGTCGATGTTGGCGATCGGCATCTGAGTGCCGAGCGAAACACAGCTTGCCCCCTCGCTGACGAGCAGCGCTTCGGCCATCAGCAGCCCAAGCACATGGAGTTCGTCCGGGAAGGTGGTCAGCAGCACCCGCGGGCGCTGACCGCCGCCCTGCGCATTGATCGCGCTGCGCAGCAGGTTCTGCACTTGTTCCGTGTAGAGATGTTCCTCCGGCACCTGAATCTCGCCACGCAGCCAAGCGTTGCCGACCAGCGCATTGAGCGGCGCGAGCGTGTCGATCACGAAGGCCTGCAGCCCCTGCTTGAGCAAGGTCTGCTGCAGTGTCCGCCGCAGATCCTCGCTGCGGTGCAGGCGCAGCAGTTCGATGATGCTGTTGCAGCGGCTCGCGGCGGCGGGGCAGTCGACCGATTGCTCCTGCCGCGCTTGCAGCATCTCGCTGAGTGCCTCGATCGAAGCCTCGATCAGCTTGCCGGGGCGCATGCCCTGGTCCACCAGGCGTTTGAGCAAGCGCAGCTTTTCGACCTGATCGGCCGGATAGAGGCGCTCGTCGTGCTCGTCACGCTCCGGCTGCGGGAAGCCGTAGCGGCGCTCCCACATCCGTAGGGTGTCTTTCGGCAGGCCGGTTTCGCGTTCGACGGCTGCGATCGCGAGCTTGCTTGAGTCCTTCGACATTGGCGTTTTGTCCTGGACAAAAACTTGACTGCGGGAATCCATGTGTCTATCGTACGAACACAAACCTGTTTTGTCCAGGACAAAAGGAGCTCGTCATGAAGGCAATTCCGTTTCGGTCAAATAGCAGAAAAGTCCTGCTGGTCATGGCGTCCGTGCTGGTTTTGCTGGGCGCACTGAGCTGGACACTTGCACATGCGGCGGACGATGCCTGCCTGGTTGAAGCAGACGCCGAGCATGATCGCCTGCTTATTGTCCTACACAACAACGGTGCAGAGCTGGCCGTGCCGCGGCTGCCTGTTGTGCCGCTCGCGCACTGAGTCGGGGTTTGTTGATGACGCGCCTGCGCTTCTGCCTTTTTGCGGCACTGCTCGTGCTACCGGGGCTCGCGAATGCCGCTGCGGCTTGCTCGCCACTGCTGGACCACCGCTTCAAGCGACTCGCCGGCGGTGACACGTTGTCGATGTGTGACTACGCCGGCAAGGTCGTGATGGTGGTTAACACCGCCAGCTTCTGCGGCAACACGCCGCAGTACGAGGGCCTGGAGCGGCTCTACCAGAAGTACGCCGCACGCGGCCTTGTGGTGGTGGGCTTTCCGTCGAACGACTTCGGCCAGCAGGAGCCGGGCAGCGAAAAGGAGATCGCCGAGTTTTGCAAGATGACCTACGGCGTCAAGTTCCCGATGGCGGCCAAGACGACGGTGGTCGGCGCCAGCGCGCACCCGTTCTTCCGCCAGCTCGCCAAGGCGGGTGGTGCGGTGCCGGGCTGGAACTTCCACAAATACCTGATCGATCGCCGTGGCGCGCGCGTTGTCAGCTTCGACAGCGGCGTCGCGCCTGAAAGCCCGGCGATCGTCAGCAAGATCGAATCGTTGCTCGCGGCGCCTTGATGGCGCAGCCCGTCTGATACGAGAGAGAGAACCGCCATGCACATGCACGAAGTCAACGCGCGCTCACTGGCGCAGGGGCCCCGGCAACGGATTGCGATTGTGGGTTCCGGCATCGCCGGGCTTGGCGCAGCCTGGCTGTTGCGCGAGCAGCACGATGTGGTGCTGTTCGAAGCCGCCGAGCGCCTCGGTGGCCATACCAACACGGTGGACGTGACGCTGGATGGCGTGACGCATGGGGTTGATACCGGCTTCCTGGTATTCAACCGCCGCACGTATCCGAACCTGTGCGCGCTGTTTGCTGCGCTGGAAGTGCCGGTGACCAACAGCGACATGAGTTTCGCGGTCAGCGTGCAAGAACCGGATATCGAATGGGCGGGGAGCAACCTTGCGACGGTGTTCGCGCAGAAACGCAACCTTGCGCGACCGGCCTTCTGGCGCATGCTGCAAGACATCGTGCGCTTCAATCGCGAAACCACGCGCGAGGCGCGTGAGCACGCGCTACCGGCGATCTCGCTGGGCGACTACCTTGATCGCAACCGCTATGGCGTGGAGTTCCGCGACTGGTACCTGGTGCCAATGGCGGCGGCGATCTGGTCCTGCCCGCCGCGCACGATGCTCGAATACCCGGTCGCGACCTTCCTGCAGTTCTGCCACAACCACGGCCTGCTGCAGGTGAGCGATCGCCCGCAGTGGATGACAGTGAATGGCGGCGCGCGCGAGTACGTGCGGCGTATCGCCGCGCAGTTGCCGGATGTGCGGCTGGGCTGCCCGGTCGCTGGTGTGCGGCGCGAAGCCGGCAAGGTGGAGCTGCTCACCGCGGGCGGCGCCGAGGTCTTCGACCAGGTGATCTTCGCCTGCCACTCGGATCAGACGCTCGCGATCCTCGGTGGCGCTGCCACGCCACTGGAGCGCGCAGTGCTCGGCGCGGTGCGCTATCAACCCAACCGCGCCTTGCTGCATACCGACCCGGCGCTGTTGCCGCGCCGTCGTGCAACCTGGAGCGCGTGGAACTATGCCGCCAGCGCGGGTGCGTCGGCCGATCGCTCGGTGGCGGTGTCTTACCTGATCAACCACTTGCAGCCGCTGCCGTGGAAAACACCGGTGGTGGTGTCGCTGAACCCCTTCCGCGAGCCGGCGCCGGAGCATCTGATCGCCGAGATCGACTACGCCCATCCGGTTTTCGACGCCGCTGCTGTGGCCGCGCAGGCGCATTTGCCGACGCTGCAGGGCCGCAACCACACTTGGTTCTGCGGTGCCTGGACCGGCTACGGCTTCCACGAAGACGGCCTGAAGTCCGCCGTGGATGTGTGCAGCGTGCTGGGTGCCGTGGCGCCGTGGAAAGCCGAGCCGGTGCGAATCGAGGCGCGCGCATGAACGCCGACGTGGCG
Organism: uncultured Uliginosibacterium sp.; assembly: GCA_945957295.1. Lineage (GTDB taxonomy): Bacteria > Pseudomonadota > Gammaproteobacteria > Burkholderiales > Rhodocyclaceae > Niveibacterium. Next base: position 7,600 of record CAMFLH010000123.1, read on the forward strand.
CCGCTGCTGTGCCTGGGCGGCGTGATGCACGCGCGCCATTGGCCGGTGGTGCATCGCTTTGCCTACCCGATCGCCTGGGTGCGCCTGCCGCTGTCACGACTGGATGAGGCGGGCAACGCGCTGTTTGGCGTGGAGCGGGCCCGGCTGTTCTCGTTCCGCTACCGCGACCATGGCGCGCGCGACGGCAGTCCGCTGCTGCCCTGGGTGCGGGCTTTGCTCGCGCGCCACGGCCTCGCCGACGCCTGCGATGGCGAAGTGGTGTTGCAGACTTTTCCGCGCCTGATGGGCTTTGTCTTCAACCCGGTCAGTTTCTGGTACTGCCATGACCGGGGCGGCGCCCTGCGGGCGGTGCTGTGCGAGGTGAACAACACCTTCGGCGAGCGCCACAACTACCTCGTCGCACATCCGGACGCCCGGCCGATCGAAAGCGGCGACACCTTCCGCTCGAGCAAGGTGTTCCATGTGTCGCCGTTCTTCCCGGTGCGCGGGGAGTACCGCTTCCGCTTCGTGCAGCGGGGCGGTGTTGCGAGCGTCGCGATCGATCTGTTCGATGGTGGCCGTCATCAACTGACGACCCGCATGTCGGGGCGCGCTGAAACGCTTTCCGCCGCCGGCCTCGCGCGTGTTGCGCTGAGATTTCCATTCATGACCCTGGGTGTGGTTGCCCGCATCCACTGGCAAGCGCTGAAGCTGTTCGCCAAGCGCGTGCCCTTCCACCGCAAACCCGTTCCGCCTCTCAAGGAGACGACATCATGAGCGCGATTGAAAATACGCTCGCTTCCCGCATCGACCTGCTACCCGGCGCTGCAAACGCCGTGCTGAAGATGCTGGGCGCGATCCGTGGTGGCAGCCTCGACATCACGCTGCCGAATGCGGAGAGGGTGAGCGTTGGCGAGGGGCATCGTGTTGCCAGCCTGGAGATTGGCGACTGGGGCGTGTTCGAAACGCTGATCGCGAAGGGGTCGATCGGCTTCGCGGAAGACTTCGTCAACGGCCTCTGGCGCACCGACAACCTTGCCGCATTGCTGACCCTGTCGGCACAGAACCGCGACGCGATGAGCCGCGCGATCCATGGCAATGCGCTGCGCCTGCTCGGCTACAAGGTGTGGCATTCGCTGCGCGCGAACACCCGCAAAGGGGCGCGTCGCAACATCGAAGCGCACTACGACCTGGGCAACGACTTCTACCGGCTGTGGCTGGACGAGACGATGACCTATTCCAGCGCGCTGTTTGCCGACTCGCATCAGCCGCTGGCCGAGGCGCAGCGCGCCAAGTACCGGCGGATCCTCGATCAGCTGGGCGCCAAGCCGGGCCAGCGCATTCTGGAAGTCGGCTGCGGCTGGGGCGGTTTCGCTGAAATCGCGACGCTCGAATACGGCTGCGAGGTGCTGGGGCTCACGCTGTCGCCGGCCCAACTCAAGTTCGCGCGTGAGCGCGCCGAACGGGGTGGCTTTGGCGAACTGGCTGCCTTCGAGCTGTGCGACTACCGTGATGTGCGCGGCCACTACGACCACATCGTGTCGATCGAGATGTACGAGGCGGTCGGCGAGCGCTTCTGGCCGTCCTACTTCCAGCAGTTGCGCGATCGACTCGCGCCCGGTGGTCGCGTCGTGATCCAGGCGATCACGATCGAGGATTCGCTGTTCGGCTTCTACCGCAAGAACCCGGATTTCATCCAGCGCTACATCTTCCCCGGCGGTATGCTGGCTTCGCCGGAACGCATCCGCAAGCAGGCGGCCCGCGTCGGGCTGGAGGTCGTCGACGACCTTGCCTTCGGGCTCGACTACGCGCGCACGCTGGCGATCTGGCACGAGCGCTTCAACGCGGTACGCGAGCAGGTTGCGGCGCAGGGCTTCGACGAGCGCTTCACGCGCCTGTGGCAGTTCTATCTCGCCTACTGCGAGGCGGGCTTCCGCGCGCGCTCCACCGACGTGCACCACTACACCTTCGCCGCCGCAGCGTGAGCTGATCATGTGTGCCATCCGCCGCATCCTGATCCTGCTGCTGGTGAGCTTCGGCTTGCCGCTCGCGGCCAATGAAGGCGCACGCGCCTTGCCCGAGGCGCTGCGCAGTCAGACGAGCGACTGGCGCCCGCTTGGCGCCGGCGAGATGACCTGGTTCGGCCTGCGCTTGTACGACGCGCAGCTCTGGAGCCCCGCACCTGCCGTCACCGGCACGGCGCCTTACGCGCTTGCCCTGACCTATGCGCGCGACTTCTCGGCCGAGCGTCTGGTCGACACCAGCGTGGACGAAATGCGGCGGCTTGGTTCGCGCGACGAGGCGACGCTGACGCGCTGGCGCGCGGAACTGGCGCGGGTGTTTCCTGATGTACGCAAGGGGGATGTGATCGTCGGCGTGTACTGGCCTGAGCGCGGTGCGGCCTTCTACCACCGCGGCCAGCTGACTGGCGAAGTGCGTGATCCAGCGTTCGCGCGCGCCTTCTTCGGCATCTGGCTCGACCCGCGTACCCGCGCGCCGGAGTTACGAACGCGCCTGCTCGGCAGTGCATCATGACGGCAGGCGCATCGCGGGTGGCCGTTGGCTTGCCGGTGTCGCTTGCCGGTTTGCTGGCTTACGGTGCGCTCGCGGTGCCGCTCGCCTTTGCGGCGTTGCCGATGTATGTGCATGTGCCCAAGCTCTACGCCGACACGCTCGGCCTGTCGCTCGGTGCGGTCGGCGCGGTGCTGTTGGTGGCACGGCTCGGCGATGCGGTGGCGGACCCGCTGCTCGGCCTCTGGAGCGATCGGCTGCAGGCACGGCGCCGGCTTACGCTACTGGCTTTGCCCATGCTGGCGCTGGGTATAGTTGGCTTGCTGCGTCCGCCGGCCGGGGCAGGGCTCGGGTGGCTTGCCGCGATGCTGGTGCTGGCCTATGCCGGCTACTCGCTCGCCAGCGTCAACTACGCGGCCTGGGGCGCAGAGGCGGGTTGCGATGCCGGCGAGCGCACGCGGCTGACCGCCGCGCGCGAGGGTTGTGCGCTGGCGGGGGTGGTGCTGGCGTCGGCGCTGCCGGAGTTGCTGGCGACCGATCAGGCGCAGGGGCTTGCGCGTCTGCTGTGGGTGTTCGTTCCTCTGCTTGGCGTGGCGGCGTGGTTGAGCATCCGCTTCGCACCGCCGCCGCGCGAACCGGTTGCCGCGAGCAGTGGGGGCGGCCACTTTGAACAGGCGATTACGCCACTGCGCGACAAGCCGGTGCGTGCGCTGATGGCCGTCTTCGCGCTCAACGGCGTTGCGGCCGCGATTCCGGCGACGCTGTTCCTGTTCTTTGTCGCCGATGTGCTGGCGCGAGAGCGTTTGTCCGGCCTCTTCCTTGCCACCTACTTCGTCAGCGGCGCGTTGATCCTGCCCGCTTGGGTGCGGCTCGCCGCCCGCATTGGCAAGGTGCCGGCCTGGTTTGCGTCGATGCTGCTTGCGGTACTCGCATTCGGCTGGGCGGTCACGCTGGGCGAGGGGGACGTGATCGCCTTCCTCGTGATTTGCGTGATGTCGGGCATCGCGCTGGGGGCCGACATCACCTTCCCGCCGGCGCTGCTGGCCGATCTTCTGGCACGGCCGGCGCGTGCGGCGGCGGGCGGCATCTACTTTGGCTGGTGGAACCTCGTCACCAAACTCAATCTCGCGCTCGCAGCCGGTGTCGCTTTGCCCTTGCTCGACTGGCTTGGCTACCGCCCCGGCGCACGCGATGGGGACGCCCTGATCACGCTCGCGGCGGTGTATGCGCTGCTGCCGATCGCGCTGAAGTGCGCCGCCGCAGCGCTGCTGTGGCGGCTTCGAAAGCATGTTGAACCGGAAGGAGTCTCCTGATGAAAAGCTGGCTGATCGCAGCCTTGATGGCCTTGTTGCTTGGTGGCTGCTCCAGCGTGGATATTGCGGACTATCGCAACGAGAAGCCGCAGCTGGATCTCGCCCGGTACTTCGATGGCACCGTCGATGCGTGGGGCGTGTTCCAGGACCGATCCGGCAAGGTGGTGAAGCGCTTCAAGGTGACGATAGACGCGCAGTGGCGCGGCGACGTTGGCACGCTGGACGAGCACTTCGAATACTCGGACGGCAGCACGCAACGCCGCGTGTGGACGGTGACAAAGCTGGCAGACGGCCGATACACTGGCCGTGCAGACGATGTGGTGGGCGAAGCGACCGGTGAGGCGCAGGGCAACGCGTTGCGCTGGCGCTATACGATGGCGCTGCCGGTGGATGGCAGCGTCTATCACGTCGCCTTCGACGACTGGATGTTCCTGATGGATGACAAGACGATGCTGAACCGGTCTTTCATGACCAAGTTCGGTGTCGAGCTCGGGCAGGTGACGCTGAGCTTTCGCAAGCGTTAGCAGGTACTCATGGCGATGAATCAGCCGATTCGTGACTGGCGCGGCAAGCGTGTTTGGATCGTCGGCGCGTCGACAGGCATCGGCGCAGCCCTCGCAGAGTCGCTCGCCGAGCAGGGCGCCCATCTCGCGCTGTCGGCTCGGCGCGCGGAGCGGCTGCGCGTCTTCGCTGCACGCTTTCCCGGCAGCATCGCAATTCCGCTCGACGTTGCCGAGCACGCGACTTTGCTGCCTGCGGTGCTGCAGTTGCTCGATCTGTGGGGCGGCATCGATGTCGTGATCTTCAACGCCGGGACCTACACGCCGATGCACGCATGGGATCTCACTGTCGAAGGTGCGCGCACGACGATCGAGATCAACCTGATGGGCGTGATCAACGGTGTTGCGGCGGTTGCGCCGCAGCTGCTGCAGCAGGGCGAGGGTGCCATCGTGATCGTCGGCAGCGTCGCCGGCTACCGCGGCTTGCCCAAGGCGTTGGCCTACGGCGCTTCAAAGGCCGGCGTGATCAACTTCGCCGAATCGCTCTACATGGATCTCGCACCGCGCGGCGTCAGTGTGTTCCTGGTGAACCCCGGCTTCGTGGAAACGCCCCTCACAGCGCAGAACAAGTTCCGCATGCCGGCGCTGATCACGGCGGCCGAGGCGGCCGAGGCGATCCTTCGCGGCATGGCGCGCGGCCGTTTCGAAATCCACTTCCCGCGTCGTTTCACGATGCTGCTGAAGTTCCTGCGCTTGCTGCCGGAGTGGCTTTACCTGCGTGCGGTGCGGCGCGCGACCGGCGCATGAGCACCCAGACTGCGCTCGATGCGCTGGTCGATGCCTACGAGACGCTGACCGTCGATCGCGTGGAGGGGCTCGCCGCATGCTATGCCAGTGATGCGCGTTTCAAGGATCCGTTCAACGAGGTGGTCGGTCGCCCGGCAATCGCCCGCGTCTTCCGCCATATGTTCGAACAGGTGGATACGCCGCGCTTCGTCGTGACGGGCCGCTTCCCCGCCGAGGGTGCCGCGATGCTGATCTGGGAGTTTCGCCTGCGCTTCCGCGGCGAATCGGTGGAGCGCGTGATCCGCGGAGCGAGCCACCTGAATTTCGATGCGCAGGGGCTGGTGACGACGCATCGCGATTATTGGGATGCGGCAGAGGAGTTGTACGCCCAGCTACCGGTGCTGGGCGGCTTGATGCGATTTCTGCGGCGCCGGCTGGCGACGCCGCAGGTTTGATGCCTCAGTGCGCCGCGGCTTTCGGCGCCTTGCGTGCCGGCGGCAGTTCGCGAGCGGCTTCGGCCGCTTCGGCCTGATCCATCGCTTCCGGGCTGAGGTAGCGGTAGGCGAGCCCGACGAACACGGCGCCACCGACGACGTTCCCCAGCGTGCTGAAGATCAGGTTGTAGATCGCCTGCCCGAAGGTCAGCCCACCGTGGCTCAGCAGCGCCATCGAGAAGGTACCCATGTTGGCGATCGAGTGCTCGAAGCCGAGGTACAGGAAGATGAACACGACGAGGATCATCGCGACGATCTTCGCGAGATCTTCCTTCAGCTGCAACGCCACCCACACCGCAAGGCAGACCACCCAGTTCGCGAGAATGCCCTTGAAGAAGATCACCTGCGCGGCCTGCTCGGCCTTATGCACCGCGCCTTGGTTCAGCGCATGTTCCGGCGGCAGCGAATCGAGTACGCCCGCGTAGTAGAGCAAGGTCGTGAGCACCACTGCGCCGATCAGGTTGCCCAGGTAGCAGACAGTCCACAGCGCAACGGTTTGCGGCCAGGTCGTCTTGCCTTCGGCCGACGACACTGCGAGGTACATGTTGTTGCTGGTGAACAGCTCGGAGTGCGTGAAAACGATCACCGACAGGCCGACGCCGAAGAACAGGCTCGCCAGCACCTTGCCGAAGGGCGAGTCGTGCAGGTTGTTGAGCAGCGACCAGTACACCAGCACGACGATGGACAGGTACATGCCTGCCAGCACCGCGCGCATCAGGTAGCGGCCCGGGTCTTCCTTCAGCAGCGAGAATTTGCGCAATCCGCTGGCTGCGGATTTCTCGACGATCGGACGTTCCATTTCGCGTGATTCCTTGGTTTTGTCGTCAGGGGGATGACACGACACCGCGTGCGTTGTCGTTGCAGCAGTTTCCTTGCACTTTATGTGTCCGACTTGCTCGCGTTTGCGCTGAGTTCAGCGTTTTTGACATCCATCAGTCGCAGGGCGCAGATCTAAAAATCGCTCTATGGGTCGATAAATGGAGCTGCGCTTCGCAAGGGCCTCCGTAGAGGTTTAGCGCGCAAACCGGCGCGCCGCCACGGTGATCCGCTGGACGAGCGAGGGCGTGCGCCCGCCGACGCGTCGCGTGAAGGGCGCGCGGGCGGTCAGGCGGTGGGGCGGGCGTGGCTTAGAGCCAGGGCAGGGCGGTCGGGTCGGCGCCGGTGACCTCTGCGAGCTCGTCCTCGGCGAGAGTCCAGA
>CAMFLH010000124.1 GCA_945957295.1 uncultured Uliginosibacterium sp.
CACCTTCATAGACCGGGATGTAATCCATCCCCATCGGGTCTTTCTTCGGCGTCGGCGAGGTGTCCGGCAGCCCCATCGGGTTGCGGTAGTAAAGGATCTTTCTCGCTGCGCCGGCGCTGGCTTGCGTACCCGGCGCGCTTGCGGCCGGCGCGGCGTTGCGCTGATGGCCGATCACGTAGCCAAGGCCCGCGGCGGTGGCGAGCGCGACAAGGGCGGCGCCGGTGGCGAGTAGGCGGTTCACAGTTGTTCTCCGATCAGTCGTTCGATGTCGGCCAGGCGTGCCTGCTGGTCTGCGCGGGCCTTGATCAGATCCTGCCGCGCCTTACGGATCGCGCGCTGCGCATCGATCAGCGTGGCGAAGTCGACGCGGCCGTTCTCGTAGCCGGCGAGGGCGGATTGAAAGGTGGCTTCGGTCTGCGGCAGCAGTGTGCTGGCAGTGATGGTCTCGATCCGTCGCGAGGCATCGAGTGCCGCGAGGCTGCCGCCCAGCTCCCCGATCAAACGGCTGGCGGTGGATTCGGCGCGCGCGCGGGCGGCGTCCAGCATCCGCTCGGCCTCACGTTCCTGGCTGCGGCGGCTGTCGAATTGCAGCGGCAGGTTCATCTCGAACATCAGCTGCCACTCGTTTACGTTCGAGCCACGCTGCACCGGCGTGATGCCGAGGTTCAGATCCGGCATGCGGTTGCGATAGGTGAGTTCGCGGCTCTTTTCCGCGCCCTGCGTTTTTGCGAGCTCGGCGGAGAGCTGCGGATTGCGGCCGCGCAGCCGCTCGACCAGTGCATCCATCTGCAACGCGGCGGGGCTGGGGATGTTACGCAGTTGCTCGGGCTCCGCGAGTGGCGCGCGCGGGCCGCGTGCGAGCAGGCCGTTGAGCATGGCGCGCAGGGTTTGTTGCTCGTTGTCGAGCTGGATCTGTTCCTGCCTCAGGCTGGTCAGCTCGAGCTGCGCGCGGATCACATCCTGCTGCGCGACCAGCCCCGACGCGTAGCGGGTGCGTGCGACCCGCTCCATCTTCTCGCTCAATGCGGCGAGTTCGCGCGTCACTTCCTGCAAGCGGGTCACCTGCCAGTACTGGGCATAGCCGCGCTTGACCAGGGTCAGCAGCTCCAGCGTCATGTCTTCCGCGGCGAATTCCGCCGCACGCGCGCCGGATTCAGCCACGTCGCGGCGCAAGTCGCGCTTGCCCCAGAAGGGCAGTTGCTGGCTGAAGGTGTACTGGGTGCTGCCGACTTGCGCAGGCGACAGACGCAAACCGGTGCTGCCCATGTTGGTCACATCCATCAGCTCGATCTTCAGCATCGGATCGGGCAGTGCGCCGGCCGGTTCGATCCGCTCGCGCGCGGCGGCGGCTTCCTGTTGCGCGGCGCGCACCGTGGGGTTGGCATCGCGTGCCAGCGCGAGCAGCTCATCCACCGAGCGGCCTGGCGCGCGTGCCTCGTCGGCAAGGGCGTTGCTGCAGGCAAGTGCAGCGGCGATGCTGAGAGCCAGATAGAGGCGGCGTGGCATGGGCGTTCCTGTTTGGCGGTGAGCCGGCTTACTTGCGCTGCAGTTGGGTGATCGTCAGCGCGCCGCCGACATTCTCGGCGACGAAGTCGATCATGTCGCCGGCTTTGACCTGATCCAGCCAGGCAGCGTCCTTCGCCTTGAAACTCATCGTCATGGCGCCCATGCCGAGGTTTTCCAGCGGGCCGTGGGCGATTGTGATCGAGCCTTTCGCCTTGTCCACCTTCTTCACGGTGCCGTGCGACATCCCCGAGCTTTGCGACGCGTCGGCATGGTGGCCGGCGTGCGGGTCTGCAGCGAGGGCCGGCTGAGCGGCGAACAGGGCGATGGCCAGTGCGGCGATGGGAAGCAGGGTTTTCATATCAAGCCTTGATCAGTGGGTTGGGACTCGGTCGCACCGACGCGGTTCGCGATGCGCGAGCTTGCGGGGGGATGATCGCGGCGCGCGGCTGTCGCGAGGCTGACGGGCGGATTACATTCCTGTAAGGAAAGGGCGCCCGCTGCGCCGATCCGGCAGAATTGCCGCGAAGGCCACGGAGGGGCCAAGGTATGAGAATCCTGGTTGTCGAAGACGAAGCGAAGGCTGGCGACTATGTGAAGCAAGGGCTAACCGAGGCCGGCTTCACGACCGATCTTGCGCGCGACGGCATCGATGGCCTGCACCAGGCTTTGAACGAGGACTACGACCTCGTGATCCTTGATGTGATGCTGCCGGCGATGGATGGCTGGACGGTGCTGCAGGCGATTCGCCGCGCGGGCAAGGACATGCCGGTGCTGTTCCTGACCGCACGCGACGAAGTCGAAGACCGCGTGAAGGGCCTGGAGAGCGGGGCAGACGATTACCTCGTCAAACCCTTCGCGTTCTCCGAATTGCTGGCGCGTGTGCGCACGCTACTGCGGCGCGGCAAGGCGCGCGAGGCCGATAGCCTGGTTGTGGCTGACCTCGAACTGGATCTGCGCCGCCGCCGTGTGACGCGTGCCGGCACTCGCATCGACCTGACCGCCAAGGAGTTCGCTTTGCTCGAACTGCTGCTGCGGCGCCGTGGCGAGATCCTGCCGCGCTCGCTGATCGCCTCGCAGGTGTGGGACATGAACTTCGACAGCGATACCAATGTGATCGAGGTGGCGGTGCGGCGCCTGCGCGCGAAGATCGACGACGGCTTCGAGCCCAAGCTGATCCGCACCGTGCGTGGCATGGGTTACGTGCTGGAAGAGGGCGAGGCGCAATGAGGCCACCCGCGTCGCTCGCAGCGCGGCTGGCGCTGCTGTTCTCGCTTGCCGCGGCCGTGGTGTTCAGCACCGCCGCGTGGTTCATTGAGCAATCGGTCGAGCGCCATTTCGAGGAGCAGGATCTCGATCTGATGCAGGGCAAGCTGGACCTCACTCGCCACGCGCTGGGGCGGCTGCAGTCGCCGGCCGATCTCGAAAAACTGGCCGAACGCATGGCCGACGCGCTGGTCGGCCACCATGGGCTCGAACTCTCGATCCAGCGCGGCAACGGTGAGCAGGTGTTCTCCACGCTGCATCACGGCACGATGCCTGCCTTCCCGATCGAGGCCGGCAAGACGCTGCTGCACGCCTGGAAGATGGACGACATGCCGATGCGCGGCTTCTCTGCGCTGGCGAGCACGGCGATTCCGGGCGAGGCGCCGATGCGGGTAACGCTGTCGGTCGATGTGATGCACCACGAGCAGTTTCTGCGCGCCTTCCATCGCAGCCTGTTCTGGGTGATCGGGCTGTCGGTGCTCGCGGTAGCGGTACTGGGGCGTCTGATCGCGCAGCGCTCCCTTCAACCAATTCAGGACGTCGCCCGCACCGCGAGCCAGATATCCGCTTCGCACCTGAACGAACGCCTGAAGCTCGAGCGTGTGCCGCGCGAGCTGCACGACCTCGCCGAGCAGTTCAACGCGATGCTGGCGCGTTTGCAGGAGGCCTTCGTGCGCTTGTCCGACTTCTCGTCGGATCTCGCGCACGAACTGCGCACGCCGATCTCGAACCTGACGACGCAGACGCAGGTGTCGCTGTCGCGCGTGCGCTCGCCGGACGAGTATCGCGAGGTGCTGTTCTCGAACCTTGAAGAGTACGAGCGGCTGTCGCGGATGGTGTCGGACATGCTGTATCTCGCCAAGGCCGACAACGGCCTGCTGGTGCCGCAATGGGAGGCGGTGGCGCTGGATGCCGAAGTCGATGCGCTGATCGAATTCTTCGAGCCGGTTGCGTCCGAGCGCGGCCTGCGCCTGCAGCGCCGCGGCGCTGCGACGGTGCGCGCGGACCACCTGATGCTGCGGCGTGCCCTCGCCAACCTGTTGTCGAACGCGGTACGCCACGCCGAGGCGGACAGCACCGTCGGGATCGGCATCGCCGTGGCGGACGGGGCGGCGAGCGTGGCGGTGACGAACAAGGGGCCGACGATCCCTGAGGTGCATCTGCCGCGCCTGTTCGACCGCTTCTACCGGGTCGACCCGGCGCGCACGCGTTCCAGCGATGGTGCGGGGCTTGGGCTTGCGATCACACGCTCGATCGTTGTCGCGCACGGTGGCGACATCTCGGTGGTGTCGTCAGACGCCGGCACCACCTTTCAGATCCGCGTGCCGGTCGGCGGCATCGCGAGCGAGCCGCCGAACACCTGATCAGCGCGTCAGCTGAATGTCGGCTCGCTGATCGCGCCCGGCTGCAGCACAAAGCGGCCGACCGAGTCGTCCAGCGTGCGCGACAGCTGCTCCAGCGCTTGAGCCTGCGCCGCGGTTTCGCGCACAGTGCTGTCGTTCTGCGCGGCCATGTCTGCAATCTCCGTGACATGAGCGCCGACTTCTTCTGAGGCGCTTCGCTGCGCGACTGCGATCTGGCGGATGCGGCTCACGCCCGAGGCGGCGTCTTCAACCGATGCTGCGGCGTCGGTGAGCATGTGTCGCACGCCCTCGACATACGCGTGGCTGCTTGCGAGTGCAGACAAACCACGCGCAACTGAGGATTCCACCATGCCTGATTGCGCGCTGAGCGACTGCGTCATCTCGTCGATCGACGCGGCGGACTGGCGCGACTTCTCGGCGAGCTTGCGCACCTCGTCTGCAACCACCGCAAAGCCGCGGCCCTGCTCACCCGCGCGGGCCGCTTCGATCGCCGCATTGAGCGCCAGCAGGTTGGTCTGGTCGGCGAGTTCGCGCACCGTTGCAGTCATCGTGCTGATCGTTTGTGTGCTCGACACGAAGGCGCGCACCGAGCTGGCGATCGCGTTCATCGCTTCGTCGGCTTCTGAGACTTCGGCCACCAGCGCGGCGACTTGCTCGCTGCCGTCGCGCGTCTTCGTTAGTGCCGCATCCGAAATGTCGCTGACCGACTCCGCCGAACGCACCATTTCCGCCAGCGAATCGATGAAGTGTTTGAGGCCGTCGCTGGCCGCGCTGGCCATCGTGTTCTGCCGTACCGACGCATCGGCCACGCTCTGTGTATTGGTCGACAGGCCGCCCGCCGCGAGCGACACCTGCCCGGCACTATCGCGCACGCAGGACACTGTTTGCGCGAGGTTGCAGCGCATGCGCTCCAGTGCCGTCAGCAGCTCGCCGATTTCGTCCTTGCCGTGGCTGCGGATCGGCTCGGCGAGGTCGCCGCGCGAAACTTTCTCGGCCAGCGCGATCGCCGAGCGCAGCGGCACCGCGATGCGGTTGGCCATGAACAGCGCCAGCGCGATACCGGCCGATGCGGCGATCAATGCGACCACGCCGATCAACACCGATGCGCGCCGCGTGACCCGGTCGGCATCCGCGCTGGCGGCCGCCGCGCCCTGCTCGGCGAGGCTCACGACTTTTCGCAGCGCGGCGTCGGCCTGTTCGTACTCGGTCTGTGCGGTGGCGCGCAGCAGGTCGCGTGCCGTTTCGGGGTCGTCCTGCTGCGCGAGCAGGATCGCCTTGTCGTGCTCGACCTTGTAGGCCGCCCAGTGCTTGGAGAAGGCCTCAAGTGCTTCGCGCTGCGCGGGGTCGCGCGTGATCGCGCTGAGCTTCGCGACGCGTTCGCCGAGGTGTTTGTCCGCGTCGTCGAGGATTTTTGCGTAGCGCTTGCGGTCGTTAGGGTCGACCGACAGCACGAATTGAAGTTCGGCGGTGCGGAAGTCCGCTTTCTCGCCGCTCAACGCGGCGACTACCTGAACGCCGGGTAACCAAACAGTGGCGAGCTGCGCCGACACCGCATTGACCGCCGCAATCTGCCGGCTTGCAAAGAACCCCAGCACCACCACTGCAAGCAGTAAGGCGGTGAAGGCCGCAGTCAGTTTCGCGCGCAAACGCAGAGCGGGCAGCCGCATCTTGTTCTCCTTATTCGTTGGCCCACTGGGTCGGTGTGTCGCACGCTGTGTCAATCTCCGCGTCGGGGTCGCCGCCTTGCTGCTCTGTTCGAAGGCTGGCGCCGCGTCGTCGTTGCGTGCTCGGGGTCAATACTAGGTTCGCTCGCCACGGCCATTCCATGACCGGACTTGCTTACTTATGCTGCAGCGCGAGCGATAATCAGCAGTGCAGGTGCGTGTTTTCCACTTGCACGAGATGGCAAGGGAGGCGTGCCGCGTTGCCGCACTTGGCTGTGGCCGTGGTCGGGCGCCGAGAGGCTTGCACACCGAGGGGCGAACCATGAACGCCAGACTGCGCTGTCTGCTACGGAGCGGATGCGTCGCACTGCCACTGTTCCTGCTGGCTGATCGCGCTGCGTGGGCGCAGTCGATGGAGCCGCGCAACTACTCCAACGCGCCGCAGGGCATGAATTTCGCCATCGTTGGGCTGGCTCGCTCGGAAGGCGGCGTGGGCTTTGACCCGGCGCTGCCGGTGAAGAATCCGGACTTGGAGGTATGGACCAGCATTCTTGGCTACGCCCGTATCTTCGAGCTGGCGGGCCAGACAGCCCGCGTGGATCTGGTACTGCCTTATGCACGGCTTTCCGGCACGGCCGATTACGCCGGCGCGTCGGTGTCGCGTGAGCAGCAGGGCTTGGGCGATGCGATCGTGCGAACGTCCTACAACCTTTACGGCTCGCCAGCGCTGTCGCTGCCCGAGTTCAGTGCCTTCCGGCCGGATCTGATCGTGGGGGTGAGCCTGGAGGTGGTCGCCCCGACCGGTGCCTATGAGCCGAGCAAGGTGGTCAACCTTGGTGGCCATCGTTGGGTCGTCAAACCGGAGATTGGCCTATCGAAAACGCTGGGGCCGTTCGTGCTTGAGCTGGCGGGGGGCGTTACCTTCTACACCACCAACCCTGACTATTTCGGGGGTGTCGAGCGCAAGCAGGATCCGCTGTATTCCACGCAGGCTCATCTGGTCTACAACTTTGCGGCTGCAACCTGGGTGTCGCTGAGCGCAACCTACTTCCAGGGCGGACGGACCTACCTCGACGGTAAGGCCAGCAACGATCTTCAGGAAAACTGGCGACTCGGCGCCACCGTGGCGTTACCGCTAAGTCGTTACCAATCGCTCAAGCTGGCGGTGAGTGATGGCGTGTACGCCCGAACTGGCAACAACATGAGCCTCGTTGTGCTCGCCTTGCAGACACGCTGGGGCGGCGGTCTGTAGGCTCGCCGCGCTTCATTCGCCGCTGCGCGCCGGCGTGATCTGGCCGTACGTCCGTACTTGGCCGTGCGGCCTTGGCGCTGACCCCGTACTCACTTCGTGTAACCCAGATACAGGTAGCCACCCCATTTGCCGCCCATGTAATCCGACCATCCTACTGCGACATAGAGCGGACCGAGCAGGGTGTCGATTCCCAGATAGACCGACGCGGATGGAATGGTCGCAGTGTTCTTGCCGTTGATCAGCTGGTTCCACACCTTGCCGGATTCCAGCGAACCGCCGACGTAGGTGCCGGAGCCGAGTTGCGGCAGCAGTGTCGAAATCTGCTTGTAGACCATCACGCGCGCCAGCGCCGTTTGTGCCCCCGAGAGCTGGTTCGCACGCAGCCCCGACAGTTGGAGGAAACCACCGAGCTGGTAAGGCGTAGCGATGCCGGCCAGATCCTGGTCCATCGAACCGCGCAGCCGCGCAGAGCCGCGCAGGGTGTAGGACGCGTAAGTTCCCACCACGTCGCCGTCGACCGACAGTAGCTGCGCCGTGTTGTGCTTGCTGCTGTTGGAGTCCATGTTTGCGAGGCCGTAGTCGGTGCGCAGGTAGTAGCCGTGGCGCGGCCATTTCGGGTTGTCGAGCTGGTCGACCACGCCGCTCACCCGAAAACCGCGCAGGGTGGAGTCCAGTTGCTCGGTTGTCAGGCTGCCCAGCACGCCGGTTGTCATCTCGTTGCTGATCTTTCCGGTCAGTGCGCCGGCGCGCAGCTCACCGTAGCGCCCGAGCGAGTACCCAAGGCCTACTTCGACGCCGGCGTGGCGAATCTCCAGCTCCATCAGTTTCGAGCCGTTTTCGCTGTACACCGGAAACAGCGCGTTCCCGCCCTTGACGGTGCCATACGCGAACACCGGCGAGCCCCACAGCGGCTGATAAATCTCGCTTTCCAGCTCACCGCCGGCGCCCAGCCGCAGGAAGTTGCGCCATTGCGCGCCCCACTGGTTCAGCCAGGTCATCTGGTAGTTGGCGAGCAGCGCGACGTTCGCCGTGCGATACGTGTCAAACGCCAGGTCGATACCGAAGCGCAGGTAGTTCGGCCCCACCTGTCGTTCGATTGGCGCAACCGATGCGATGCGCTGTCCGTTTTCCTCTCGCAGTCGGTAGTTGATGCCGTCGAAGTCGCCGGAGTCGTAAAGCTTGTTGAAGCGCGCGAGCAGTTCGTCCTGGTTTGTCGGCGTCGGCGGCGCCGTCAGCACTTCCTCGACGCGTTTGGGCGGAACGAAGCGGGTTTCGGCAACCTCCACCCGGTCGTAGTGCACCGCCTCCTTCGTGGTCCGACTGGAGACATGGCTGGCCCACGCCTGGTAATCCGCTTCCGGCACCGAGAGTTCGCCAAGGCGCGCCTCAACGCTGGCCACGCTCTTGCGGCCGCGCTCGATGATGTCCTTCGCTTCGGTGAAGCTGGCCGGGGTGTAGCCGTTCAGATCCGGCTCGATCAGGATGTCGCGCTCGCCGATCAACTTGCGCGATTCGAGCACGTTGCGCCCGGTTGCGATGTTCATCGCTTGCGCCGCCACGTCGAGGAAACTCTTGATGTCGTCGCGCTTGAGCATCGGTGTGCCGACGTCGACCACGATCGTCACATCCGCCCCGCAGCCCTCCGGGGCCTTGGACTTGATGTTCTCGACCGGCAGGTTGCGCACGAACATCCCGTCCACATAGAGCCGCCCCTTGTCCTGCATCACATCGAACGCCCCCGGCACCGCCATGCTGGCACGTAGCGCGACAGCCAGATCGCCGTCCTTGAAGACCCGCATGTCGCCGGATTCCAGATCGGTTGCAATCGCCACGAAGGGGATTGGCATATGCGCGAAGGAGTCGATCACCAGATCCTGCGTCAGCTCGCGCAGAAAGGCGTCGATGAACTGCGAATTCACCACGCTGCGCGGCAGCTTCACGCCGTCCGAGTCGAGCCCCAGCGTCATCGCCGCGAGGTTCTTGAAGTCGTCCTGTTTGCGCAGGTAGGGCAGGTTGCGCCTGTCGGGTGTGCCGCCGATGAGTTTCTCCCAGTCGGCCGACTCGACCTGCCGGCGGATCTCCGGCAGCGGCATGCCGCTCGAATAGACGCCACCCACAAGTGCGCCTGCGCTAGTGCCCGCGATGCAGTCAATTGGCACCCGCAGGCGTTCGAGCTGCTCCAGCACGCCCACATGCGCCAAGCCCCGCGCCCCGCCGCCGCCGAGTACCAGCCCGATCTTCGGGCGCTTTGCCGTGGGCGACTCCGCGGCCGTTGCGGTAGGGGACAACACAAACGCTGCCAACAGAACACCCAAGATCGCCAGGAGCCGCATACCGAGCCTTTCGCCGTGGAGTCGGAGTGGGACCTTCAAAGCCTAGCCCACGCGGCAGCCTGTTTGTTTGATCTGTCGCGTCTGCGCTGATCGCGGGTGATAGCCAGGAAACGAAAAAGCCGCTGATCCTTTCGGAATCAGCGGCTTTGAATTCGGTGGTGGAGAGGAGGAGGATCGAACTCCCGACCTCCGCATTGCGAATGGGTTTTGAGGCTACTTCTGTAGCGGGGTGTATGCCGCAAATGTTTGATTGTTAATATGTTTGTGTGACTTGGCATCGCTCGGAACCACAGCATGTAACTTCGATTGCTGTGGCAAAAATGTGGCAATTTTCGAGTAGGCAGTGGCCGGGCTACTGGTACCAGCGATCACGAAGGATCTGGTTGCACCGGAAAGCAAGGCTCCCAAAGAGCCAGATCCACAGCCCCATGAGGCTGATCACGAGCAGCAATAGCCATCCCTTCCAACCCCAGTGATTGAGCGGCAGGCTGTCTGCCGTTTTCAGAAAATCAGGCAGGATTTTGCTTACGACTAGCCCGTGCCACCCGGCAATGATGAAACCGGCCAGCCCGAAAAAGGCGACCAGCGGTGACGGCATATCTACCAGTTTTGAGTACCTGCGCCGGGCGTGCCATTTTGCAAACAGGCGAGCGACTGCTTCTTTCGCGCGCTTGATGGGATTCATTGCTCCTCCGCGAAGTTGTCAGTGACCTTGACTGCTCTGTTGTACCGGCGGATCTCCTCCGCGCGACGGAGGAGCTCTTGAGCTTGATCCTCCAATCTCTGGGCATGATCCGGCGTCCACGCGTCAGCTTCGAGCTCCAGTAACGCCAAGCTCTGTTCTTCGAGGTCGGCTTCGGCGCGCATGTCTGCTTGCCACAGGTTGAACGTGTCATACCCTTTTTTGAGTTGAATCCGTTCGAGAGTACCTAGGAGATCAAGCTTCTCTGCGTTCGGGATCAGTTGCTCGATTCTCTTGGCTGACGGGATTACTTTTCCCTTCTGCCACCTTTGCCACTTTTCGCCGCGGGACCTGCCAGAGGGATTGGCGAAGACCTCATCGAGTTGGCGCACTTTCATGCCCTTTGCAAGCGCGCGCTGCCGAATCTTGGTGAGGCGAGCCTTTAACCAAGTGCGGCGATAGTCCCTGTATGCCGGGTTCTCGGGTGGTTTTCCAGGGGTTCCCATGAACGTTCTCCGGCGCGCCCGTGTAGCCACGAAACTACGTCCAGCGCGCTCATTTAAAGGCTACGACTCAATTCTCCACGTGGGTAAATTTGTCGGCAAGTAAGTTCGTTTGCAGACGAGATATCCCCATGTCACATAAGTCATCGCCACCTCAGGACCTACAGTTAGCAGCAACTCTTGCGGGGCTTGACGACGAGACCCTGATTGACGTCTCGGCGTTGGCAGCCCTGATGTGCCTCACCCCTGCAAGTGCGCGACAGGCGGCGTACCGAAATCCGTCGGTTTTTCCTCCGCGTTTCCCAACGCCGAGTCGCCATCTGCGCTGGCGCCTCGGCGACGTTCGACAATGGATCCGCTTGCGAGCGACGGTGCAACGCGAGTCGCCCTCTCAATGTGATTCGGCCGGCGCGCCGACGCAGAACTCGTCGATCGAGCTCGATCGAGGTGAACCACCTCGGCGCGCGACGAAGGCGGAGCGCGTGCGCCTTCAAAGGCTCGGCGACCAACTGCGACGGGGCGGCCACCTGGATGTCTAGGAACTCACGCCTTCCCCATCCTCCGGGCGGAAGGTTCGTTCAGATCCACGTCCACCTGTTGCGCGAGTTTGGGTTAGCGGGCGCAGCGGTAATCGGTTGGCTTGATTTCCTTGATCAAGGCATGTCCGAACCGGAGCAGCCGCTGGCGTCACGCGCACGACTCATCGCTGACCTTGAGGGAATCGTCGGACGAAATAGCATTGACCTGGCTCTCCGCGAGCTTGAGCAAAGGGATCTGTTGCGGAAGCATGCAACAGTAAGCTTCGGGGCGAGAAACCTTGAACGCCGGGTCGAATATCGCTTTCACCTTGCGGGGTTTCATGCTCTGTTCGGTATCGCGGGAACTCTGGCGACTCCCGATTCCGGGAGTTTCGGGGGATCCCGATTTGGAGAGATCCCGGAGCTCCCTGCAACGGACCCGGACTCGGCACCGGATTCGGGAGCTTCACATAAGACAAAAGAACTAGAAGCAGAAGCAGATGCAGCACCGCGCAAGCGCGGTGCTAGTGCTGCTGCAATGCAGAATGTTCCGACGTTGGGCAAGCGACGTAGGCGACGGCCCAGCGGGATAGTGACGTGGGACAGTGCCGATGTTGAAGCGGCGGAAGAGATCGAGCGGACGCATGACCGGAGCGCGATTCAAGCCGCGATCGACGCAGTCCTCTCCCGCATCAAGAAGGATCCCGTACCGGGCCTTGTCCTCCAAGAGCTTGAGCGAATGGAGCGGAGCCGCACGCTTGATGCTCAGCGGGCAGCCGATGCGGGTCGCCGCCAGGCAGCCCAATCTGCTGCAGTCGATCAGGCCCAAATGGCTTCCGACTATATCAACGCTCTTGATGCCGACGAGCACGCAGCTTTGCTGCGCGAATTTCTCGACCATGCTTCTCGCCACAATCGTCCGATCCTGACGAAGTTCCGATCAGACGGTCTCGCGTCAAAGCTGGTGAGCGCAGCGCTTGCGGCGTATGTACGTGAGCAGCGCCTGCATCTTCCTCTGTCTGCGGCCGCTCACACCTACCACCACATCGATACAACGCCATGATGCTTGGACTTCACGCAACGCGCCTTTTGTCGGCGCTTCTGTCCTCCGACCGCTTTACTGCCGTCTCGCGCAGGATGTTTGCCCTGCTGCTGCTGCTCGCCAATCTAGTGGCACCCATCGGTTGGCACCGGGTTTGGTTGCGATGGTCGGGATGGTGGATATGGCCCGCCGCGTTCAGTCTTGCTGCCGTGGGGCTGCTGGGTCATCTATTTCTAGATTTCCCTGCTTGTGCTCGGTTCCTGAGCGTGCCGTTCGCGTTGCTCTTCGTCGGTGATGCGCTCCGCATCGTCACCGAAATCTGTGATGAGGTCGTGGAGGAGCGCATCACATGAAGAGATTTCTGACGTTAACGGCCCTGGCGTTAGGGCTGGCAGTAACCGGCACAGCGCTCGCGGACCCCAACACTGGCACAGGGCTCAACCAATTCATGCCGCCAGCTGGCGATACGTCCGTCGACTACCTGCGCGAGATCTTCGGCAACATCGTCGGACAGGTCGCCAGCGGGGGGAACGTCGAAGGTGGCCAGACGGGCGACACGCTCGGCGCGATGATGAGGATTTTCGGCAGTGCGGTGCTCTTCTTGGGCATGATTTTCGTGGCCTATACGACGATCAAGGGCACGGTCGATTCTGCACACGACGGCGAGATCCTCGGCCGCAAGATGTCGTCTATCTGGATGCCGCTGCGCACGGCCGGGGGCACAGCTCTGCTGCTTCCACTCGGATCGGGCTACTCGCTCATTCAGATCGGGATTCTCTGGCTGGCCGTCCATGGCGTGGGGGTCGCCGATGCTGTCTGGAAGGCCGCGATCAACCAGATGAAGCAGGACAACATGATCGCCCGGCCGATGATCCCTGACTCGCGCCCCCTTGCTGCCAACATCCTCAAGTTCGAGGTCTGTGCGGCCGCGATGAACAAGCAGTTTCAAGCCTCGGGCCGCGCCACGCGGATCCAGCCGGTAACCACAGCCCAGACGAAGCTCAACACGGGAGAGCTGATCAACTACGACGTGTTCGACGCACTCCCACTCGTCGGCGGCTACACCACGATCAAGAGCCTGGCCAACGCCTCGTACACCGTCAAGAACTATGCGTGGCGTGCCAACGACAACAGCTACCAGAACCCGACCGTCTGCGGCGGGATTACGTGGAAGCAGTCCTGGGAGGCCTCGGAAGGCAACAGCAACACGAAGGTCATCAAGGCGCCACTGATGGCAGCGCATGACAAAGCCGTGGGGCAAATGATTGCAGAGCTGCAGCCGGTTGCCGATCAGATCGTTGCCGGACAAAAGCCTGTAGCCGGCGCGATCGATACCGCGGCCAACAATTATGAGAACGCACTGCGAGCCGCAGCCAAGACCGTCGTATCGCAGACCAGCGATCGGGCTCGAACGGACTTTCTGAATTCAGCAGCGGACGGCGGCTGGATCTTCGCCGGCACCTGGTACAACCACGTCGTCAAGATGAACGACGTGATGCAGTCAACGCTCAACGCCTTGCCCACGTCGGACCCGATCGACATCACGGACAAGGAAACCAGCGACGTGCTGCTCACCTACCAGGATGCGATGGCAACGGCCACCGAGTACGCAAAGAACCGCGTCGAGAGCGTCCGCAATACCTACTACGCCGAGACTGACGTGCGCGCACCTCGAGAAGGCGAGGGCGCCTGGGAATACGTCAAGAAACTGATCTCTGCCCCCTTCATGGGCGCGATCAACCAGATGACGCAGGAGATCGCCGGCTCCAATCTCAATCACATGAGCCAGATGAAGTCCTTCGGCGACACGATCGTCGGAACTGGCGAAGTCGTGATGGTGGCCATGTCGACAGCCGCGGGTGCTGCCAACTCATGGGCGGCACAAGGCACGGCGAAGATTGGGTTCGACTTCGGGGCAGCGCTCGGCTCGATCACCGGAATCGTGACAGTGATGATCACGGCGTTGTTCTTTTTCGGAGCCACTCTCAGCACCTACGTCCCGATGATCCCCTACATCACCTGGACCACGTCCGTAGTGAACTGGTTCGTCCTGGTGTTCGAGAGCGTGATCGCCGGACCGCTCTTTGCCGTGGCACACATCCACCCGGATGGCGATGATGCTGTGGGCAAAGCCGGACCTGGCTACATGATGATTCTGTCGCTGATCATGCGTCCGACCTTGATGCTCTTTGGCCTGGTCGGGGGCATGCTCCTCACCCCT
>CAMFLH010000125.1 GCA_945957295.1 uncultured Uliginosibacterium sp.
GGCCGGTGACGAGCAACATGCCGTAGGGCAGCGCCGACAAGCGGCGGATGCGCGTGAGCGAATCGGCATCGAAGCCGAGCAGGTCCAACGTCAGCGCGCTGCCTTCCGGCACCAGTTGGCGTTTGTCGAGGATGCGCAGCACCGCGTCTTCGCCGTGGATGCTGGGCATCACCGACACACGCAGATCGGTGGTGCGGCCGCCGGCCGAAACGCGGAAGCGGCCGTCCTGCGGCAAGCGGCGCTCGGCGATGTCGAGTTCGGCGAGCACCTTGATGCGTGAGATCGCCTGCTCGGCCAGCGTGCGGCCAGCGATGCGGGTCGCCACGTCGAGCACGCCGTCGACGCGGTACTTCACTTCCATGCCGGCCGGGCCACACTCGAAGTGGATGTCGCTGGCACCCGCGCGAAGCGCGTCGTACAGCGTGGAGTTCACAAGCCGCACGACCGGCGAACCGTCTTCGCTGATCGACACCAGCGAGAGTTCTTCGCCGCGGCTGTCGCCTTCGCCCTCGCTGCTGGCCTGGCTACCGGCATCCAGCGCGCGCGCGGCCGCTTCGGCGCTGGCCAGCAGCGCGTGCAGGTCGGCTGGTGCGGCGACCGCAAAACTCACTGGCTCGCTGAAACGGGCCTCGATCCAGTTCAGCAGCGCGGCATCGAAGGGGTTGCCGACCAATACGTGGCGCGCGTTGTCGGCCACCACTTCAACGCAACCGCGGGCGAGCGCACGCGAGAGCGGAATCGTGGTGTAGTCGGCCCGCGCAGCGAGCAGCCGATCGCTGTCGAAGAACGGCAACTGCAGCGTGTCGGCGACGCAGCGGGCAGCATCACGCGTATCCACGCCGAGTTGTTCGGCAAGCAGATCGAAGAGTGGCCGCGCGGTGGCTTGCGCCGTGGCGCGCGCGCCACGCAGAGCGTCGACACTCAAAGTCGGGAGCGGTGATCGCGCGTTCATTGCAGGCTCCCGGCAAGATCGAAGATCGGTAGATACAGCAGCACCACGATGACGCCGACGGTGACGCCGATGGCGGCCATCAGCAGCGGTTCGAACATGCGTGAGAAGCGTTCGATCCAACGGCCCAGTTCGGCATCGTGATGGCGCGCGGCGCGGATGAACATCTCGCCCAACCGGCCGCTGCGTTCGCCGGCGCGCAACAGCCGCAGCGCCACCGGCGTGACCAGTTCGGCGGCCGCAAGCGCATCGGTGACCGCTTCGCCACGCCGCAGCGCCGCGCCGACCGAGCGCAGGCGCGGCAGCATCACGGGTGTCGCGACACCCTCCGCCAGCGCGAGCGCCTGCAAGGCTGGCAGGCCACCGTTGAGCAACGTGCCAAGCGCGAGGTAGAGCTGTGCGATGCGGAACAGTTCGATGCGCGGCCCGAGCATCGGCAGATGGCGCAGCGCCGCCTCAAGCTGGCCACGCTGCCATGCGCTACGCAAAGCCAACCCGCCGCCCACCAGCAGCAACAGCAACGCCGGACCGAGCACCCCAGCGTGCGCGGCGACAAACTCGCCCAGATCGAGCATCACGCGCGACAACCACGGCAGCTGGTGCGCGCTGCCGCGATACACGGTGGCGAACTTCGGCACCACATAGCCCAGCAGGAAAAGGCTCACCGCGCCGCCGACGCCAAGCAGAATCGAGGGGTAGATCAGTGCGCCACCGATGCGCTGGCGCAGCGCGTCGAAACGGTTGCGATATTCGAGGTAACGCGCGAGCGCATCCTGCAGATGGCTTGTGCGCTCGGCCGCACGCACGAGGCCGATGAAAAGCGGCGGGAAGTCTTCGTCCGCAGCCGTCAGTGCCTGCGAGAAGGACTGCCCCTCGCGCAGCCGCGTCAGAAGCGCGCGTGTGACACGCGCGCCTTCGCCCTGCCCGCCACGCGCGTCGAGCGCCTCGATCGCCTCAGCGAGCTCGAGGCCAGCGTCGAGCAGCTCGATCAGTTCCTGCGCGAAGAGCGTTAGGTCGAAGGCCGTGCCACGCCGGCTCGCGGCACGCTTGACGGCGAGCGCGGTGAGCTGGCGCGCGGCGACAAGGCGACGCGCCTCGGCCTCGTCGATCGCATCGACGATCAGGGTCTCGACCTGCTCGGGCCCGAGCGCGCGGACTTCAAAACGCATGCTGCGCGCGACTCAGGGAACGATGATGTCGGCGTCTTCCCCGCTGCCGCCCGGCGCGCCATCGCGGCCGAGCGACAGGATGTCGTACTCGCCACGGGCACCGGGCTTGCGGTACTGGTACGGATGCCCCCACGGATCGTTAGGGATGTCCTTCTGCATGTAGGGGCCGTTCCACTTGGTGGCATCGGCAGGTGCCACACGCAGGGCTTGCAGCCCGACGGCTGCGTCCGGGTAGTTGCCCACATCAAGCCGGTAGGCATCAAGCGCGCGCGAGAAGGATTCGAGCTGCGCCTTGGCGGTGGTGATTTCCGACTTGGCAACGTGGCCGAACACGCGCGGGCCGACCAGCGCGGCGAGCATGCCGATGATGGCGACGACGACGAGCAGTTCCAGCAGCGTGAAGCCGGCGGATTGGGCGTGCGAGCGGAGGGGGGAGTTCATTCTGTTCTTCATGCTGCGGTGCTTCCGGTGAGCCGTTTGCGCAACCGGCAGGGGGGCCTGCTGCGCAAACGGCACCGCCTGTCGGGGCGGTGCCGCTGCGGGCCGCTTTCGCGGCCCTCGTACTGATTGTGACTTAGAACTTGAAGTTGCCGTCGCTCTGGCTAATCGCGGCGGTGCAGCTTGCCGGCGTGGTCAGTTCGCGGTTACCCGAAGTCGTGGTCTGGTTGCTTTCCCATACGGCGGTCGAGCCATTCCACTTCACGTACTTGTACTGGATGGCCGTGCCTGCCGGCAAGGTGACCGTACCCGTCCAGGGCACGTTGGCACCCGAACCCTGGATCGTCAGCGCGAAGCCCGAAGCGGGCGCCCAGCTGCCGAGTGCGGTTTGGTTGCCGACGACGTACAGGTTCTGCCCGGTAACGGTGCTTGCGTTGGCGATCGTGAAGGTCACCTGGCATGCGTTCGCGGCAGGCGTGGTCACCGACAGCGCCGTGCTGGCCGCCGAGGTGTTGCCCACTGCGTCGTACGCCTTCAGCGTGTAGCTGTAGGTGGTGCTGGCGGCCACACCGGTGTCGGTGTAGGTGGTGCCGGCGACGGTGCCGATCTTCACGCCGTTGCGATACACCTCATAGCCGGTCACGCCGACGTTGTCGGTCGAGGCCGTCCAGGAGAGCGATACGCTGGTGGCGCTTGCAGCGGTCTTGGTCAGCGCGGTCGGAACCGTCGGCGCGGTGGTGTCGCCACCGGTGCAGGGGTTGGTCTTGGTGACCACACCTGCGTTGATCGCCGAGATACCGCTCGTGAGCTGGTAGTTGTTGCCACCGTTGTTGTCCCAGGTACCGGAACCGTTGTTGAAGACCGCTTGCAGGCCCGTGGCGGCGCCCAGCGAAACCGTCTGCATCTTCCAGCCAGTACAGGCCGCATCCATCAGCACACCCGGCACCGCCGTCCAGCTGCCACCTGTGGGGGCGTAGTGGATGTTGGTGGTGGTCCAGCCGGTCGGGATCTTGTGATAGACCGTCGCGGTGTTGCCGCCCGAGGTGGTCACGGACAGCGCCGTGCTGGCCGCCGAGGTGTTGCCGACGGCATCCTGCGCCTTGACCGTGTAGCTGTACGTGGTCGCAGCGGTGAGGCCGGAGTCGGTGTAGCTGGTCGCGGCCGTGGTCGCGATCTGCGTGCCGTTGCGGAACACCAGGTAGGCGGACACGCCGACATTGTCGGTGGACGCGGCCCAGCTGATCGTGGCGCCGGTGGTGGTGATGCTCGACGAACCCAGGCTGGCGGGCACGGTCGGTGCGGTGGTGTCGGTCTTCGCCGGAGTGGTGACGTTGGCCGTGCTGCTGACCGCCGACACGTTACCCGCCGCATCGTAGGCCTTCACCGTGTAGGCGTAGGCGGTCGAAGCGGTGAGGCCGTTGTCGAGGTAGGCGGTACCGGTCGTCACGTTGGCGATCTGCACGCCGCCGCGATAGACGTAGTAACCCGCAACGCCGACGTTGTCGGTCGCAGCCGTCCAGGTGAGGTTCACGCTGTTGGCATCGACCGCGGTCGCGGTAACGGTGGCCGGGGCCGCCGGCGCAACGGTATCCGCCGCACACGGGTTGGTGCCGCTGGTGACTGCACCGTTCTCGACGACCTGGATACCGGTACCAAGGGCGTAGTTCTTGCCGCCGTTGTTATCCCAGGTACCCGAGCCGTTGTTGAACGTCGCCGTCAGGCCGGTGGCGCTGCCGAGGTTGGCGCTGTAAACCTTCCAGCCGGTACAGGCAGGGCTCATCGGGACGCCCGGCACCGTAGTCCACGTGCCGCCGGTGGGCGAGTAGTGGATGTAGGCGGTGGTCCAGCTCGCAGCCGGCTTGTAGTACACCGTCGCGACGTTGCCTGCCAGCGTGGTCACGCTCGCGGCTGCACTGGCGGCACCGGTGTTGCCGGCCGCGTCCTGCGCCTTGATCGTGTAGCTGTAGGTGGTCGAGGGCGAAAGCGCGTTATCGCTGTAGCTCAGCCCGGTCGTGGTGCCAACCTGCACACCATTGCGGAACACCAGGTAGCTCGCAACACCGTAGTTGTCGGTTGCCGCCGTCCAGGTCAGCGTGGCGGAGCTGGACGTCACGGCCGACTGCACCGGCGTTCCCGGCACACCCGGGGCAACCGTATCCGGCGCCTGCGTGGTGACGCTGAGCGTGCCGCTCTTGGCCGACTGGTTGCCCGCCGCATCCACAGCCAGCACCTGGTAGGTGTAGGCGGTCGAAGCGGTGAGGCCGCTGTCGGTGTAGCTGTTGGTCGCGCTGGTGCCGACCAGCGTGCCGTTGCGGAACACCTGATAGCCGGTGACACCGATGTTGTCGGTGGCCGCAGCCCAGCTCAGCGTGACGCTGCGATCGGTGGTGACCGAAGCGGCCGGCGTACCGGGCACGGTCGGCGCAGTCGTATCAACAACGAGGAAGGGATACACACCCTGCACCGTGCCGTTGACGTCTTCGACAAAGCCGGAACCGGTTGCGCTGGCCGTGTAGGTACCGGCCCCGACGTACACCTGCTGGATCTCGGATTTGGTGACGTTACCCTTCGAGTCGGTCATCTCAACGTAGTAGTCGAGCAACTGGTCGCGGTAATCCGAGATGTAGCTGTAGTACAGGTTGCCGATTTCCTGTGCGGGCAGCACGGCCAGCGTGTCTTGCGTGGTCTTGTTCCACGCCACACCGTTCATGACCGGCTTGAGGTCGCGCATCTGCATCGGGTAGGACTTCCACGCGCTGACGCTGGACGGCGTGATCGACAGCCCGGCCTTGCCGACCATCGCGGCAGGGTCATACACCTTGTAGGTGTCGTCGCTCGCGTCGATCGTCTTGGTAGCGTGGGTACGCACCATCACCTTCGCGCTGGCGATGCCGGAGACATCGTAGCCATAGGTGTAGATCGCGAAGTCCTTGCTGTAGTGCTGAACCGTCCAGCCCTCAGCCTTGGAACCATTCACCGAGCCGGGGTTGTACGGATAGCGCTGCGGCCACCAGACCGACGGACCAGTCTTGTCGCTGGCGATGTTTGCCGTGACATAGGGCTTCGAGAACGCGAGTGAGTTGTTGAACGCCAGCGTCGGCTTGACCGAGTCGTCCTTGTTCTCGTCGTAGTAGCCGAAGCCCGAATCCATCGCCGGCAGCAGGAAGTACCACGCCAGCTCCGCCGGGTTGGCGCCGCCTGCGTAGTCCTTGCTCGCATCACCCTTGACCGGGTACGACAGCATCCACGGGTTGAGCTGGTTGCCCGGGTAGGTGATCTGGTTATCCAGCGTGGTGCTTGGCGACCAGTAGCTCGGGTGCGCATCCAGCCAGATCTGCTCGGCGGTCTTCGCATAGTTCTGCGCGGCCTGCAGCAGCGCGAAGTTGCGCTCCAGGTAGTGCCAGCCGTACTCCAGCGAAACCGTCGCACCTTCCTCAAGACCCTTGAGGTTCTTCTTCGGTGCGAGGTTCATGCCCGTCGCGGTGTTGAAGGCGGTGAACTGGCCTTTCCAGATCATCAGCGGCAGATGCCAGTGGTACCAGGTCGGGTCCGACGACGAATCGCGCGTATCGACCCAGGAGCCATCCTGCACATGCGCAACATCGGTCGCCGGGATCGGGAACTTCTTCAGGTACTCGTCGATACCCAGGCAGTAGCCGTTTCCGGTGCAAGTTGCGCTGTAACCCGCGCGCCAGGTGTCGAGCGAGCCGGCACGACCACCCGAGTTGTCGCCGTCGTGCGCGACGACGAAGAACTGGCGAGACTCGAGTGAGGTGTACGGGGTGTACTCGTCCACCGAGGTCGAGCCATCCCAGCCTTCGAGCCAGGAACCGTTCTGGCTGACCGGGATACCCGCCACCTGGGATACCGCGCCCGTCGCCGGATCAACATGGCGCACGTAGTGCGGCGTGGAAGCGAAGGGGAACTTGTTGACGATGACCTGCTGCTCATGCGCCATGCCGTTCGCAACCCAGCTGCCCACCGTCGAGGTGTTGCGCAGGTCGGCACGGTTCGGCGGCGAAACCAACGTGTCGCCAGTCGCGTCGTAGGTCGAGTACGGGTAGTCCTTCAGCGTGCGTGAGAAGTGGTTGTTGCCAAGCACCGACCACTGCACCCCCATCTTCGCCAGCACCGGGATCAGACGCTCCGAGAAGCCCAGCTCAGTCGGGAAGAAGCCCTTCGACGACGTGAAGCTGCCGCCGAGGAAGTACGGCTGCGCCAGCGTCGCGTTCTGGTAGATCAGGTCCTTCAGGAAGTAGTCCGATCCGACCAGTGGCCCCATCGAGTGGTGACCGGTAAAGTGGATCGTATCGAGCGTGCGGTAGCCGTTGGTGGTCTTCAGGCTGTTGAAGCTGTTGGTCCAGGACGTGCCCCAGCTCGGGTTCGTGTAACCCGGCACGTTCTGCAGATTCTCAAGGCTGTTGACGTTGTTGATGACTGCGCCGGACATCGTCACGTGCACCTGCCCGCTGCCGCCCGAGAAG
Organism: uncultured Uliginosibacterium sp.; assembly: GCA_945957295.1. Classification (GTDB taxonomy): domain Bacteria; phylum Pseudomonadota; class Gammaproteobacteria; order Burkholderiales; family Rhodocyclaceae; genus Niveibacterium. Next base: position 7,041 of record CAMFLH010000125.1, read on the forward strand.
CTCTGCAGCTCACTCGCGACAGTCTGCGGCCAGGATTGATAAGCACCGGTCTTGGCGTCCGGCGAGTAGTACGACACCAGATCGTCGTGCGGCATGATGCCGCCACCCGCAGACGCCGGCAGGTAGTAGCTGTAGCCCGCCGGCGGGCTCTTCTTGAGGTTGATCACCTGGCCGTCGTACATGTAGCGGATGGGGGCACCGACCGCCGTACCGTTGTACGTCGCCGTGACATCGACCCCATAGAAGGGCCAGAAATTCGGCATGTGGTTGTGATACACGTGCGCGGCGGGAATGCCCGCCTCCACCTGTGCGACCGGCAGACCGGTAGCGAACAGCGTCGCTACGCAAAGTGCCAGCGGCTTCATGCGAAAACGCATGTTTGTCTCCTTCAAAGCCTTGTGTTGTTTTGGGCCTGCTCCGCTGCTGTGACGGGTGCTGCCCCGGTCCGCACATGGCGGCCGGCGAATCAGGTTGAAGAGCCTTGCGGGGGCGCGTTGCGGAGTCGGAGCAGGAGACTCAGCGCAAACGCGTGCAAGGCAGCACATGGTCGCCCGACAAGCGGGACGACGACGGCAGACATGGAACGGCTTTGACCGGAGGCCTAGCGCAGGTGTCGGTGGGGTGTAGCGGCAACGCCGGCGGGTAGCCGGGAAGTTCGACGGATTGCCCGGTGGGGCTGGATATCAAGCGCTGCGCGCGCGCACTTCAGTTTCATGCTGCAACTCCATGGAACCATCCAGGACCATTGGCGGAGATGCCCTACCACGACGCGCTAGCCGATCCGGGAGGGACGGCACGTGGTTCCGCAACGGAAGTGACGGGTGCCTTAAGACACCTCGATTCAATATTTTTATCAGTTAATCAGCGAACAGCACAGATTTCAACATTTTTTATTGCTGCGCAGCAGCAAGCGAGCCCCGTGAATAAGATCACGAATGGCCTCAAAAGCTTACGGCTCAAGGGTTTTGCGCCGCAAAACTGATTAAACGTTGTTGCAACGCGAAATCAGCGGGCTCTGACACAAGTCAATGCCAATGTCATTGCACGACGGGCGATCGCTTTTGACGGTACAGGCAGCCTTCAACGGCTGACCCGTGTCGTGCCCCCGCTGGAGAGCAGGCGCACGGTATCGCCGACCTTGAAATCGTCCTGCGCCGAGGCCTGCTGCACGATCGCGATGGTGTCGCCGCGCTGCGTCTTGACGGTGATCTCGACGCCCTGCGAGCGCGTTGCCGCCTCTTCAACCGAAGAACCGGCGATGCCTCCGGCAACAGCACCCACCACCGCCGCGATGTCAGCCCCCTTGCCCTGCCCAACGGCGCTACCCGCAATCCCGCCGATCGCGGCACCGGCAATCGTGCCGATCGGCGTCTTCGTGCCCTCCAGCACAACCGGACGCAGTGCAACGATCTGGCCGTATTCCACTGTCTGCACACGGCGGGCCTCTTCACGTGAGTAGCTGTCGCCCGACAGCGTAGACATGCAGCCGCTCAGCGCCATGCAAAGGCCCGCGGCACACAACAGATTCGCGTATCGAATTCTCATAATGGTCTCCACTCCGATCTCAGTGTGGCAGGCGCCACCGGAATTGCCACGGCAGGAACGTATCGCCGTGTTTCACAAGCAGTCAACGCAGCATCGGCCGCGCCCGCTGATGAGCGCGTAGCCACGCTTTGCGTCCCTCTTCGAGCACGAACAGCAGCAGCGCCCCTGCAGCAAGCCACGGCCATAGCGCCAACGGCAGTGCTGCCGTGCCGAACAGGCTTTGCAGCGGCGGCGCGAGTACGATGAGGGCGAGTAATGCGAGCTCGCACGCGAGGCCGATCCACAACAGCCGGTTGCCCCGCAGCGGCAAGCGCCACGCGGCCTCGCGCGGATCGCGGCAGACGAAGAGGTTGGCGACCTGCGCACAGACGATCGCCGCAAGGCAGGCCGTGGTCGCCGCAAGGTAGGTCGGGTCCTGCGCGGCCAACGTTTCGCCCCAACGCCATCCACTCTGGTGGAGCACGGCGAAGAACGCGGTCATCGCCAGCGCGGCCTGGATCAGACCGAGCCAAAGGTAGGCGCGCAACAGCAGCGGCCAGTTCAGCAGGCGCTCGGCGCGCTGGCGTGGTGGCTGGTGCATCACATCGTCGCGTGGAGGCTCGGCGCCGAGCGCCAGCGCGGGCAGCAGGTCGGTGCCAAGGTCGACAGCGAGAATCTGGATCACCGTCAGCGGCAGCGGAATGCGCAGAAGCACGAATGCGAGGTAAGGCACCACCTCCGGGATGTTCGAAGTCAGGATGTAGGTGAGGAATTTGCGGATGTTGGCGAACACCGCACGCCCCTCCTCCACCGCGTTGACGATGCTGCCGAAGTGATCGTCCAGCAGCACGAGATCGGCGGCCTCCTTCGCAACGTCGGTACCGCTACGCCCCATCGCGATGCCGATATCGGCGGTCTTCAGCGCCGGCGCGTCGTTCACGCCATCGCCCGTCACGGCGACGATCTCACCCTTGCGTTGCAGCGCTTGCACCACCAACATCTTCTGCTCCGCGCTGACCCGCGCGCAGATCACCTCGGGCGCATCGAGCGCCAGTTGCAGCTGCGCGGGCGTCATGCGGCGGATCGACTCGCCGCGCAGCACCGTCGGCGTCGTACCGCGCACGAGCCCGATCTCGCGCCCGATCGCTACGGCGGTGCTGGGGTGATCGCCGGTCACCATGATCACGCGGATGCCGGCGACACGGCAGCGTGCCACGGCCTCGGCCACGTCGGCTCGCGGCGGGTCTTCCAGCCCGATCAGGCCGACAAAGCACAGCCCCGCTTCCTGCAGCGGCGTTGCGTGCTCGAAACGCCGCTCGGCCAGCGCGATCACCCGCAGACCCTGGGCGGCCATCGCCTCCTGCTCCTGCGCGAGTTCCTTGCGCTCGGCATGGTTCAGCGGCACCTCACCGCTGGCGGTCCAGCGCGTGCTGCAACAGCCGATCACCGACTCCGGCGCGCCCTTGCAGCGCAACAGCACCGCGTCGCCCACCGCGTGCATCACCGAAATGCGACGGCGATCAGCATCGAAGGGCAATTCTCCACAACGCGGCGTCTGCGCCGGCTGGCCGGCAAACTGCCAGAGCGCGATCTCCATCGGGTCACCGCTCGCCTCGCCCGCCGCGAAACGCAGGTCGTGGCATTGGCCTGCGACAGCGCGCAGCGAATCCGGCGCGCTGTCGACGCCCGCGGCAACATGCCAGCGCCGTACCGCCATGCGGTTCTCGGTCAGCGTGCCGGTCTTGTCGGAGCAGATCACGGTCGTGGAGCCTAAGGCCTCGACCGCCGGCAAATGGCGTACGAGCGCATTCCGGCGCGCCATGCGCTGTGTCGCCATCGCGAGCGACAAGGTCACGGTGGGCAACAGGCCTTCTGGCACGTTGGCGACGATCACGCCGATCGCGAACATGAAGGTGTCCCAGAACGGCAGACCGATCGCGCGGCCGATCGCAAAGAACACGACACCCAGCGCGGCGGCCAGCACCGCGACGATGCGCGACACGCGGCGGATCTCGCGCTGCAAGGGTGATTCCGGCTCACCGGCCGTCTGCGTCAGGTGCGCGATGCGGCCAAATTCGGTACGCATGCCGGTGGCGAAGACCAGCGCCGTCGCGCTGCCAGACACCACCAGCGTGCCGGCCAGCAGCAGGTTGCGCGCGGCGAGCGGGTCGCGCTCTTCGACCGCCTCCGCTGTGCCGGAACGCGCCTGCGCCTCTCCGGTGAGCGTTGCGAGGTTGATGCGGATGCCGTCGGTGGCGAGGATGCGGCAGTCGGCCGGCACCTTGTCGCCCTCGCCAAGCATAATGACGTCGCCCGGCACCAGCTCGGCGGCGTCCACCGTCTTTTCGAGCCCGTCGCGCATGCGCCGCACCCGCTGCGGCAGCAGTTCGCGCAGTGCCGCCAGCGCACGCTCTGCACGCCAGCTCTGCCAGTAGGAAAACACGCCGTTCACCGCGATCACGCCGAAAATCGCAAACGCGAGCGGCCGCATTCCGCTGCCCGGCTGGTAGTGGTCCGCCATCAGCGCAAGCGCCGCGGCGAGCCACAGGATCAGGGCGAAGAAGTGCGTGAACTCGCGTAGGAAGGCGAGCCAGGGCGCCACCCGCGTCGCGGCCTCGACCCGGTTCGGGCCGAACTCGGTGCCGCGCCGTGCCGCCTCGTCTGCGCCAAGCCCCTGCGGCGAACTGCGCAGGCTGGCAAGCGCCTCGTCGGGCGCAAGATGTGCAATGTGGGCCATCGGCTGCCCTCGCACCCGCGGCGCGCAGCCGATGCGCGCGCCGGGCGGGCAGTCGCATTGTGCGCGCCGCGAGCGCGCCCGATGCGACTCAGGTCAAAACCGCCGGCCCGGCAGGTCAGGCCGCCTTGATCGCCCGTTCAGCCTGAACGGTGGCGAGGCGGTCGGCGAACACCGGCGTCAGCGCCGGCATCGGCACGAAGCCCGGCAGGGCCGCCACGCGCGCCAGCCAGTCGCGCACGCGCGGGAATGGGCCCAGATCGATCAGGCCGTGATGTGCGACCGACAAGTAGGGGAAGACCGCGACGTCCGCGATCGTCGGCTGATCGCCCGCCAGCCATTCACCCAAGGCCAGCGTGCGCGACATCGCCTGCAACAGGCGCGTCGTGCGGTTACGCACCTCGTCCGACGGCGCCTCGCCGCGGAAGATCACTGCAACACGAGCCGCCGCCGGGCCGAACTGCACTTCGCCGGCTGTCGCGGCGAGCCAGCGCGTGACCTTGGCAAGCCCCTCGGGGTCGAGCGGCAGCCAGTGATCGGCGCCGTAACGGCGCGCAAGGTAAACGAGGATCGCCTGCGAGTCGGAGAAGGTCTTGTCGCCATCCGACAGCACCGGCACCTGCCCGAAGGGGTTGAGGGCGAGCATCTCTTCGGTCTTGTGTTCGCCCTGCGCGAGGTTCAGTTCGCGTGCCTCGAAGGCAAGACCGAGCAGGCCAAGAAAGAGGCGGACCTTGTGACAGTTGCCGGACTGGGCATAGGTGTAGAGCGTAATCATCGCGGGCCTCCGGGAGTCGAGGTGCGCAGCATGCGCGACGCAACATGTCAGAACGATGACGTGATGCGCGACATAGCAGCGGGGACGGCGCGCATGATCGATCGATTCGTCCGTCGGATAAATGCGGAATTGCGGAATGGATTGTTCCGGGATTCGGAGGAATAATCGGCCGATGGACAAGTTGCGCGAAATGGAAGCCTTCGTACGCATCGTGGAAGCCGGCAGCCTCACTGCTGCAGCCGAGGCGATGCAGCTTTCGACGCCGTCGATGGTGCGCCTGCTCGCCGGGCTGGAGCAGCGCGTCGGCGTGCGCCTGCTCAACCGCACCACCCGGCGCATGGCGCTCACCCCCGAGGGGCGCGAGTTTCACGCACGCTGCCAACGCATCCTGGCTGAAATCAACGATGCCGAAGCGCTGCTCGGCCAGCCGGGCGAAGTGGCACGCGGGCCGCTGCGCTTCACCGCGCCAGCGCTGTTCGGCCGCATGCATGTGGTGCCGCTGGCCAGCGCTTTCACACGCCAGCACCCCGAGGTTCGGGTCGAGGCGCTGCTGTTCGACCGCATCGTCGACATGGTGGAGGAAGGCGTGGATGTGGGCATCCGCATCGCACACCTGCCCGATTCGGGCCTCATCGCGCACCCGGTCGGAGAAGTGCGCCGCATGTGGTGCGCCAGCGCCGACTACCTGGCGCGCGCCGGTACACCGCGCCATCCGCGCGAGCTGGCGCGCCACGCCTGCCTGCGCTTTACCGTCGTCACGCCGCGTGCGGAGTGGCAATACCTCGAAGACGGCGTGCGGCATGAAGTGGTGGTCAGCGGCCCGCTCGCGGCCAGCCAGGCGGCACCGCTGATCGATGCCTGCGTCGATGGCCTCGGCATCGGCATGTTCCTGTCCTACCAGGTGAAGGATTTGCTGGCGGCCGGGAAACTGCAATGTGTGCTGCCGGAGTATTGCCTGCCGCCATTGCCGGTCAGCGTGGTGTACCCGCAGGCGCGGCTGCTGCCTGCGCGCACGCGCCTGTTCGTGGACTGGCTGCGGCGCGAGCTGCCGGCACGCATTGGCTCGCCGCCGTGAAGCGCTGCTGCGCCGGATCAGCACGCGACGTGCGGCGTCGCGCTAGATTGGCTGGCATGTCGACACCCCTGTCACGCGTCCGCAGATTGCTGGGCGCTTTGTCTACCTGCTTGCTGCTCGGCGCGCCAGCCTTGGCGGCCGAGCGCGCGACGCTACGCATCGCCTCGCTCGAATGGCCGCCCTACACCGGCGAAGCGCTGCCCGACGGCGGCACGATGACCGCCCGGCTGCGGGCAGCCTGCGCGGAAGTCGATGTGCAGCTGGAGATCGAGTATCTGCCGTGGTCGCGTGCAGTGATGGCGGCGCGAACTGATCCGAAGCTGGTCGGCTATTTCCCCGAGTACGAATCGGCGAACTTGCGCCGGCAATGGTTGCTATCCGAACCTCTCGGCATCAGTGAGCTCGGGTTTGCCGAACCCTACGACCGGCCGATCGTGTGGCGTGGCGCGGATACGCTTACACCGCTGCGCGTAGGCGTGGTGCAGGACTATGTGAATACCGAGGCGCTGGACGCGCGCATCGCGAGCGGTGAGCAGCCATTCGAGCGCTCGGTGTCGGACCGCATCAACCTGCTGAAGCTCGCACATCGGCGCGTCGACGTCGCCGTGATCGATCGGATGGTCTTTGCCTGGCTGATGGCCAATGATCCGATGCTGCAACCCTACCGCGGCGAACTGGTGATCAACCCGCACCTGCTCGAACGCAAGACCTTGCATGTGGCGTTCCGCCCAGACAGTGCCGGGCGCCGTGCCGCCAAATTGCTGGCCGAAGGCTTGCGGCGGCTCGATGCCGCCACGCCACATCGCTGAGGAATACGCTCAGGCGGCACGGGCGATGCCGGCACCCTGCAACAGATCCGCGGTCGCGTAGAGCCCTTGCAGGAACGCGCGATCCTGAGCAGTGAATCCCTTGCTATCGAGCAGCACGCGATCGGCGCCGGCCTCCAGCAGGCAACTCACCACAGCATCGCGGCCATACATCGCGGCCTCATGCAGCGGTGTCCAGCCATTCACACATGCCGCATTGACCGCCGCCCCGTCCGCCAGCAGTAATGAGACGATCTCCAGACAGCCGTTGCGCGCGGCCCAGTTGAGCGGGCTGGACAGATACACATTGCGCGCATTGACGTTGGCGCCCGCGGCAAGCAACAGCCTGACCAGCCCTGCATGGCCATCGCCCGCGGCCCAGAAC
>CAMFLH010000126.1 GCA_945957295.1 uncultured Uliginosibacterium sp.
GAGATAGGCTCCGGTCTCGTGGGCTCGGAGATGTGTATAAGAGACAGGCGCACGCCTATCGACCAAGCAACACAGACCGAAAATAACAGGGGACAAACGAACATGAACCAGACTTCGTTCCGACTGCGCACGCTGGCCGTGGCATTGCTCTGCGCCGCCACGCTGCCGAACGTCACCTTTGCCGCCGCGCCCGCTGCGGTCACGGTGCAGCCGGTGCCCGAGCTGCGCGCCGATTTCATGATGGGCGCCGATGTGTCGATGACCGACCAGATCGAAAAGCTCGGTGGTAAGTTCTACGACGCGCAGGGTCAGCAGAAGGACATCTTCGCGATCCTCAAGGAAAACGGCGTCAACTGGATTCGCCTGCGGATCTGGAACAACCCGGTCAACGCGGCCGATGTGGTCGAAGGCGGCAAGACGATCTCGCGCAAGGGCGAGCCGGTCGGCGGCGGCAACAACGATCTCGCCGCCACGATCCGCATGGCGCAGCGCGCCAAGGCGCAAGGCCTGAAGCTGTTGCTGGACTTCCACTACAGCGATTTCTGGGTCGACCCGGACAAACAGTTCAAGCCCGCCGCATGGGAAAAGCTCAAGGGCAAGGAACTCGAAGCCGCGGTGCATCAATACACCGCCGATGTGCTGAAGGCGCTGCGCGACGCGAACGCCTCGCCTGACATGGTGCAGATCGGCAACGAACTCAACGGCGGCATGCTGTGGCCGGACGGCAAGACCTGGAAGGCCAAGCCAGAAGAGCAGATCGGCGGCGACGAAGGCTTCGTCGCGCTGCTGAGCCAGGGCATCAAGGCGGTGCGCGAATCCGATCCGAGCCGCAAGACCAAGGTCGCGGTGCACCTCGCGAATGGCGCCACCAACGACCTCTATCGCCGCGTCTTCGACCTGCTGACGAAGAAGGGCGTCGACTACGACGTCATCGGTCTGTCGTTCTACCCGTACTGGCACGGCACCTTCGACGACTTCCAGACCAACGTCGACGACATCTCCTCGCGCTACGCGAAGGAAGTGGTCGTGATGGAAACCGCCTACGCCTACACCACCGAAGACGGCGACGGTTTCCCCAACCTGTTCAACCGCGACATGCAGAAGAGCGTGGGCTACAAGGCCACGCCGCAAGGTCAGGCGAGCCTGGTGCGCGATGTGATCAACGCCGTCGCGCAAGTGCCGGGTCAGCGCGGTGCCGGTGTCTTCTACTGGGAACCGGGCTGGATTCCGGTCAAGGGCGCAGGCTGGCGCACCGGCGAAGGCAACGCGTGGGACAACCAGGCGATGTTCGACTTCAAGGGCCGCGCGCTGCCTTCGCTGGCCGTGTTCAAGCGGGTGCGCGAAGCGGGCACGGCGGCCGATGTGCCGACGCTGCTGCCGGTCGCGCCGCTGAAGCTGACGACCTACGTGGGCGAGAACTTCGCACCGCCGGAGAAGATGCGTGTCGCGTTCTCCGACGATGCGCAGCGTGAAGTGTGGGTGAGCTGGGACGACGTATCGGCCGAGCAGCTCAAGCAAGCCGGCAACTTCAAGCTCAAGGGCCATCTGAGCAACTTCGATGTGCCGGTCGAGGCGGCCGTTGCGGTCGTGCCGCGCCGCAACCTGATCGAAGACCCGAGCTTCGAAAACGGCAAGCTGGAAGGCTGGACGATGACCGGCACCGCCGCGGCGATCAGTAACGAACGCAACCCCGGCAACGCGAAGACCGGCCAGCAATCGATGCACTACTGGCTCGGCGAGCCCTTCAAGGTCGAGGCGACCCGCAGCTACACCGGCATCCCCAACGGCACCTACAGCCTCAAGGCCTGGGCCGCGGGCGGCGGTGGCGAAAAGTCGATCGAGCTGATCGCCCGCGATTGCGGCGATGGCAAGCGCTACACCAAGACGATCACCAACACTGGTTGGCAGAAGTGGGCGCAATACACCGTCAGCGGCATCAAGGTGACCAACGGCGCCTGCACCGTGGGTGTTGCGATCGATGGTCAGACCGGCAACTGGGGCAACGTCGACGACTTCGAGTTCATTCGCGACGGCGCGAACTGAGCGGCATGCCGGGCGCTGCCACAAGCCGCGCCCGGCATGAGTGAAATCTCGGAGTGGGGGGACATTCCATGAAGCACAAAGGTATCGCGCTGCGCCTGTGGCTGATCGTCGGCGTTGCGGCCGTGGCGCTGCTGCTGGTCGGCGGCGCAGGTCTGCTGGCGACCGGCGCGCTCGACCGTGCGCTGGGCGTGGCGAACGGGCAGACGATTCCGTCGATCACCGCGATCGATGGCGCCGAGGCGGCGCTGCTGCATGCGCAGGTCGATGTGCTGAGTCACATGACCAACATCGCCGACGGCAAGAAGGATGAAATCGAGAAGGGGTTGAACGCCAACCTCGCCACCCTCGAACGGCAACTTGCCGCGCAGGAGAAGCGCGTCAGCGGCGCCGAAGAGGGCAAGCTGATGAAGGCCGACCGCGAGGGCGTGAAGGCCTTTCTGGCGGTGGTGCCCGAGGTGCTGAACCTCTCGCGCAAGAACATGGACGACGCTGCGCGCCATGCGGTGGAGAACGACCTGTTGCCGGCCGGCGCCAAGGCGCTCGCCGCGCTGCGCGCACATGCCGACTACAACGCGCAACGCTCCACCGCGTCGGCCAAGGCTGCGGCGGACGATGCCCAGCGTGGTCACCTGATGATCGCGTCGGTGATCGTGCTGGCGATCGCTACGGTTGCCGGCCTCGGCGCGATGCTGGTGCGCGGCATTGCCGACGCGCTGACGCGGGTACAGGACACGGTGACGCGCATCGGCGCCGAGCGTGACTTCACGCTGCGCGTACCGGTGGCGCGCGCAGACGAACTGGGCCGCATCGCGCAATCGCTCAACGCGCTGTTTGAATCGCTGCAGACCGATCTGGGCGCACTCGCCGGAGGCGCGTCGCGCGTCGGCACCGCGGCGGCACGTGTGGCACAGGGCGCGGACGAAGGCGCTGCGAGTGCCGATGCGCAGAGTGAAGCCGCCGCGGCGATGGCTGCCGCGATGGAGCAACTCACGGTCACCGTGTCGCATATCGGTGACCAGGCCGGCGAGGCGCATGCGCTGTCGCGCGAATCCGGCGCGCTGGCCGCCAGCGGTGGCGAAGTGATCGGCCGTACGCTGGACGACATTGCGCAGATCGCCGCGGCGGTGGATGAGGCCTCCACCCGCATTCGCGCGCTGGGCGCGGACAGTGATCGCATCTCGTCGGTCGTTGCGGTGATCCGCGAGGTGGCCGAACAGACCAACTTGCTCGCGCTCAACGCCGCGATCGAAGCGGCACGGGCGGGCGAGCAGGGGCGCGGCTTCGCCGTGGTGGCAGATGAAGTGCGCAAGCTCGCCGAGCGCACCGCCAGTTCCACGCGCGAGATTGCCAAAATGGTCGATGCCATTCGGGGCGGCGCACGGGCCGCGGTTGAGGGCATGGACCACGCCGTCGATTGCGTGTCGCAAGGCGTTGCACGCGCGAACGATGCGAGCCACGCGGTGCAGCGCATCGCACAGGCCAACGCCAGTGCCGAAGCGCGCGTCACCGAAATCAGCGACGCGATTCGCGAACAGGGCAGTACCAGTGTAGCAGTGGCGCAACGCGTCGAGCAGATCGCGCAGATGGCGGAAGACGCGAGTCGCTCTTCGAGCGTCAGCGCATCGCTCGCGCGCGAGCTCGATAGCCTCGCGGCGGACATGCAACGGGCCATCTCGGCCTACCGCCTGGTCTGACGTGATGACGCGTACACAACTGCCTGGTTGCGGCCCACCCAGGGCCGGCGCGCCTTAGCGCGCAACGCAGCCACAGCAAGCCTAGATATCAATCGTCGCCTGCGCGAAACCCGCGCCGGGCAGGGCCTCTGCACGCCTTCGCAGGCAAGCGCTTCGTTAAATCAAATTTGATGAAGCGCCCAAAAAAGGTCGTTTGCAGCGCAATTCCCGTCAAACGAACAATGCATTCCGGCTAGCCGCCAACGCGCACTTCGGTGTCGCGATAGCGGCCCGCAGCAAGAAATACATCGTCATCGGCGCAGCCATGTCGGCGGTGACGAAAACGAAATGTCAGCCCGCGATCGACGCGGGCGGCAGCACGCCACAGTGGGTGGACAAGGTTTTTTGAGGAGAAAACAAATCATGAAAAAACGGTTTCCGATGCGTGTGATTGCAGCTGCACTCATGATGGCCGGCACCAGCGCAATCGCTGCGCCGGGGCTTTCCAGCAACGGCTATTTCCGCGCCGGTTTTGGCGCCAGCGACGAGGGCGATCAGGCCTGTTTCGGCCTCGGCCCGGCGAAGTACCGCCTTGGCAACGAATGCGACAACTACGCCGAACTGGGCCTGGATGTCGAAGCGCCTGCGATGGCCAACGGCACCGTGTGGAAAGGCCACGCGATGATCACCGGCTGGAGGGGCTACCCGAACTCGATCAACGGCACCGATGTGAACTGGTCGCAGCTCTACCTGTCGGGCCACAACCTCGGTGAAGGCGTGCTGAAGGGCGCGAGCATCTGGGCCGGCCGTCGTTACTACGACCGTCCGGACATCCACATCCTCGACTACAAGTACCAGAACAGCGACGGTGACGGCGCCGGTATCGAGAACCTGGACTTCGGCTTCGGCAAGTTCAGCTACGCGATCGAACGCACCGCGGTGACCTGGAACGATTCGACCAAGACCGACGACGACACCCTGTACTACGCCAACCTGCTGAAGCTCGAAAGCGTGAAGCTGCACGAAAACGGCTACCTCACGGTCAACGCCGGCTTCGCGATGGGCAAGGAAAGCCGCAACAAGGCCTACAAGGCTGAGGACGGCTGGTACGTTGGCGCCTTCTACGATGCGCAACTGGGCAGCCTGAACGCCTGGAACCGCGTTGGCATCCAGTACGGTACCGCGTCGATGGCGAACGGCAACTTCGGTCAGATCGCCACCGACACGACGAAGGATGACGACACCCTCCAGATCCTCGACAACGTCAGCTACACCTCGGGCGACGGTAAGTGGACCGCGCTGGCGAACATCATCTACCGCAAGGACAAGCGCACCGACATCTGGAAAGACCAGACCTGGTTCTCGGTTGGTGCCCGCCCGCACTACCACTTCGACGACATCTGGGGTGTGGCTACCGAAATCGGCTGGACGCAGCTGAAGTCCTCGGGTGACGACAAGTCGCGCAACCTGACCAAGGGCACGATCGCGCTGACCGCCGCCGCTGGCCGCACGCCGTATTCGCGCCCGGAACTGCGTGTGTTCTACACCTACGCAACCTGGAACGAGAACGCCAAGGGTTGGGTGGCGTACGACGCCTACGGCACGCAGACCAGCGGCAGCTCCTTCGGCATCCAGGCCGAGAGCTGGTGGTAAGCATCGCCTCGGTGCCCGCGTAAGCGGGCACCGCAGTGGACCTCTGCATTCCTCCTTTGATTGGAAGGTCACCTCCTTCCTGTGGTTGCCGTCTTGCCCGGAGGTAAGACGGCGTTTTTTTTTGTGCATCGCGCATCGGCTGCAGCGGTGCACTGCGGAGCGCATGATGAAAAACAACACAGAATCTCGTCGCCTTCGTGGCCTGGCCGCGCTGTGCCTGGCGCTGGCTGCTGGCGCCGCTGCCGCTGCCGAGCAGGGCAAGTTGCTGGTGTGGGTCAACAAGGACAAATGCTTCGATGCCTGGGTCGGCACGGCCGAGCGCTACGCGAAGCAGACCGGTGTGCCGGTGAAGGTCGAAGCGACCATCCCCGACTTCTTCCATAACTCCGCTGCGGCTGGCAAAGGGCCGGACGTGGTGATCTGGGCGCACGACATCCTCGGCCGTTGGGTCGCCGATGGCCTGCTGCAACCAGTGGTGCCGAGCCAGCGCGTGCGCGATGCAATCGACCCGCAGGGCTGGCAGGCCTTCTCGCTCGGCCGCAAGCTGTGGGGCTACCCGATCGGCATCGAGGCGATCCACCTGATCTACAACAAGCGCTACGTCAGCACACCGCCGCAGAGCTTCGACGACGTGGCGGCGCTGGACAGGCGGCTTGCCGCACAGAACCGCAAGGCGATCCTTTGGGATCTCTCCCACATCTACTACAGCTGGCCGCTGCTTGCCGCCAACGGCGGCTACGCGTTCAAGTCGCGTGAGGACGGCTGGAACGCGAACGACGTTGGTGTTGCGAACTCGGGTGCGCAGAAGGGCGCCAACCTGCTCGCTCGTCTCGTCAAGGATGGCGTGCTACCGAACGGCGCCAGCCGCGAGGAAGCGGAGAGCGCCTTCCTCGAAGGCAAGGTCGCCATGACGATTGACGGCCCCTGGGTGTGGGACAAGCTCAAGGACGCCAACATTGACTTCGGCACCGCCGCGATTCCGCGCGTCGGCGGCAAGCCGGGTGCGCCCTTTGTCGGCGTGACCGGCGCGATGGTCAGCCGCGCGAGCCCGAATCGCAAGATCGCCACCGAGTTCATCGAGAACGCGCTGCTTACGCCCGCTGCGCTGAAGGCCTGCAACGCCGACAAGTCACTCGGCGTGCCGGCGGATCTGCGCGTGCGTGCCGAACTCGCGAGCGACCCGCATGTGCGCGGCATGAGCGAGGCGGCTCGCAATGGCGCGCCAATGCCGAACAACCCGGAGATGACCTACTTCTGGGCGCCGATGGAAACGGCACTGGAAGGCATCGTGGAGGGCCGCAAGGCGCCGGCGGAGCTGCTCGGCGCCGCGGCGAAGCGTATCCGCGAGCGCTGATCGCGGCACTTGCAACAGGTGCGGCACTCGCGAAGTTCTGTTTTCGGAGTGCCGCATGTGAAGGGTGTTTTCTCGTTAAGAAAAATGAGGCGAAAGCCCAAGTATTGATCGTTTGATCGTCGCGCCCGCGATCGCGAAGATGGCAATCAGTCAGAAAGCGCAGTTTGCAGAATCAGCCAGTCGCATCGCGGCAGACACGAAGACCCATGAACGTCCTCACCATCGACACCGGCACCACGAACACCCGCGTCACCGTGTGGCGCGACGGCGCAGTGCTGCATCGATCGGCGCGCCAGGTCGGCGTGCGAGATACCGCGATCAGCGGCAGCAACTCGGTGCTGAAGGCCGGCGTGCGCGACACGATCGCCGATGCGCTGCACGGCGCTGGCATTGGCATCGATGCGGTTACGCGGGTGATTGCGTCGGGCATGATCAGTTCGGAACTCGGGCTGCGTCAGGTGCCGCATGTCGACGTGCCGGCTGGGCGCGATGTTCTGGCCGCCGCGATGGCCTCGGCGCGCATCCCCGAGGTGTGTCGCAAGACGCTGTGGTTCGTGCCCGGCGTGCGCAACGTGGCCGCCGAACTCGGCCTGCACAACTGCGAAGCGATGGACATGATGCGCGGTGAAGAGACCGAGACGATGGGCCTCATCGATCGCCTCGGCATCGCTGCGCCGGCGGTCGTCGTGTTGCCCGGCTCGCATTCGAAGTTCGTGCATCTCGATGCGCAGCAGCAGGTGATCGGCTGCGTCACTACGCTCGCAGGCGAACTGCTGCACGTGCTCACGCACAACACGATTCTCGCCGGTTCGCTGGAGAGCGGATTCGCGGATTCGATCGACGCCGAGATGCTGCTGGCCGGTGCACGCGCCGCGCGCGACATCGGCCTCGGGCGTGCCGGCTTCGTCGTACGCATCCTCGACCAGTTCACGGTGTATGGCCGCAACGCGCGTGCCAACTACCTGCTTGGCGCGGTTCTGGCGGCGGACCTGATGACGCTGAAGAACAGCAGCGCGGTGCGCATGAGTCCCGGCACGCAGTTCGTGATCACCGGCAAGCCGCTGCTGCGCGAAGCGCTGGCGCTGCTGGTGGCGGGGGACGATTTCTTCTCCGGCCGCGTCACCGTCACCAGCGATATCGAACAGGCCGATCTGGCCGGCTGGGGCGCGCTGTGCATCGCGCGCGTGCGCGGCCTGGTGCCGGACGCCTTCTTCCCGCAGCCGGCAGCAGTGGTTGCACCGCGCAGACCCGCGCGCGCAAAGGTATCGGCATGAGCACCGCCTACGCACACTACCCGAGCCTTACCGGCCGCCATGTGCTGATCAGCGGTGGCGCGAACGGCATTGGCGCGAGCCTCGTCGAACACTTTGCGCAGCAGCACGCGCGCGTGAGCTTCCTGGATGTCGATCGCGAAGCGGGCGAGCAGCTTGCCGCGAGGCTGGCCGGCGTGCGTCACCGCCCGCTCTTCATCGCCTGCGATGTGTGCGATGTGGCGGCGCTGGAAGCGGCCATCGTGCAGGCGCGCAGCGCGCGCGGCGGCATCGAGGTACTGATCAACAACGCCGCGAACGACGAGCGCCATGCGGTGGGCGAAGTCAGCCCGCAGTACTGGGAGCAGGCCTTCGCGGTGAACCTGCGTCACCACTTCTTCGCCGCGCAGGCGGTGTTCCCCGACATGCGCGCCGCCGGGCGTGGCGCGGTCATCAACGTCGGTTCCAACGGCTGGATGATCAAGGCGCCGGGCTATCCGCTGTATGCCGCGGCGAAGGCCGCGATCCACGGCCTCACCCGCAGCCTTGCGCGCGGATTTGGCGCGGCCGGCGTGCGCGTGAATACGCTGGTGCCGGGCTGGGTGATGACCGAGCGCCAGCTCAAGCTGTGGGTCGGCCCTGGCGCCGACGAAGAGATCGAACGCAACCAGTGTCTGCGCCAGCGCTTGCAGGCCGACGACGTGGCGCGCCTCGCGCTGTTCCTGGCCGCGGACGACAGCGCGATGTGCACCGGGCAGGACTTCGTCATCGACGGGGGCTGGTCATGAACGGCATCGTGTCGCCGCCGATCGCCGCCGTGCCGTTCTCGCTCACCGGCTTGCGCTGCGAGCTGGGCGAATGCGTGCATTGGGATGCCGACGCCGCCCGCCTGCTGTGGACCGATATCGAAGGCCGCTGCCTCTACGCCTGGACGCCCGCCAGCGGTGAAGTGCGGCGCTGGGCGATGCCGTCGCGGCTCGCCTGCTTTGCGCTGGGTGAGCGGCCCGGCCGGCTCTTGCTCGGTCTGGAGCGCTCGCTCGCCAGCTTCGATCTTGAAACCGCCGTGTTGACCGAACTGTGCCAGTTGCCCATTGGCGCCGGCCTGCGGATCAACGACGGCCGCTGCGACCGCGCCGGCAACTTCGTGTTCGGCCTGAAGAACGAACGCGATCGCACGCCCCGCGAGAGCTTCTGGCGCTACACCGCGGCCGGTGACCTGCAGCCGCTGGCGCTGCCGCCGGTAGTAATCACCAACAGCCTGTGTTTCAGCGTTGACGGCACACGAATCCACTTTGCCGATTCGCTCGACTCGCGCATGCGCTGCGCCGACTACGACGCCGCGCTTGGTCGCGTGAGCGCGGTGCGCCCCTTCGGCCCGCACTTCGGTGCCGGCGTGGAACCGGACGGCGCAGTGGTCGACGACGAAGACGGCGTGTGGTGCGCACTGTGGGGCGGCAGCCGCGTGGTGCGGCTGGATTCGCGCGGCCGCATCAGCGACGAATACATGCTGCCGGTGAGCCAGCCGGCGTGCCCCGGCTTCGGCGGCGCTGCGCTGGAACGCCTCTACGTGGCCACCGCGCGCGCCTTTCTGCCGCCCGATCTGCTGCGGCGCGAGCCGCTTGCCGGCGCGATGCTGGAACTGCGGATTCCCGGCCTGCGCGGGCTCGCCGAAACCCGCTTCGGAGGTGCGCTGTGAGTGCGCCGCGCATCATCGCGATCCTGCGTGGCGTGCGCGAACACGAAGCCGCCGCACAACTCGATGCGCTCCATTCGGCGGGCATCCTCGACGCCGAGATTCCGCTCAACGCACCATGCGCCGAAGCGGCACTCGAAGCCGCCCTGGACTACGCGGGCGGCTACATGCGCATCGGCGTCGGCACGGTGCTGGACACCGCGGCGCTGCAACGCGTCGCAGGCCTCGGGGCGCATTTCGTGCTGACGCCCAATCTCAACGACGCAGTGGTGCGTGCCGCAGTGGAGCAGGGCATCGAGGCGGTGGTGGGTGTAGCCACGCCGAGCGAAGCCTTCGCCGCGTTGGCGGCGGGCGCCCCGGCGTTGAAGGTCTTCCCGGCCGCGAGCCTCGGCACCGGCTTCATTTCGTCGCTGCGCGCGGTGTTGCCGCCGGTGCCGCTGTACGCGGTGGGCGGCATCGACGAGCGCAACCTCGCGGCCTTCATCGCCGCCGGCTGTGATGGCGTGGGGCTGGGCGGTGCGCTCTACCGCGCCGGGCAAGCGGCGCGCCAGACCTACGCCCGCGCGATCGCACTGCAAGCGGCACTGGAGGCCGTTGCAGCATGAAGGTCACCCGTTTCACGACTCACCGCGTCGCACCCCGCTGGCTGTTCCTGAAGGTCGAGACCGACGCTGGCATCACCGGCTGGGGTGAGCCGGTGATCGAGGGCAGGGCGCGTACCGTCGAAGCGGCGGTGCATGAACTCGCCGAATACGTCGTCGGCCGCGACCCGGCACAAATCAACGACATCTGGCAGACGCTCTACCGTGGTGGCTTCTACCGCGGTGGCCCGGTGCTGATGAGCGCAATCGCCGGCATTGACCAGGCGCTGTGGGACATCAAGGGCAAGGCACTCGGCGTGCCGGTCTACGAACTGCTCGGCGGCCGTGTGCGCGACCGCATGCGCACCTACCGATGGGTCGGCGGCGACCGCCCGGCCGAGCTCGTCGCCGCCATCGGCGAACTGCTCGCGGCCGGCTTCGATACGTTCAAGTTCAACGGCAGCGAAGAGCTCGCCATGCTCGCCGGCCCGCGCGATGTGGCGGCGGTTGTGGCGCGCGTCGCCGCGGTGCGCGAAGCCTTTGGTGATCGGGTCGACTTCGGTATCGACTTCCACGGCCGTGTCGCCGCACCGATGGCGCGGGTGCTGCTGCGCGAGTTCGAAGCCTTCCGCCCGCTCTTCGTCGAAGAGCCGGTGCTGCCCGAGCAGGCCGAGCATTACCGCCGGCTCGCCGACAGCACCTCGATTCCGCTCGCGGCCGGTGAGCGCATGTACTCGCGCTTCGACTTCAAGCGGGTGCTGGCCGACGGCGGCCTCGCGATCCTGCAGCCCGATCCCTCGCACGCGGGCGGCATCACCGAATGCCACAAGATCGCGGCGATGGCCGAGGCGCACGACGTGGCCTTCGCACCGCATTGCCCGCTCGGGCCAATCGCGCTGGCGGCCTGCCTGCAGCTCGATTTCGTTGCATACAACGCCGTGCTGCAGGAACACAGCATTGGCATCCATTACAACCAGGGCGCAGATCTGCTCGACTACGTGGTTAACCGCGAAGACTTCCGCATCGATCGCGGTTGCATCGCAGCGCTGCCACGGCCGGGCCTGGGCGTCGAGATCGACGAGGCACGCGTGATCGCCGCCAGCCGCAATGCGCCCGATTGGCGCAACCCGGTCTGGCGACACGCCGACGGCAGCGTCGCGGAGTGGTGAGCCCGCTCACCACCGGCAACACATCAGGAGAACCAAGTATGGCCAGCATTTCCTTCCGCGGCATCAACAAGACCTACGCCGGCAACGTGCCGGTGATCCGCGACGTCGATCTCGACATCGCGGATGGCGAGCTGTGCGTGTTCGTTGGCCCCTCAGGCTGCGGCAAGTCGACGCTGCTGCGCATGGTCGCGGGGCTGGAAGACATCACCTCGGGCGATCTGCTGATCGACGGCAAGCGGGTCAACACCCTGCCGCCCTCGGCGCGCGGCATCGCAATGGTGTTCCAGAGCTACGCGCTGTATCCGCACATGACGGTGGCGCGCAACATGGGCTTCGCGCTGCGGCTGGCACACACCGCGAAAGCGGCGATCGATGGCAGCGTGGACAAGGCCGCGCGCATCCTGCAGGTGGAACACCTGCTCGAACGCAAGCCGAAGGAGCTTTCCGGCGGCCAGCGCCAGCGTGTGGCGATCGGCCGCGCCATCGTGCGCGAACCGGGCGTGTTCCTGTTCGACGAACCGCTCTCCAACCTCGACGCCGCGTTGCGCGTGCAGACCCGCATCGAGATCGCCCGCCTGCAGCGCAAGCTCGGCAAGGCCAGCATGATCTACGTGACGCACGATCAGGTCGAAGCAATGACGCTGGCCGACAAGATCGTGCTGCTGAACACCGGCGAAGACACCCAGCGCTACGGCAGCATCGCGCAGGTCGGATCGCCGCTGGAGCTCTACCACCGCCCGCGCAACCTGTTCGCCGCCGGCTTCATCGGCTCGCCGAAGATGAACCTGATTCCCGGCATGCTGGTGTCCGCCACACCGACGCACGCCGAAGTGCGCATCGAAACCGGCGAGCTGCTGACGGCTGAACTCGACGCCACCCGCCTGCCGCTGGGTGCCAAGGTCACGCTGGGCGTGCGGCCGGAACACATCGTGCCCGGCGCTACTGGCACCCAAACGCTGAATCGCCAGGTGATGTGGGCCGAGCGCCTGGGCGAATCCACCTTCATCTATCTGGAGCAGGCCTGTTCGGCCGACGCGCTGATCGCCAAGGCCAAGGGCGACCAGCCGGTGCCGCGCGGCGAGATGGTCGCGCTGGGCATTCCGCCGGCCGCCTGCCACCTGTTCGACGACGCGGGCCAGGCGCTGCCGCGCCCCTGTCACGAGCTGGCAGGGTTCAAACTACCTTGGCTCAATACCGAAACAAACCGCCACGCTGCAGCCGAAGTGCAGATGGCCTGACCGTGCAGTACGCTGGCCGCATCGCCCGAATCCCCCAATCCCTCCCCCCGGGTGGTGGCGGCCAGCCCCCATTTTCAAGAACGGCGCCTCTGCAACCGGTGCTGTGAAAGGAAGACCATGAAGATCCTCGTGACCGGCGGCGCCGGCTACATCGGCAGCATCACCAGCGTGCAACTGATCGGCGCCGGCTACGAGCCGGTGATCGTCGACAACTTCTGCAACGCCAGCCCCAGGGTGCTCGACCGTATCGAGCACATCGCCGGCCGTCGCCCCACGCTCTACACCGGGGACATCCGCGACCGCGCGCTGCTGGACCGCATCTTCGCCGAGCACAAGATCGAAGCGGTGATCCACTTCGCCGCGCTGAAGGCGGTCGGCGAATCGGTTGCCAAGCCGCTGGCGTACTACGAGAACAACCTCGGTGGCACCTTCGTGCTGCTCGAAGCGATGCGCGCCGCCGGCGTCAAGAACTTCGTCTTCAGCAGCTCCGCCACCGTGTATGGCGACCCGGCCTCGGTGCCGATCCGCGAGGATTTCCCGACCCGCGCCACCAACCCCTACGGCTGGACCAAGCTGATGATGGAGCAGGTGCTGACCGACTTCCAGCACGCCACGCCGGACTGGTCGGTGACCCTGCTGCGCTACTTCAACCCGGTCGGCGCGCACCCCAGTGGCCTGATGGGCGAAGACCCGCAAGGCATCCCGAACAACCTGATGCCGTATCTGGCGCAGGTTGCCGTCGGCCGCCGCGAATTCCTGTCGGTGTACGGCAGCGATTACCCGACGCTGGACGGCACCGGCGTGCGCGACTACATCCATGTGATGGACCTCGCCGACGGCCACATCGCCGCACTCAAGGCGCGCCAGGGCAGGGCGGGTGTGCATGTGTTCAACCTCGGCACCGGCCACGGCAACAGCGTGCTCGAAATGGTCGCCGCCTTCGGCCGCGCAGTGGGCCGTGAGCTGCCCTACAAGCTCGTCGATCGCCGCCCCGGCGACATCGCCGAATGCTGGGCCGACCCGGCCTACGCCGAACGCGAACTCGGCTGGCGCGCCACGCGCAGCCTCGACGACATGACCCGCGACACCTGGAAGTGGCAGTCGCTCAATCCAAACGGTTATCAGGACGCCTGATCGCGAATCGTCGCCCGGCCGTCCGCACTTTGAATTTGAAGGAAAAAGGTACCCCAGATGTTTGACCCGATCGATCACCCGCACCGCCGCTACAACCCGCTCAAGGGTGACTGGGTGCTGGTCTCTCCGCACCGCGCGAAGCGCCCCTGGCAAGGCCAGCAGGAAACGCCGGACCGCAGCGCGCGCCCGGCGCACGACCCCGAGTGCTACCTGTGCGCCCGCAATAAGCGCGTCACCGGCGAAACCAACCCGGACTACGCGCACACCTTCGTCTTCACCAACGACTTCGCCGCGCTGATGACCGACACGCCGGCCGCGCCCGCGTCAAGCGACCCGCTGTTCCAGCTGCAAAGCGCGCGCGGCACCAGCCGGGTGATCTGCTTCTCGCCGGACCACAGCAAGTCGCTGCCCGAGTTGTCGCTGGACGCGATCGGCCATGTCATCGACACCTGGCAGGTGGAATCCGCCGATCTGGGCAAGACCTGCCCCTGGGTGCAGGTCTTCGAGAACAAGGGCGCGATGATGGGGTGCTCCAACCC
>CAMFLH010000127.1 GCA_945957295.1 uncultured Uliginosibacterium sp.
GTGCTCGACGACCCGCTGATCCTGCTGCACGACAAGAAGATCTCCAACATCCGCGACCTGCTGCCGGTGCTGGAAGCCGTCGCCAAGGCCGGCAAGCCGCTGCTGATCATCGCCGAGGATCTGGAAGGCGAGGCGCTCGCGACCCTGGTGGTCAACAGCATGCGCGGCGTGCTGAAGGTGGCGGCAGTGAAAGCGCCGGGCTTCGGTGACCGCCGCAAGGCGATGCTCGAGGACATTGCGATCCTCACCGGCGCGACCGTGATCTCGGAAGAAACCGGCCTGCAGCTAGAGAAGGCCACGCTGGCCGAGCTGGGCCGCGCCAAGCGCGTCGAGGTGCAGAAGGAAGCCACGCTGATCATCGACGGCGCCGGCGATCAGGCGAAGATCGAAGCGCGGGTGAAGACGATCCGCACCCAGATCGACGCGGCCACCAGCGACTACGACCGCGAGAAGCTGCAGGAGCGCGTCGCCAAGCTCGCCGGCGGTGTCGCGGTGATCAAGGTCGGCGCTGCGACCGAAGTCGAGATGAAGGAGAAGAAGGACCGCGTCGACGACGCGCTGCACGCGACCCGTGCGGCGGTCGAGGAAGGCATCGTGCCGGGAGGCGGTATGGCGCTGCTGCGTGCGCGCAGCCGCATCGAATCGCTCAAGGGCGACAACGCCGACCAGGAAGCCGGCATCCGCATCGTGATGCGGGCGCTCGAAGAGCCGCTGCGCGCGATTGCCGCGAACGCCGGCGACGAGCCCTCGGTGGTGGTCGCCAAGGTGCTCGAAGGCCAGGGTAACTTCGGCTACAACGCGGCGACCGGCGCCTACGGCGATCTGGTGGAAATTGGCGTAATCGACCCGACCAAGGTCACCCGCACCGCGCTGCAGAACGCCGCTTCGGTGGCCGGCCTGATCCTCACCACCGACGCGACCGTGGCTGAAGCGCCCGCCGATGAGAAGCCGGCCCGCTCGCCGGCCGACATGGCAGACGCCGACTACTGATCCATGATGCGGCCGCCGCCCGGCGGCCCGTCATTCGCCCATTGGCCACCGTTCGCGGTGGCCTTTTTTCTGCCCGCATGGCTGCGAAGCGGACTCAGGCAAATAGCTCGCGATCGCGACGCTTGAGCGGGTCGCTGTAGTACGGCGCCCACCAGGCCTCTTCACCCGGCGCGCGCGGCGGTCTGGCGAGTTGCAGCGGGCGCTGCACGGCCCGCGCACGCTGCTGAACAACGCGAAAGTGGTAGTGGTCGAAGATGCGCAGCGCTTCGATCATGTAGCTCGTCGCGATGCGCCGGTCGCGGATGCACAGCAGGTTCTCGCCGTTGGCGCTGTCGGCGGCGACCGAGAAGTTGTACGAGCCCATGTAGACCCGCGCCGAGGGCTTGTCGAAGTCGATCACCACGAACTTGTGGTGCATGCGCGTGCCCCAGTTGCCGGCGAGGCCAGTGGGTTCCGACTTGAACGGCTCCGGCACATTGCCGCTCAGCGCGGCAGCGTGCACCGGTGCGATGTTGCCGCCGGGGCGCTGCAGATCGATCCCGGCCAGCCGCGCCTTCACCGCGCGATCCGAAATGCCATACACGAACCGGTCAGCACGGCTGGTGAGCTGCGTGATCGCGTCCTGAATCGGGCCCGGCGTCTGGTACAGGAAGGCGAGCGAATAGAACAGGCTGGAGCGGGCCTTGGCGATGTCGGCCGCAATCGCGTCAAGGCAGCCGGCGCTGCTCGCATGGGGCGAGAAGCTGATGCGTGCATCAATGCCGGCCAGCCCGAGCGTCTGCCAGCCCGCGGGTGGCGCGCTGGCGAAGTCCGCCGCCTTGTCGCTCGCCCAGTAGGCCTCGAACGCAGCGAGGAAGGGCGCGATCGCGGCGGCGCCGCGCACCAGAATCGCGTTGTTCGACTGCACATACAGCCCGCGCCAGCTGAAGTTGGTGGAGCCGCACACGGCGGCCTTCACCTGTTCGCCGTCGACCACGATCGTCTTGTTGTGTTGCAGCCCGCCGAGGTGATGCCGCTTCACGTTGGCCGCGCCAGCGGAAAGGCGCAGGCGCGCCGCAACCTGCGATTCGGCCGATTCCGCTTTCGCGTGCGACGCGCTGTCGTCAATCACGATGCGAAGGCGCGCGCCCAGTGCTTCGAGCCGCTGCACGACGCCCGGCTCGCAGATGTCGTAGGCGACGACACACACCTTGGCCGTCGGATCGCGCAGCGCCTCGTCGAGCAGGCCAATGAGCGTGCTGCGCGCTTCGAAGCCCATCCACGCGAGCGCCTCTGCCGCTTTGGGATGAGCGGGCACGAAATCCAGCCCGCCCTCGCTCGATGCCGGAATCAGCGTGTCGAGCCCGTCCGCGCCCTTGCAGTAGCGATCGACAAAGGCCTGCGAGGAAACAAAACCGCGCGTGAAGGCAACGTTGAGTTGGCCGGGGTAGGTCTCGCGGCGCAGCGCGATCCTCGCCTCCTGCGGGATGCCGTAGCTCAACTCGTCGTGCGCATTCATGAACACCGGCGTCACCCGGTAGGCGAAGTCCCCGGGCAGCTCGGCGTTACGCGGCACATGCACCCAACGGAACAGCTGAAGCGGCGACAGCCGTGTGCTCAGACTGCCGGCGCGGGGCTTGCCATC
The DNA here is from genome assembly GCA_945957295.1 of uncultured Uliginosibacterium sp. Classification (GTDB taxonomy): domain Bacteria; phylum Pseudomonadota; class Gammaproteobacteria; order Burkholderiales; family Rhodocyclaceae; genus Niveibacterium. Next base: position 2,615 of record CAMFLH010000127.1, read on the forward strand.
CGCACGTGTAAAGCCGATGCGGTTGTGCAGCGCGAAGTAGCGGTCCTTGTCCGGCTCCCGGTACTCCACCGCGAAGCCGACGAAGTCCGCCGGTGGCGGGCCGTTGCGCCAATCCATCGCGAGCAGCGCCATGCCCTCGCCACGATGGATCTTCAGCGTGAACGGCGCCGCCTTGTTCCTGCCGACGACCTGATAGCTCATCACACGCCCCCAACAAGGTTTTGGTCACCTGTCGGTATAGCGAGCAGCGACGCAGATGCCAAGCGAACAATTCGCTTGGCGCGCCCGGCTCGCTGGAGGGAATCAGCGGTAGCGCTGCAGCAGGGTCGCGATGCTGCGCTGGCTCACAAGATCCGCCGCCGCACGCTGGACCGCCGCGGCCGGAACGCGCGCGCGTGGCGAGATGCCGCAGGCCGGCTCGAACACCGGCAGCATCAGCGGCGGATGAATCGCGAGCTTGCTGCCACTTCGCTTCAGGTAGTACCGGAAACTCAGCTCGTTCACCAGCGCGTAGTCGTTGTAACCGCGCAGGAATTTTTCGATGTTGGCACGCATCGACGGTGCATCGTCGCGCTCCAGCCGCGCCAGCACCTCGGGCGGCGGATCGACGTAAACATAGCCTTGCACCATGCCGACCCGCTTGCCGGCGAGCTCTTCCATTTTGCGCACCGGTGGCCGGCTACTTCGCACCACGAGCCAGCCGCGATCCTGAAACAAGGGCACCGTCCAGATCAGCGCGGCGCTGCGCCATTCCGGCGTCTGGTTGCAGGCGACATCCACCTCACCGGCGGTCAGCGCCGCGTCAAGCCGCTTGCTCGGCAGCACGCGGTACTCCGGCTTGCGCCCGAGTCGCGCCGCGAGCGCGTCGCCGATGTCCTTGAGCAAACCGCTCCTGAGCGTTTCGCCGTGAATCTCGGCAATCGGCAGATGGTTCTCGGCAGTCACCGCGAAGACAATCGACTCCGCCGCACAAACCGGCACGGCGAAGGCGCAGCAAAGCAGCAGGGCGGGCAGATGCCTGTGCATGCTCAACGGATACTCCGGAACTGGGGGCGCGCGGCGCCACCCACTGCGCCGCGATGCGGATGCTAACGCAGCCGGGAATCAGCGCCGCGGCAGCTTTATGCTGCAGTGCGAGGGTTACTCCGACGCGGCCACCACACAATTGCGCCGCTGCTTGGCAGCGCGCGCCAGTGCGCTGACGCGATCGAACAGGCGCACCGCGGTGGTTTCCGACCCCCGCTGCACCACGCCGATGCTGGTCGTGACGCGCACCAGCCGGCCATCGCTGGCGACGATCTCAAGCTGCTCGGTGTGCTGGCGGATGCGCTCCGCCACCTCGACCGCTTCCTGCAACTCGGTGTCGGGCAGCACCAGGCAGAACTCCTCGCCACCATAGCGCGCCGACCAGTCGATCGTGCGCACGCTGCGTTCGAGGACGCCGGCGAAGGCGCGCAGCACGCTGTCGCCGGTTGGCCAACCGTAGGTCATGTTGATGTCGTGGAAGTGGTCCAGATCGAGGAACACCAGCGACAGCGCGCGATGGTTGCGGCGTGCCGCCTCCAGTTCGCGCTCGACATGCTCGTCAAGGTAACGGCGGTTGTGCAGCCCGGTCAGCGCGTCGTGGTAAGCGTCACGCGTGGCTTCGCTCATCAGCCGGCGCCCCATCAGCGTGATGAGGCTGGTCACGCGCTCGGTGACGACGCGGGTGACGTTCTCGAAATGGTCGATGCGCAGGTCTTTGCCTTCACGCGCGAGGCTCTCGGCCAACTCGTCTGCGACCACCAGTTGGCCACGGCCATCGCCCTTGGCGCGATATAGCGCTTGGTCCGCCGCTTCGAGCAGATCCTCAAGCCCCAGCGATGCGTGCGCGAGCGCGAGCCCGCCGCTGATCGACAGCGGTGTCACATCGCGCTGCGCCTGACCGGCCGGCACGGCCGCACGCCAGAACTCACGGTGCCGCAGCCGCGAGGATTGCGCGTCCTGCGGGCCGCCGGTGAGGATGGGGAAGCGGATCGTGCAGAAGTGTTCGATGAAGCGGCGCGCATCGCGGGTGACCGCCTTTTCGTCCTGCCGCTTGAGCATCACGACGAACTCACCGCCGCCGAAACGCGCGATCAGGTCATCCGGCGCAAACCATTCGCGCAGGCAATCGGCGAGAAAGACCAGGATCTCGTCGCCAGCCTCGTGGCCGTAACTATCGTTGACCTGCTTGAGGTGGTCCACGTCGAGCAGCAGCACGCCGATTGCGCCCTCGCCGTCGACCTGATGGCGCGCGAGCTTTTCCGCCCGCTCCTGCCAGGTGCGGCGGTTCAACAGCGCCGTGAGGCGATCGTAGTACACCTGCGCAAGCTGTTCGGATTCGCGCCGCTCCAGCCGCAGCAGCCGCTTCACACGCCATGCGAGCTCGACCGGCGCCGCGCTGGCGGCCATCACATCGTGCAGGCTGCCGGAATCGCCGCGCTCGTCGAGGAAGCGTTGCACCAGCGCGGCATGCGCCGCATCGCGCATCACAATCAGCGCGGGCCGGCTGCCGGCATGCAGCGTGCGCCTGAGGCCGTCCACGCCGTCCATCAGGTCGGCGCGAATCACGTAGACAACCTCCGGGTGCTGCGTCTGCAGCCCCGGCGCGATGCACTTGACCTCATGCCCCGCCAGCCGCAGCAGATCCGCCCTGATTTCGTCCGGATGTTCGACGCCGTCGGGCGTCACCCAATACACCTTGGCCTGCACTGCCGTCTTCTCCTTCCGAGCCCGCCGGTCGCCCGACACGGCTTTCGAAGCTAGGGTAACGGCATCAGGACCGCGCGACTTGATGCAGGCCATGCGATGGCGCGATCGTCACCCGTTCGTCATGGCGGCCGCCAGCGCGTCACGCAGCCAGATCTGCGCCGGATCGGCGTGGGCGCGGGCGTGCCAGCCCATCAGCACCGAGAAGCCGGCGACTTCGCAGGGCGGGGCGAGCACCGCGAGGCGGTCGCGCCAGGCGTGCGCGAGGCGGGCGGGCACGGTGGCGATGAGGTCGGCGCCGGCGAGCACGCCGGGCACCAGCAGGAAGCTGTTGAGCGAGATCGCGACGCGGCGGCTGCGCCCCAGCGCGGCGAGCGTGTCATCCACGGTGCCGTAGAAGCCGCCGCCCGTCGGGGAGACCAACACATGGTCGAGCGCGCAGAAACGGTCGATGTCGAGGGGTTCGGCGGCGGCCGGATGGTCGCGCCGCATCACGCACAGGAAGTCCTCGTCGTAGAGCGGGCGCGCGCGCAGCGTGGCGGGCATGGATGGGCGCGCGGCGAGCATCAGGTCGATCTCGCCGGCGGCCATCAACTCCACGGTGTTGCGCGCATCAAAGCCGATCAGCGCGAGGCGGCAGCCCGGCGCGATCTGCGGCAGGCGGGCGGCGAGGTGCGCCGTAGCGACGCTGTGGATCGCATCGCTCGCGACGATGCGGAAGGTGTGCTGCGCGGTGGCGGGGTCAAAGCCGCGGCCGGCAGCGACCAGGCCCTGCAGCTCGCCGAGCAGGTTGCGCAAGGGTTCGCGCAGCGCTTCAGCGCGCGCGGTGGGCGTCATGCCGCGCGCGGCTGGGATCAGCAGCGGGTCGCCGAAGGCATCGCGCAACTGCCGCAACTGCGCCGACAGCGCCGGCTGCGAGAGGCCGAGCCGGTTCGCGGCACGGGTGACGTTGCACTCGGCGAGCAGCACGTCGAGCGACAGCAGCAGGTTCAGGTCGAGCCGGGGCGGGATCATGGGTCTCTGACAAGGTATCCATCACACGGATTGCTCGTATCACGATAATCCATTTCTCCGATGGCTGGTGCGTCCCTACAGTGAGTGCATCGACCACACGCACTCGGAGTTCCCAAGATGTCCCTCGCACAGCAACGCATTCTGATCATCGGCGGCAGCAACGGCATGGGCCTGGCCGCCGCGCAACGCCTCGCCCGCGCAGGCGCCGAAGTGTTCATCGCCGGCCGCTCGCAGGCCAAGCTCGACGCCGCGCTGGCGCAGATCGAAGGCCGCGCCACCGGCGTGCTGGCGGACTTCACCGATGCCGCCTCGCTTGCCGCGGCCGCGCAGCGCATCGGTCGCCTCGATCACCTGGTGCTGGCCGCATCCAGCAACGCCGCCTGGGGCCCGTTTGCGCACACCACCGCCGACGCGCTGCGCCAGGCGATGGAAGGCAAGCTGATCGGTTACTGGCAAAGCCTTCAGGCGATGCTGACTATCCTGCGCCGCGACGGTTCGGTGGTGATGCTGAGCGGCGCCGCGTCGCGCACCGCGATGGCGGGCACGGCCGGCCTCGCCGCCGTGAATGGCGGCATCACGCAGATGGCTCAGACGCTGGCGAAGGAACTCGCACCGCTGCGCGTAAACGTGGTGTCGCCCGGCCTGGTGGACACCCCCGCCTACGACGGCCTGCCGGCCGAAGTGAAGCAGGGCATGTTCGCAGGCGCCGCGAAGAGCCTGCCGGTTGGCCGCACCGGCACCAGCGATGACGTTGCCGCCGCGATCGAATACCTGCTCGACAACGGCTTTACCACCGGCGCGCTGCTCGATGTCGACGGCGGCGCGCGCATGAGCCTGTGAGAGGAAGCACGCAATGAACATCCTGATCGTATTCGCACACCCCGAGCCGAAGAGCTTCAACGGCGCGCTGTTCGACACCGCCGTGGAAACCCTGCGCGCCGCGGGCCATACCGTGGCCACCAGTGATCTCTACCGCCTGGGCTTCAACCCGGTATCGGACCGCCACAACTTCAGCACGGTGAATGACCCTGCCTTCCTGAAACTGCAGCTGGAGGAACTGCATGCGACCGAGACCCACGGCTTTGCGCCGCAGCTCGAAGCCGAAATCGCCAAGATCGAAGCCGCGGATCTGATGATCTGGCAGTTCCCGCTGTGGTGGTTCGGCCTGCCGGCGATCCTGAAGGGTTGGGTGGATCGCGTGTTCGCAATGGGGCGCGCCTACCTCTACGGCCACATCTACGACACCGGTGTGTTCCGCGGCAAACGCGCGCTACTGTCGCTAACCACCGGCGGCCCGCAGGAGGCCTACACCGCCGAGGGCTTCAATGGTGATCTCGATGCAATCCTGCGGCCGGTGCAGCGCGGCATCCTGGAATTCACCGGCTTCTCGGTGCTCGCACCGCAGGTGCATTACCAACCGGTGCGCGTCGAGCCGGTGCAGCGTGAGGCTTGGCTGGCGGACTGGGCAGCGCGACTACGCGAGATCGAGAACGAGGCGCCGATCCTCGTCGGCCGTTACTGATCTGCGACGCGGCGGCACCACCGCCGCGCCAGCACTGCTTCAGAGCCCTTGCGAGCGGCGGTACTGCAAGGGCGAAACGCCGCACCAGCGCTTGAACTGGCGCGAGAAGTGTGCCGCGTCGGCGTACCCCAGTGCCTCGCCCACCGCGGCAATTGCGTAGCTCGAATCGCGCAGCAACTCGCACGCCCGCTGCAGCTTGATGCGCGAGCGGTACTGCCGCGGCGCCACACCGTAAACACGCGAGAACAGCGCCTGGCCATGTGCAGCGCTGTAGCCAGTGCGGCGGATCAGGGTTTCGATCGGCTCTTCGCTATGCGGCGCAGCGACCTGTGCTTCGATCCAGCGTGCGAGCCGACCCACCGCCTGCAGATGGGCGGGCGGTGGCGCACTGCGGCCGGCCCCATGCACTTGCAACCCACTGGCAAGCGCGGCGAGCAGTTCGCACAGCAGGGCCATGGTGCTCAGGCGCGCACCGGGGCCGTCGAGCAGGCCATCGCGGGTGCAGGCAATCAGGCGCTCGATGACCGGTGCCACCGCGTTGCAGACCGGGCTGCCGGCCCGCAGCACCGTGGTGCCGGCAAGGCACAGCAGCTGCCGCAAGCCGGGGTCGTCCACATCGAAGTGCAGGCACCAGTAGGCCATCTCGCCCGGCCCGTCGTTGCGGCTCTCGTGCGCCTCACTCGGCGTGATCAGCAGCAGATCACCCGGTCCCTGGCTCATCGCTGCAGTCGCTGTGGCGATGCGCTGGCGACCGCTGACCACATAGTTCAGTTCGAACTGGCGATGCTCATGTTCCGGGTAGTGCCAGCGGCTGCGCACACGCCGGAAATGCGCACCGCTGACCGCAAAACTGCCGTTCATGTCGGGCAGGTAGGCGCTCTCGCACGCTGCGCTGAGCGGGTCGGCCGTGTCGCGATTGCTGTTTTCGAAGCGGATCATGTTCATGAGCGCATGATAACGTTTTCAGAATTATGCTCCAATGGTGGCCAGAATCCGGGAAAAGGGCAAGTGTCGCCCGCCACGGGGCATCGGCGTCGCAGCGGTGCGGGATTAACCTGCCGGCCAAAGGAGCATCAAAGCCATGTCTGATTTCAGTTTCGTCAATGCACACCATTCCCCGCTCGGGGCCTTTGCCAGCTTCACGCTGGGCTTCCCCGGCGCGAACGGCGGTTTCGATCTGGAGCGTGCGCAGCCCCCGTGCGAAGAGGTTTTCGTCGGTCTCGAAAGCGCCGAAGAGGAAAACGTTTTCTGCGCACTGCCCTTCACCCGCGAAGCGCGCAAGGACGAATCGGCACGCTTCTCCTCGGCACACAGCGAGATCCAGGAAATCGGTGACCGCATTCGCCTTGAAACCTTCGCGGCCGACCAGATCCGGCGCGAGTTCGGCATCGCGACCGACACCTGGCAAGCAGGCGACTTGCGCTTTTCGCTGATCACGCCAGCCCTGGCGGCGCCCGATCCAGATACCGCCGATGAAGCCAGCCTGAAGGCCGCACTGGTGCCGGCGATCTACGCCGAGATCGAAGTCGACAACCGCGCCGGGCAACGCGCGCGCCGCGTGGCCTTCGGCTACATGGGCAACGACCCTTACCGCGGCATGCGCCACATCAGCGGCGAGGGCTTCGTCGGCGTCGGCCAGGGGCGCGAAGTGGCGCTGATGACCGATGCGCCCGGCGCGTGGAGCGGCATCGGCTTTCACCCTGCGCTGATCCTGGGCGAGGCCCACGCCGAAAACCGCGTCTGGGCACTCGGGCAATGCGGCTTGCTGGTGGCCGAAGCGCCCGCCGGGCAGATCACCCGCTTCCGCTACGCGATCGCCTTCCACCGCGCCGGCATCGTGACCACTGGCCTCGATACGCAGTACCTCTACAACCGCTGGTTCAAGAACGTGGAGTCGGCCGGCGTCTTCGCGCTGGCGCGCTTCGAGGCGGCACGGGCCGAAGCGGCGGCGCATGAGGCGCGCCTCGCGCAAAGCCGCCTGTCGCAGGCACAACGCCTGATGCTGGCGCACGCCACCCGTGCCTACGTGGGCAGCACGCAGTTGCTCGAACACGAAGGCCACCCGCTGTGGGTGGTGAACGAAGGTGAGTACCGCATGATGAACACCTTCGATCTGACCGTGGATCACCTGTTCCACGAGCTCGCGCTGCACCCGTGGGCGGTGCGCAATGTGCTGGAGCTCTACCTCGCGCGCTACAGCTATGTCGACCAGATCGCATTGCCGGGCCAGCCGGCGTCGGTGGGCGGGCTTTCCTTCACGCACGACATGGGCGTCGCCAACGCCTTCACGCCGAGCGGGCATTCGTGTTACGAGCGCGGCGGGCTGGCCGGCTGCTTCTCGTACATGACGCAGGAACAGCTGTGCAACTGGGTGCTGTGCGCCGGGGTGTACATCGAATCGCAGGGCGACAAAGCCTGGCTTGCCGCACAGGCCGGCACGCTGGCGGACTGCCTCGAAAGCCTCGTGCTGCGCGATCACCCGGACCCGGCACAGCGCGACGGCGTGATGAACGCCGACAGCAGCCGCTGCCTTGGCGGCGCCGAGATCACCACCTACGACAGCCTCGACACCTCGCTTGGTCAGTCGCGCGCCAACACCTACCTCGCCGGCAAGTGCTGGGCTGCCTACCTGATTCTCGAACGCCTGTTCGGGCGGCTGGGCGATGCGGCACGCGCCGCGCAGTCGGCCACGCAGGCGCGGCGCTGCGCCGATACGCTGGTCGCCGCCGTGGCGCCGGACGGCAGCCTGCCGGCCCTGCTGGAACCGAACAGCGCCGGCTTCCACTCGCGCATCATCCCGGCCATCGAAGGCCTCGCTTACCCGTGGTTCGGCGGCCGCCGCGACGCCTGTGAGCCAGACGGCCCCTACGGCGACTATGTACGCGCGCTGCGCCGCCACCTCGATGCGGTGCTCAAGCCCGGCATCTGCCTGTTCCCGGATGGCAGCTGGAAGCTCTCGTCGAGCAGCGACAATTCCTGGCTGTCGAAGATCTACCTGTGCCAGTTCGTCGCGCGCGAAATCCTCGCGCTGCCGGCGAGCGCCACCGCGCAGTCCGACGAGGCCCACGCCGCGTGGCTGAGTGACCCGCGCAATGCGTTCTGGAGCTGGTCGGATCAGATCGAAGCGGGGGTCGCGATCGGCAGCAAGTACTACCCGCGCGGCGTCACCGCGACGCTGTGGCTCGGGGAGCGCGCCGCATGAAGCGCTGGCTCGCCGCGATCCCGCTCTGCCTCGGCGCGCTCAGCGCCGCCGCGCAAACACAACCGCCCTCGCTCGCCGAAGCCTGGAAGGGCATCTTCAAGGTGGGCGCGGCGATCTCGCCCGGCCAGGTGATGTACGGCGGCACGCTGATCGAACAGCAGTTCAACATCATCGTGGCCGAGAACGCGATGAAGGCCGGCAGCCTCGCCCGTGCCGGCGAAGGCCAGTACGACTTCACCACCGCCGATGCGATGGTGAACTGGGCCGTGGCGCACAAGGTCGCGGTGCGCGGCCACACGCTGGTGTGGCACAACCAGTCGGTGGACTGGATGTTCGACGACGGCCACGGCGGCACCGCCACGCGGGAAGTCGTCGTCGCGCGGCTGCGCAAGTACATCCACGATGTGGTGGGCCACTACCGTGGCCGCGTGTTCGCATGGGACGTGGTGAACGAAGCCTTCGTGCCGGACGAACCGGGCACCGATCAGGTCAAGGGCTGGCGCAACAGCGCGTTCTACCGCGTGATCGGGCCGGACTTCATCGCGCTCGCCTTCCAGTTCGCACACGAGGCCGACCCGCAGGCGCTGTTGTTCTACAACGACTACAGCACCGAGCACCCGGCCAAGCACGAGATGATCCTCGCGCTGATACGCGATCTGCAGGCACGCGGCATCCCGATCCACGGCATCGGCCACCAGGCGCACTACACGATCGCGCACCCGGCCGACTTCAAGGTGCTCGAACAGCACATCGTGGACATCGGCAAGCTTGGCCTGACCAACCACATCACCGAGTTGGACATCAGCCTGCACCGCGAAATCCGCGTCAGCAGTGCCGACGACGCCACGCCCGAACTGCTCGCGCTGCAGGCGCAGCGTTACAGCGATCTGTTCGCGATGTGCGCACGGCATCGCGACATCGTGTCGGCCGTGCTCACCTGGGGCATCTCCGACGCCGGCTCATGGTTACGCCTGTGGCCCCAGCCGCGCTTCGACGCACCGCTGCTGTTCGACGACGACATGGAACCCAAACCCGCCTTCGACGCGCTGATCAAACTCGGCAAATCGCTGCCACGCTGAGCGCAATCTCGTGTCCCCGCGCCGCCACCCACACTGCAGCCAAAGCAACAGCGCGCAACGCCGCGCTGGCTCTCAGGCGGCCGTCGTGATAACGTTTTCACAGCCTGAGCGCCGGGTCTACGGCGAGCAGATAAAAAGGTTGGCGGAAGGTGATCCCGGCAGCAGCCGGGCACGCCGCAGCCCGCGCGCCAGGCCATCCATCACCAAAAGCTAGGAGACACTTCATGAAGATTCAGCTCGCCGTTCTGGCACTGCTGCTGGGTAGTACCGCCCTGCCCGCCGCAGCCGACGAAATTCCCACCGAAACCATTGCGGCCTGCCAGACCGCGGCCAACGCCAAGAAGCTCAAAGGCGAAGCCTTCAACAAAGCGGTTGGCGACTGCATTGCCAAAGCGCGCCCCGCCAACGCGGCCGTCACCCCGGCCGCCGTACCGCAAGAGAAGAAGCAGAAATGCGCCGCCGCCGCGAACGCCAAGAAGCTTAAAGGCGCTGACCGCGAGGCCTTCATGAAGCAATGCTTCGAATCCGGCGTCACCACGGGCGATTCGCCCGCCGCCGTGCCGGCCGAAGTCAAGGCCGCCTGCGACGCCGAAGCCAACCAGCGCAAGCTCAAGGGCGCCGAGCGCAGCAGCTTCGTCGCCGAATGCGAAAAGCGCTGAACGCGTAGCACCCCGCAAGAACACCTCGCGTACGGGCGGGGTGTTCTTGCCCAACGCCCGCCCCACACGCACTACCACCCTTAGCGTGCACGCCGCGCCAAGCGGCCCATCTCCGCCCTAGAATGCAGGCTCCAGCGCACCGCGCCCTGCAGCCGGAACACACCCGCCGCGCGCCATGCCTCGCCCAGCCCGCCTACCGACGCTCGCCCTCGCAGCCAGCCTGCTGTGCGGCTGCGCCAACGTCCACCTCGCCGGCCCCGACAACCAACGCGCGATCGAACAAGCGCAACGCGAGTCAATCGAATGGCAGAAGATCGGCGTACCCGGGCGCGCCGCCGACGCCAACGCCCGCGCCCATCAATTGCAGCAGCGTGTCGACCGCGATGAAGTTAGCTTCACGGAGTTCGCGTTGTCGGTGTTGATGGATGTGTTGCTTGGTGGATGGCGCGATGCGCCCGGGAAGCATTAGCCGAAGCCCACTTCCACTCGCCACGCCGATTGGTCTGCGTAGCTCGGTCGTTGCGGCCGGACCGGACCCCGTCAATCGACTTGGTGCTAGGTGACGCTTGAGTGGCCTTGCGCAAATCGCATCGCTTGTTCAGTGCATTTCGGCCAACATCGATTCCGGAAGAGGAATGGCCCTGGTGCCCATATTGACCTTCGGTAAAGGAGTTAGGTGCCATATGGACTCACTCGAAGCACTCAATCGGAAAGCCGAAACGAATTTGAACGATGCGCTCCGCCACTTCGAAGAGGCGCCGCACGATTTAGCAAGGGAGTTTTCAGAACTAAAGCTCTACGCCTGCATTTTTCAGTACGACGTCACCGCTGAAATGATCGGGGTTCTTCGAAATCAACCAACAGGCTTCGCGGAGTCCGTTGCGCTCAAGGGACTTGTGCTTCGACTGTTCGAGTATGACCTGATACTCAACAAGCGCCAGATCCCGCGACTGTTGAAGCTCGCGGCAACCCGGGGAATCTCGGTAGACCGAGCGGCCGTGCGCGATCTTCGTAGAGCATGGAAGGTCGAGCTCTCCCAACTGCAGGCGTGGCGCGATGTTAGAAACCTGGCGGCAGGTCACTACGGAGATGACTTGGCTGAACAAGTCGAGCATCTTCGTTCGCTGACCGTCGATGGTGTGATGTCCGTTGTACGGGGTTTCTTGAGCTTCAATATGGGACTGTTGGTGTTTCTCAGAGACACCGGACGAGGTCTAGCAAGTGGCCATTAGCCGAGTAGTGCGGGTCGATTACCCGGGCCGGTAGATAGCTTCGGCGCCGGCTTGCGATTTCCGACGTTGGCGTTCAGCCGCTCGTCGGCCGGGGTCCCGCCCCCGGCGGGCGTCTTACTTTCTGGCAACAGCACCAGAAAGTAAGCAAAGAGTGCCGCCCCGCTTCAACGCCGCGCGCTTCGCGCACGGTCCCCTGCGCTGCTCGAAGCA
>CAMFLH010000128.1 GCA_945957295.1 uncultured Uliginosibacterium sp.
CTTCGAAGGCAGAGCCGTCAGATTTACAGTCTGATCCCTTTGACCGCTCGGGAACCCCTCCCCGTGCGAAGCCAGCTACTTTAGAGAGACAGAGACGCCCTGTCAACCTGATTTTTTAAAAAGGCGAAAAATAGGCAGCAAGGGGCTTCAGTCCGACGCGCAGATTGGCGCTCGGCGCCCTGCTTTCTATAGTGCATTGACGACCTCCATCGAGGCGAATTCCCAAACTGTCTTAGGACTGACATTGCGGCGGCGCAGCGTTGCGCACTCGCCGTGACAATCCGCGCCTGGCGTCGAGAGTTTCGACACGAGCGCATGGCAACCCATCCAAAAGACGGGTTTTGCCGGGCAGAGCAAAAACACGATTTTTGTAGAGGAGACGCCCCATGGCGGAAGTTTCATCCGCCCAGGTCGCCGCACGCGCGGTGAGCCTGGATGACAAGTACCAGGTCGCATCCGGCCGGGTGTTCATGACCGGCTATCAGGCGCTGGTGCGCCTGCTGATGATCCAGAAGGAACGCGACCAGGCGGCCGGCTTGAACACGGCGGGCTTCGTTTCTGGGTACCGCGGGTCGCCACTCGGCGGCCTGGATCAAACGCTGTGGAAAGCCAAGGATCATCTCAAATCACACGAGATCGTCTTCCAGCCCGGCGTCAACGAAGACCTCGCGGCCACCGCCGTGTGGGGCACCCAACAAGTCAATCTCTACCCCGGCGCGAAGTTCGACGGGGTGTTTTCGATGTGGTACGGCAAGGGCCCGGGTGTAGACCGCTCGGGCGACGTGTTCCGGCACGCTAACGCCGCCGGCACCAGCCCGAAGGGTGGCGTGCTGGTGATCGCCGGTGACGACCACGCGGCGAAATCCTCGACGCTGCCGCACCAGACCGACCACTTCTTCAAGTCCATGATGATGCCGGTGCTCGCACCGGCCGGCGTGCAGGAGTATCTGGACTTCGGCGTGCATGGCTGGGCGCTGTCGCGCTATTCCGGCTGCTGGGTCGCTTTCAAGGCGTTGGCCGACACGGTGGAAACCTCGGCCTCGGTCGACATTGATCCGCATCGCGTCGAGGTGAAACTCCCGACCGACCTCCAGCTGCCGCCGGACGGGCTGAACATCCGCTGGCCCGATCCTCCCTTGGTGCAGGAAAAACGCCTGCTGCACTACAAGCTCTACGCCGCGCTGGCGTACTGCCGGGTGAACGGCCTCAACCGCATCATCATCGACTCGCCGACACCGCGCCTGGGCATCATCACCTCCGGCAAGGCCTACCTCGACGTGCGCCAGGCGTTGGACGACCTGGGCATCGACGAACGGCTCGCAGCCGAAATCGGTATCCGGCTCTACAAGGTCGGCATGGTCTGGCCGCTGGAGTCGGAAGGCGTGCGGCAGTTTGCGGAAGGGCTGGACGAGATCCTCGTCGTCGAGGAAAAGCGCCAGCTGCTCGAATACCAACTCAAGGAAGAGCTCTACAACTGGCGCGAGGACGTGCGTCCGCGCGTGATCGGCAAGTTCGACGAGAAAGGCGAGTGGTCCTTCGAGGTGGGCGGCCAGGGCAAGGCGTGGCATGGCGACTGGCTGCTGCCGGCGGCCGGCGAACTGACGCCCGCGATGATCGCCCGCGCGATCGCCAGCCGCATCGCGCGCTTCCACACTTCGGATCGCATGAAGGCACGCCTCGCCTTCCTCGAAGCCAAGGAACAGGCGTTGGCGAAGAAGGTGTTCTCGATCGATCGCGTGCCGACCTTCTGCCCAGGCTGCCCGCACAACACCTCGACAAAGGTGCCGGAGGGTTCGCGTGCCGTCGGCGGCATCGGCTGCCACTACATGGTGACCTGGATGCACGGCCGCAACACGACGACCTTCACGCACATGGGTGGCGAAGGCGTGACCTGGGTCGGCCAGGCGCCCTTTACGAACACCCGGCACGTGTTTGCCAACCTCGGCGACGGCACCTACTTCCATTCCGGCCTGCTGGCGGTGCGGCAATCGGTCGCCGCATTGCAGCGCGCGGCACTCAACAACGAGAAGGCGCCGGGCATCACCTACAAGATCCTCTACAACGACGCGGTGGCGATGACCGGCGGCCAGCCGATCGACGGCCCGCTGACGGTGCCGATGATCCTGGCGCAACTGAAAGCCGAAGGCGTGCACAACTTGGTCGTCGTCACGGACGGCACCGAGCGCGCCTACGGCCCTGCAGATCTGTGCCATGTGCCGGTGCGGCATCGCGACGAGATGGACGCGATCCAGCGCGAGTTCCGCGAACTGCCGGGCGTCTCGGCGATCATCTACGACCAGACCTGCGCTGCGGAAAAGCGCCGCCGCAGGAAGCGCGGCAAGTTCCCCGATCCGGCCCGGCGCGCGTTCATCAACGAGGCGGTGTGCGAGGGTTGTGGCGATTGCGGCGCGCAGTCCAACTGCATGGCGATCGTGCCGGTGGAGACCGAGTTCGGCCGCAAGCGGGCGATCGACCAGTCGGCCTGCAACAAGGACTACTCCTGCCTCAACGGCTTCTGCCCGAGCTTCGTGACGATCGAAGGTGGCAAGGTGCGCAAGGGCCGCGCGCTGAGCGGCACCGTATCCGAAGGTTTCGCGCTGCCGGCGCCGCAACTGCCCACCACGGATCGCCCCTTCGGCATCCTGATCACCGGGGTTGGCGGCACCGGCGTCGTAACGATCGGCGCGCTGATCGGCATGGCCGCGCACATCGACGGCAAAGGCGTGACCGTGCTGGACATGACCGGCCTCGCGCAGAAGGGCGGCTCGGTGTACTCGCATGTTCGCATCGCCAACCGGCCGGAGGATCTGCACGCGGTGCGTGTCGCCGCGGGCGAGGCGGATGCTGTGATCGGCGGTGACGTGATCGTGTCGGCCTCGAACGAGGCGCTGGCGAAGATGGCCTTGGGCAAGACCCGTGCGGTCGTGAACTGTGCCGAGGCGCCGACCTCGGAGTTCGCGCACAACCCGGACTGGCAATTCCCGCTCGACAAGATGCAGGCCGCGATCACTGACGCAGTCGGCCCCGCTTCGGTGGACTTCCTCGATGCACAGAAGCTCGCCACCGCGCTGATGGGTGACGGCATTGCGACCAACCTGTTCCTGCTCGGCTACGCGTGGCAGCGCGGGCTGGTGCCCGTATCGGAGGCTGCACTGCTGCGCGCGATCGAGATGAACGGTGTGGCGGTGGAGATGAACAAGGCCGCGCTGGCTTGGGGCCGCCGCGCCGCGCATGACCGCGCCGCGGTCGAGCGTATCGCCTCGCCAGCGCCGGTGATACCGATCAAACCCTCGCAAACGCTGGACGAGCTGATCGCCTCGCGAATCGCACACCTCACCGCCTACCAGGACGCCGCGTGGGCCGAGCATTACCGCGTCCAGGTCGAGGCGGTGCGCCGCGCAGAGGCAGCCCTTGGCTCCACACGACTCACGGAAACCGTAGCGCGCAACCTGGCCAAGCTGATGAGCTACAAGGACGAGTACGAGGTCGCAAGGCTCTACACCGCCCCCGCCTTCCTCGAACGCGTATCAGAGACCTTCGACGGCGACTACCGCATCAAGCTGCATCTGGCGCCACCGCTGTGGGCGAAGCCCGATCCGGTGACCGGCAAGATCCGCAAGATCGAGTACGGAGACTGGGTGCTGACGGCCTTCCGCTTCCTTGCCAAGCTTAAGACGCTGCGCGGCGGCCGCTTCGATGTGTTCGGCTACACCCGCGAGCGCCGGCTGGAGCGTGCGCTGATCAGCGAGTACGAAGCCGACATCGCACGCCTGGCTAGCCAGCTCAGCGCAGACAAGCTCGAACTGGCGCAGCAGATCGCCGGGCTGCCCGAGCAGATCCGCGGCTTCGGTTACGTGAAGGATCGCAACCATGCGGAGGCCGAGCGCGAGCGCAAGGCGCTCTGGTTGCGCTGGAGCCAGTCGGAGACTGGCGGGCGGCCAGCGCTCAAGTCGGTCGAAGCGGCCTGAGCAATGCGGGGGGCTGGCCCCCGCTGCACCGGGACTGGCTCCCGGCTATGCGTTCCGGCGCAAAGCATGTTGCGTGACGCGGTTCGGCGATAAGATCGCAAACAGGTGGCGGCGTGTCGGATGTACGCCGCCACCCACTGCCGCGTCGAGCCGGCATCCGTCGGCCTCGCGCCCGTTCGCCCAACACGCCCGTGCCGATGACGCCCCTGCCGACGACGCCTGCCAGCCCGCCTGCGCACGACACCCCGCGCCACGAGGTCGCCCGAATCGGCACCGTGTCGATGCGGGCGCTGTGGCGCAGCGGCACGCCGCGTGAGCGCGGCCTGATCTTCGGTGCCTGGCTCGCATCCATCCTCGCCAGCGTCGGCTTCGGCCTCGCCACGGTCGCGTGGGGCTGGTCCGGCATCCCGCTGCTGTTCGGCGGCGTGAAGGTGTTCATCACGATTTATCCGCCGCTGGTGATCTGCCAGCTGTGGACGCTGTGCTTCGGCTGGTGGTGGGGCGCGCTGCCCGCCTATCTCGCGACGCTGGTGCTGGCGCTCTACGCCGGCATGCCCCCGCACTGGGCGCTGCTATTCGCGTGGGCAAACCCGCTCGGCTTTGCGGTATTGAGCCTCGGCTACCGCGCGATGGGTCTGTCACGCGGCCTGCGCTCGCTGCGATCCTGGCTGTTCTATGTGCAGATGTGCTTCGTGGCCGGCGTGTTCAGCTCGGCTGGCGCGCTGATCTGGTGCTACACGAACCAGATCGACACGATCGGCCAACTGCCGATCTGGCAGGGCTGGTGGCTCGGCGCTTTCCTGCAGGGCGTGTTGATTGCCGCACCGCTGATGGCACTGGCCTGGCCCGCGATCGAGCGCTGGCAGCAGCGTCGGCCGGCGCTGTGCCAGCGCGAGTCCGCCGATCCGCGCCGCCTTGCGCTGCGCCTGACGCTGGCAGTGGTGGCCGGGGTGGTCGGGTATGGCTTCCTCAGCCTGCGCATGGGCGCCAGCAGGGTGGACGAAACCCTGCGCAGCGGCGAGCTCGCGCTGTTGCCCGCCGCCGCACAGGTGATGCTGTCGACCACCTGGGTGTTCTTCTGGGTTTTCGCGCTGATCGTGGTGTTCGTTGGCCTGTTCGGCTACAAGGTCTTCGTGCGCTGGATGGACGAGACCGACCGCCTCGTCGCCCGCCTCGAGCACGCCAACAGCGAGCTCGCGGTACTCAGCCGCACCGACGGGCTGACCGGGCTTTACAACCGCGCCACGATCGACGCCCTGCTGCAGGAGGCCTGGCAGCGCGCCAAGCGCTTCGGCGAACAGCCCTGCAGCCTGCTGATCCTCGACATCGACCACTTCAAGCAGATCAACGACCGCTACGGGCACGCCCTCGGCGATGCGGTGATCCGCAGCGTTGCGGCGGCGATGCGGGAATCGACGCGCGGCGCCGACTCGATCGGCCGCTTCGGTGGTGAAGAGTTCATCGTGATCCTGCCCGCCACCGATGCAGCCGGTGCCGAATTCCTCGCCGAGCGGATCCGGCTGCGCATCGCGCAGTCGGAATTGCGCAGTGCTGCCGGCCCGATCCGCTTCACCGTCAGCATCGGCGCCGCGGACTTCCGCGTGCAGGACGAGGATGCCGCCGCCTGGCTGCGGCGCGCCGACGCGGCCTTGTATCGCGCCAAGGCGGCGGGCCGCAATCGCACACATCTGGCCGGTGACGACGAGTCGCACAAGGCGGTCAGTTAACGTCAGCGCGGCGCGCCTCACGACTCGCGCCACTTGCCTCGCAGCGCCAAAGTCGGGAACCATGCGGCCATGCCAAGCCCAGCCTTCCCTGCCACGCGTGCCCTCGTCGCCCAGCTGATCGGCGCCTGCTGCGTGGCACTGTTCGCCAAGACGGGCGTGCTGTTCGGTTTCTCGCTGTTCGCGCTGGCCTGCCTGCAGGGCGTCTTCGCAGCCCTTACCGCAGCGCTGATGCGGGCAGACCGCTGGTGGCTGCCGCTGCATCTGGTCTTCCTGCCGGCGGTGCTGCTCGCCAGCGGGCTGGGGCTGCCGCGCTGGGTCTGGGCCGTGGCCTTCGGCTTGCTGGCGCTGATCTACTGGACCACCTTTCGCACCCAGGTGCCGTTGTTCCTCTCCAACCGCCGCACCGTTGCCACGCTGGCCGACGCATTGCCCGAGGGCGCGCTGCGCGTGCTGGACATCGGCAGCGGCACGGGGAGCTTCGTGCGCGCGTTCGCGCGGCTGCGTCCCGAATCGCAGGTTGACGGCATCGAAGCCGCCCCGGGGCCGGCAGCGCTTGCAGCCTGGCTCGCGCGGCGGCTTCCGAACGCCCGCCTCGTGCGCGGCGACTTCTTCGCCGCAGACTGGTCGGGCTACGACGTGGTGTATGCCTTCCTGTCGCCGGTGCCGATGGCCGACGTCTGGGACAAAGCGCGCGTAGAGATGCGACAGGGCAGCGTGCTGGTGAGCAATTCCTTTGCCGTGCCGGGTATCGAGTGCAGCGGCATCCTGCAAGTGGATGACCGGCGAAAAACTCGGCTTTACTGTTACACCCTTGGTGCCGTTAAAGAGGAAGACACTCCCCGCCGACGGCTGATCTGGCCGACCCGGCAGGGCAGGCACATACGCAATCCGACCCAGCACACAGCCCGCTGAGCCCCTGGCGCGGCGGCCCGGAGACCTGAATACCATGGCAGAAATCATCTGCATCATCGGCAACAAGGGCGGTACCGGAAAGACCACGTTGTCGCACACGCTCAGCCACGGCCTCACGCTGCTCGGCCGGCGCGCGGCATGCGTAATGACGGACGAAGATCGCGAGCCGCTTTCGCCCCAAGGGCGCCGCTATGTGGTGGCTGATGCGCGCTCGCCGGTTGCGCGCAACAAGGTGGTCGAGAAGCTGCGCGACCTGAAGAGCTGGATCGGCGTGCTGGACGGCGGCGCCAACCGCACTGAGACGGACATCCTGCTGTACCAGATGTCGGATGTGGTGTTGCTGCCCTTCCGCGATTCGGCCGAGGATCTGCGCACCGTGATGCGCGATCTCGACCTCTTGCCGAAGGCCTGGGCACTGCCTTCGCAGTGGCCGCGCAACCGCTTCCAGCTCGACGCCGCAACGCGCTTGATCGACACCCTGCCGCTGGAATTCCGCGAACGCATCCTGCCGCCGTTCTTTGCCCTGTCCTCGTCCAAGCTGCTGTTGCAGGAGCGGGTGCCGGAAGACCTGCCGGCACAGCTCAACAACAGCGCGCGGGCGTTTGCCAAGCAGGTGCTGGCGATCTTCGAGGATCCGCACGACGACGTGGCCGACGCACTCGAGCGCGCGGCACTTGCGAGCGAGCTCAACGAGCAAGATTGACGCGCGGCGGCGTGCCGCCCGCTAGGCTATGATCGAACGCTAACCCGTACGACACCGGAGCGCGCAATGAGCGGCGAACACACGATGCAGGATCCGCTGGAGTTCATGAAGAACCTGTGGGGCCAGATGGGCTTTGCCCTGCCCGGCATGGTCGCGCCAACGCTGGACGTGGGCGAACTTGAGAAGCGCATCACCGACCTGAAGGCGGTGGAAGGCTGGCTCAAGATGAACCTGAACATGCTGCAGACCACGATCCAGGGGCTGGAAGTGCAGCGCGCCACGCTTGCGGCCATGCAGGCAATGGGCGAAAGCGCCCGCGCCGCAGCGGCCGCAGCCGCCAGCGCACGCAATGAGGAAGCCGCCGCGCCGGCCAGCGGCGAGGCCCCCGCCAACCCATTCAACCCGGCAACGCTGTGGCCCTGGAATCTGGTGCAAGCCGCGAAACCAGCCGAGGCCGCGCCCGAAGCACAAGCCGCCGAGCCGCAGCGCAAAGGCCGCGCCCGCAAGTCCGCGGACAAGCAGTGAGCGATCTGGCAAGCCGCTTCGCCAGCGGCTTCGCGCTGGCGGCGGACTGGCACCTCGCGCTCGACACCTGCCTTGAGCGCCTTGCACTGCCGGCCGGCGCCAATCTCGGCTTCTGTTACTGGTCGGACCATTTCAATGGTGAGATCGATGCGATCCTGCAAGCGCTGCAGGCGCGCACCGGCATCACCCACTGGGTCGGTGCCAGCGCGCTGGGGCTGATCGGCCGCGAGGGCGCGCAGCTCGACGCACCGGGCATCAGCCTGCTGGTCGCGCAACTGCCGGCCGACAGCTTCCGCGTTTTCTCTGGCCGTGCACCACTGCCCAACGCTCGCGAGTTCGCCGCGCATGCTGCAATCGTGCATGCCGACCCGGCCACACCCGACATGCCCGATCTGGTACGCGACATGGCCGGCAAGCTCAGTGGCCTGCACCTCTCGGGTGGCATGGCAAGCGGACGCGATGGCAATCTGTTGATCGCCGATGCAGCCTTTACCGGCGGCCTGTGCGGCGTCGCCTTCGACCGCCGCGTCAGCATCCTCGGCGAGCTGTCTCAGGGCTGCCGCCAGCTCGGGCCCGCCCGCGTTGCCACCGAAGTGGAAGACAACCTGATCGGCCGCCTCGACGGTCGCCGCTCGGTCGCGGTGTTTCGCGACGCGGTGAGCCCGCTCTACCGCGACGACCTGCGCCGCGCTGCACGGGGCGTTCAACTCGCGCTGTGCGACGAAGACGATCCACGCCACTACACCGTGCGCCACATCATCGGCATCGACCCGAACGGCGGGCGGCTTGCGATCGATGATCTGGTCGAAGAAGGTCAGCAGGTGTTCTTCGTGCGCCGCGATGCGGACTCGGCCACGCATGATCTCGACACCATGCTGCTCGCGCTGCGCGAACGCTGCCCTGCGCCGCCGAAGGCCGCGCTGTATGTGAGCTGCACCGGGCGCGGGGGTTCGCTGTTCGAGCGCGACGACAGCGAGGTCGAAGCAATCCAGCGCGTGTTCGGCAACATTCCGCTGGCCGGTTTCTTCGCCTCTGGCGAACTGCTGGGTGAGCGCCTGTACGGCTACACCGGCGTGCTGACGCTGTTCTGCTAAGCCACCAAGCCCAGTAGCAGCGGCAGGCTCAACATCGCGACCAGCGTCGACACCGAGATCAGCCACGCGACACCCGCAGCGTCGCCGCCCAGCCGCACCGCGAGGATGTAGGCCGACGACGCAGATGGCAGCCCCGCCCACAGCACCAGCACCGCGCGCGGCGTGCCGCTGAGACCGGCCACCCCGGCCGCAAACCACGCGATCACCGGCAAGGCCAGCAGCTTCACCGCCAGCACGCCCACCGCCGGTAGCGGCGCGATTCGCGTGCCCTTGAAACGAAGCGCCGCCCCGACCGCGAGCAAGCCCATCGGCACCGAGGCCTGCGCAAGGCGCGTGAGGCCGGCATCGGCCGCCGCCGGCAGATGCCAACCGAGCAGGTTGCAGGCAAGGCCGCTCAGCGTCGCGAGAATCAGCGGATTGCGCGCCAACTCGGGCAGCAAGCGCGTCTGCGCATGCCGCGCCAGCAACACCACCGATGCGGCATTCGCGAAGGGCACCATCAGGCCGCACAGCAGGCCCATCGTCGCCAGCCCCGCTTGCCCCATCGCACTGGTCGCCGCAGCAAGGCCGATGTAGGTGTTGAAGCGGAAACCGCACTGCGCGCGCGAAACTGCCTCCAGCGGAGTGTGATCGCCCAGTTGCGCCAGCACCACCGACAGCACGATGCCGCAGGCCATCGCGGTGAAGCCAGCAGCGAACAGTGGCAGCGCTGTACCGGGCTCGATCGGGTTGCGCAGCAGCGCGGTGAACAGCAGCGCCGGAAACAGCACGAAGTAGATCAGCTGTTCGAGTCCACTCCAGAACGCTTGCGGAAAGCCGGGCAAGCGGCGCAGCGCGGCACCGAGCAGGATCAGTGCGAAGTCAGGGGCGAGCAGGCGGATACCATCCATGCGCCCATGCTCGCGTGGCGCAGCGCATTGCGGCAATACGCAATTTCCGCAGGCATTTGCGCTGTGTCGGGCTAGCGTAAGGCGGCAGCGCTAAAGTGGCGGAATCTCGTCACGAAGGAGTGCGTCATGAGCCGTCCATTCCGCGTCCTCGGCATTCAGCAGATCGCGATCGGTGCCGCCGACAAATCCCGCCTCGCCCACCTGTGGGGCACGCTGTTCGGCCTCGAGAAAACGGGCGACTTTCGCAGCGAACGCGAGAACGTGGATGAGGACATCTTCGTGATGGGCGTGGGCGCAGCACGCTGCGAAGTCGACCTGATGCAGCCGATCGACCCGGCGAAAAAGCCGCGCGTGGACGAGCCGCAACTCAACCATATCGGCCTGTGGATCGACGATCTGCCGCGCGCAGTGGAGTGGCTCGGCACGCAAGGCGTACGTTTCACACCGGGCGGCATCCGCAAGGGCGCTGCCGGCTTCGACATCACCTTCATCCACCCCAAGGGTAACGAAGCCACGCCGTTCAGCGGCGAAGGGGTGCTGATCGAGCTGGTACAGGCGCCGCCCGAAGTCGTTGCGGCCTTCGACGCCCTCGCTCGCACCTGAGCCGCGATCAGCGAGGGGGCCGGATGCGCCGCCCTCGCTGAGCGGGCCGCGTATCATCGCCACTCGGTCCTGGTGACGCCCAGCACGGGTGTCGTGCATCGGCACGGCGCCCCGCGGCGAGTCGCCCCTGCTGCGGAGTGAAAGCATGAGCCCACGCCCGACCCCCGATCTACCTGCCCTGCCGATGGTGGAGCCCAATCTCGACGAGCATCTGCGCTCGGATCAGGGCTTTCCGTCTGCCTTCCTGCGCGCGATCTGCGCGGTGGCGCTGGAGGACGGTGACGTCAGCCTCGCCGAATTCGCGGTGCTCGACGAGCTGGTGCGACGCACCGCGGACTCGGCGCTGAGCGCCGCCCTGCTGTTGCACGGCGTGGAGCATCCGGTGCCGCTGCCGGTCGCACTCACCGATCTGCAGCGCGCCAGTGCGCGAACGGACACCGCGCTGCGCGCCGCCGCCTTCGATGCCGCGCTGCCGCTGCTACGCCTGCAGGGCGAACGTAGCCGCGACATCGTCACCCGCTTCGCCGAAGCGCTCGGCCATCCACTATCGCCGGCCGATCTCGATTCCGGCCCGAACGACCAGGATGCCCCGCTGTGGACCCGCATGACGCGCGGCTCCAAACGCCTGCTCGACCGCGAAGGCCTTGTCGCGCTGACGGAGGAATGCATCCACCTGACCGGCGACACCGCGCTGCGCGCGCCGCTGGAGGCTTATCTCGATCGCAGGCTCGATGCCGCCACGCTACGCGCGCTGGTGGAGCAAGCCTGCGACACCGCCCTGCAGCGCATCGACACCTTCGAAGCCCAGGTCGCCACACGGGTGGAGCAAGCCGGCGAGTTACGGCAGGCGGCGGGCGCGCTCACGTCCGAAGCCGAACAACTACGCCGCCAGATCGGCCAGCGGCTCGCCGTCGTCGAGGCGCGCATCGCCTTCGAGCGGCAAACCTTCCGTGAGGACATCGACGAACTGGTGCACGACGCCGGCAACGGCTTCGTGCTGGAAGCCTCCGAACGGCTGAAAACCGACGACTGGACGCAGGCCAGGGTGTGGGAGAGCATCGGCCAGAGCCAGTTCGGCAAGGACATCGAACGCCGCGTGAGCCGCGCCGTGGGCCGTCGCGAAGAGGCGCTGCGGCTGATGTACGAGGATCTGCGCCTATTCCAGGAAGACATGCAGCTCACCCGCGTATCGATCCTCGAACGCCAGCACCATGCGCAGTACGCTCAGTTGATTCCGCCCTTGCGCCTTGGCGCGCGAGTGGCGAACGTGGTGGACGACGCGGCGAAGCTGACGCTGGGCGCCGGTGCCTTGTCGATTGTCGGCACCGGTGCCGCCGCCTACCTGCTCGGCAGCGCCGCCGTGCTGCCGCTGGTGGCGCCCGCCGCCCCGCTGGTCGGCGGCGCGATGGTCGTGGCCGGGCTGGTGAAGTGGTTCAGCGATCCACAACGCCGCAAGGACAAGGAGCTGCAGCACAAGCGCGAAGCCTTCGAGCGCGCGCTGCGCGACCAGCTTGAAGAAGCCGAGCGCTCTTTCACGCAGCAACTCGAACGTATCGGCCAGGCCTTTCACGACACCGCGGAGAACACGCTGCGGCCGATGATTCTTGAAGGGCAGGCGGCCGAACGCCTCGCCAGCCATCAAGACCGACTGGCGCGCCAACTCGTGTCGCGTTCACGGCAAGGGCTGAGCCGCATCCGCGCCCAATTGGGGCTTCCGTCCGGCCCCGCCGACTGAGGCCGCCTCCCGATGCGGCGCCGGAAATGCGAACGGCCGCCCGAAGGCGGCCGTTCCTGAAGGGGGTGCTACCACTACGCTGCAGTAAAAAGAGGGGACCGGCTTAGGGGCCGGCCCCGCCCAAAAGAGGGAGCCCAACTGCAGGCTCCCCTCCCCCTTGATTCCTTTGGTGACCCGGCCGCTCTTTGGCAGCTCGGGCTGTGGCGCTTGGCACGCTTATCGGAAGCGCAGGATCGGCTGATCCACTGACAGGCTCTCGCCCTGTTTGGCGAGCACCTCGGCGACCACACAATCCTGTTCGGCGCGCAGCACATTCTCCATTTTCATTGCTTCGATGGCTGCGAGCCTTTCCCCTGCCTTGACTTCCTGCCCGACGGAAACAGCAAGATCGGTCAATAAGCCCGGCATGGGTGACAAAAGGTACTTCGACAGATCGGGCCGGGCTTTGCGCGGCATCAAAGAAAGCAGCTCGGCCGCGCGCGGGGCCAGTACCAGCGCGGTGACGTTGATGCCGGCGTGGAAGAGTTTCCAGTGCCAGCCGTGGCGTTGCACCTGCACCACGATCGGCTCGCCGTCCATCCAGCCTTCGAACCGCGGCGCGCCGAAAACCCAGTCGCCCACCAGGGTGTGGCGCAAATCACCACAGCGAACACGCTGGCCACCTTCGATGTCTTCCAGCTCAACGCTGAAGCAACGGTCGCGGATCTGCACGATGTACTGCTTGCCGACCTTGCGCGGGTGGCCCGGCAGCTGGGCCGAGATTTCCGTCTCGCGCATGTCGGTGCGGCGATACAGCGCGGCGGCCACCGCAGCCATGCGGCTCAGCTCGGCATCTTCCGCCGGCGCACCGGTGAAACCGCTCGGGTACTCCTCGGCGATGAAAGCGGTGGTGAAGTTGCCGGAGCGGAAACGCGGGTGGCGCAGCAGCGCGGCCTGCAGCGGAATGTTGCTCGATACGCCGCGGATCACGAAGGCATCCAGCGCGGCGCGCATGCGGCTAATCGCTTCCTCGCGGCTCGCGCCGTGCGTGATCAGCTTGGCGATCATCGAGTCGTAGTACATCGAGATCTCGCCGCCCTCATAGACGCCGGTGTCGACACGCACCATGCCCGGCATTTCCTGCGGTGGACGGTAGGTCACCAGGCGGCCGGTCGACGGCAGGTAACCACGGAAGGGGTTCTCTGCGTTGATACGGCATTCCATCGCCCAGCCGTCGCGCTTGATCTCGTCCTGCGTGAAGGCGAGCTTCTCGCCCGCGGCCACGCGCAGCATCTGCTCGACCAGATCGAGGCCGGTGATCATCTCGGTGACCGGGTGTTCGACCTGCAGGCGGGTATTCATCTCAAGGAAGTAGAAGCTCATGTCCTTGCCGACGACGAACTCCACCGTGCCGGCCGACTGATACTTCACCGCCTTGGCAAGCGCCACTGCCTGTTCGCCCATCGCGCGGCGCACTTCTTCGGTGAGGAAGGGGCTGGGCGCCTCTTCGATCACCTTCTGGTGCCGGCGCTGGATCGAGCACTCGCGCTCCCACAGGTAGACCGTGTTGCCGTGCGCATCGCCCAGCACCTGGATCTCGATGTGGCGCGGCTCCTCGACGAATTTCTCGATGAACACGCGGTCGTCGCCGAAGGCATTGCGCGCTTCATTGCGGCAGGAGGTAAAGCCCTCGTGCGCTTCCTGGTCGTTGTACGCGACCCGCAGGCCCTTGCCGCCACCACCGGCTGAGGCCTTGATCATCACCGGGTAGCCGATGCCTTGCGCAATCTGCACCGCCTGCTCGGGTGTGTCGATCGCGTCGTTGTAGCCCGGGATGGTGTTGACCTTGGCTTCGAGCGCGAGCTTCTTGGACGCGATCTTGTCGCCCATCGCCGCGATCGAGTAGTGCTTCGGCCCGATGAAGACGATGCCCTCTTCCTCGACGCGGCGCGCGAAGTCCTCGTTCTCGGACAGGAAGCCGTAGCCCGGGTGCACCGC
>CAMFLH010000129.1 GCA_945957295.1 uncultured Uliginosibacterium sp.
GTCGGCAGCGTCAGATGTGTATAAGAGACAGGGACCCTCTTCGCCCGGCCGCGTATTGCTGGCCACGAGCACGGGCCGGGCGCCGAAGCGCTGGCGAAAGGCTGCGCCCAGCGCCAGTTGTTCGGCCGGCGCCGTGATCTCGAACTTGAGGTTGCCGGTCACGCTGACCGGCTGCGCCCCCATCGCCCCCAGCCGCGCGGCATCCGCTTCAGTTTGCGCGCCGCAGGCAGCCAGGTCGGCAAACACGCGGCGGGCGAAAGCGCCAAGCCGCGCGTAGCCGCGCGCAGAACGCTCGGATAGCCGCGCATTTGCAAGCAAGACTGGCACCTTGGCCTGCCGCGCACCGCGCAGCAGGTTGGGCCAAACCTCAGTCTCCATCACGACACCGAAATCCGGCCGGAAGTGACGCATGAAACGCCGCACACAGCCCGGTGTGTCGTACGGCAGATAGGCCACGGTCACGCGTGGCTCGGTACCGAAGAGTTCAAGCGCCGTGGCGCGGCCAGTTGGCGTCATCTGGGTGAGCAGCAGCGCGTGCTGCGGGTATTGCGCCAGCAGGCCGCGCACCAACGGTTGTGCGGCGCGGGTCTCGCCAACCGACACTGCATGCACCCACATCAGCGGCGCCGCCGGGACTTGCGGATAGAAGCCGATACGCTCGCGCAGGTTATGCAGATACTCGGGCTGGCGGCGCGCACGCCAGGCCAGGCGAAGGAAGATCAGCGGTGCGGCGAGATACCACGCCGCCGAGTACAACAGACGGCCGATCATGCGACCCACGGCGCGAGTGTCTGCAGCACCTGTGCCACGCTGGGTTTCTGCCCCTTGCCACCCAAGTTCACCGCGTTGCGCCCGCCGGCGACGCCGTTCGCGCCCGGCTCGGTCGCGAGATACAGCGCCACCACCGGCACCTTGAGCGCCGCCGCGAGATGCGACAAACCGGTATCCACGCCGACCACGCATTGCGCGCGCTCCAGCAGTGTCGCCAGCGCATCGAGTGGCATCGGAGGCGCAACCAGCGCATGCGGCAGTTCTGCGGCGATGCGCTGCGCGCGTGCGCGCTCCACCTCGCTGCCGGCCGGCAGCACGCAGTTGAGGCCGCGCCGGTTCAAGGCGCGCCCGAGTTCAATCCAGTTCGGTTCGGGCCACAGTTTTTCGTCGCGGCTCGTCGCGGTCAGCAGCACCGCGTAAGGCTCAGCGGGCCGCCAGGCATCCTCACCCGGCGCGGGCGCGACGATGCCGTAGTCGAGCGGCAGGTCGAGGCGATAGTCGAAGATCGCGGCGGTCAGCCTGCGGTTACGCTCCACCGCGTGCATCTGCCATGACACGCGATACTTGTCCGCATACAGGCGCGTAGCGATCGGCTCGCGCGCACTGTCTGGCATGTAGCCCGCCACTGGCGCGCCGCTCATGCGTGCAAGCACGGCGCTCTTAAGCAAGCCCTGCGCATCGATCACGCGCTCGTAGCGGACTTCGCGCAAGGTGCGGCGGAACTCGCCAAACGCCGACCAGGTTGCCGGTGCCAGCAGGCGTTTTCGCCAGCTACGCAGGGCGACCGGAATCACGCGCCGCACGCCCGGATGCAGGCGCACCAGCGGCGCGAAGGGCGCCTCGACGACCCAGTCGATCGCCAGGTCCGGCACCCGCGCATGCATGTCGGTCACCGCCGGCAGGTACTGGATGACGTCTCCCATCGAGGAGGTTTTGACGATCAGGATCTCTCGCATGGCCCGGATTATTCCGGCAGGCGCCGTTGTGGGCAAATCGCGTCACCGCCGCGGCGCCTATAATTGCGCGCATGAGCGAACGCCAAGCCCTTTCTGCCGTCCTGATCACCCGCGATTGCGCGCCGACTCTGGCCGACACGCTGAACTCCCTCGCCTTCTGCGACGAGATCGTGGTGGTGGATTCCGGCAGCCGCGACGATACCTGTGCCATCGCGGAACGCGCTGGCGCCCGCGTGATCCACCAGGACTGGCTCGGCTTTGGCCCGCAGAAGCAATTCGCAGTCGATCAGGCGAAACACGAATGGGTGCTCTGCATCGATGGCGACGAGGTGGTCACGCCCGCGCTTCAGGCCGAGATCCAGCGCGAGCTGGCTTCGCCAACACATCGCGCCTTCGAGTTCCCGCGCTGCAACCGCTTCCTCGGGCGTTACCTGCGCCACGGCGAGGGCTATCCCGATCTGTCGCTGCGG
Source organism: uncultured Uliginosibacterium sp. (assembly GCA_945957295.1). Classification (GTDB taxonomy): domain Bacteria; phylum Pseudomonadota; class Gammaproteobacteria; order Burkholderiales; family Rhodocyclaceae; genus Niveibacterium. The sequence continues at coordinate 2,198 of CAMFLH010000129.1, forward strand.
CTGTTCGACCGCCGCCACGCCCGCTGGTCCGACGATCTGGTGCACGAAAAAGTCACCGCGCTGGGCGACGTCGGTCGCCTCAAGGGGGACCTGCTACACCACTCCGAAGAAGGTCTGGAGTCCTACCTCGCGAAACAGAATCGATACACCACGCTCGCCGCCGAGGCGCTCGTCACCGAAGGGTTCGAGCCGAGCGCAACGAAACTCTGGTTGAGCCCGATCTTTCGCTTCATCAAGTTCTACATCGCGCGACGCGGCTTCCTCGATGGCGGCGCCGGCCTGGTGCACATCGGCATCGGCTGTTTCAACAGCTTCATCAAGTACGCAAAGGTGATCGAGATTCGCGCCACCGCGCGCGACTCGCGCAAACCCTGATTCAGCCGGCAAACCTGGAATCACACGCATGAGACTCGCAGTCGGCGACCTGCAAGGGCAACTCGAACCGCTCGACCGGCTGCTCGACGCGGCCGGTTTCCAACCCGGCCGCGATCAACTGTGGCTGACCGGCGATCTGGTTAACCGTGGCAAGGACAACGCCGCCGTGCTGCGCCGCGTGCGCGCCCTGGGCAAGAGCGCCGTCACCGTACTCGGCAATCACGACTTCTACCTGCTGGCCGTCGCAAGTGGCGCGATGCGGCGCGGCGCAGACGACACGCTTGACGACATCCTCGACGCACCAGACCGCGACACCCTGATCGACTGGCTACGCTTTCAGCCGCTGATGCATGTCGCCGACAACTTCGCGATGGTGCACGCCGGCCTGCTGCCGGGCTGGAGCATTGCGCAGGCACGACTGCTCGCGCATGAAGTGGAAGGCGCACTGCAGGGCCCGCACTGGAAAGTGTTTCTGCAAAACCTTTGGGGCAGCCAACCGCTGGCATGGGCCGACGGGCTCGAAGGCTGGGATCGGCTGCGCGTCATCGTCAACGCGATGTGCCGCATGCGTCTGTGCAACGCCAATGGCGAAATGGCGCTCAAGTACAAAGGGCCGATCGACGCCGCGCCGCCCGGCGTGCTCCCCTGGTTCGCGGTACCGGGGCGCTGCAGCGCGAGCCACACCGTCGTGTGCGGCCACTGGTCCGCGCTCGGTTATCACAATGCTGACGGCGTGCTGGCGCTCGACACCGGCTGTGTCTGGGGCGGCTGCCTCACCGGCGTATGGCTCGAAAGCGGCGAGCGGGTGCAGGTGGCCTGCGAGCAGGCAGCAGCGCCGAGCGGCTGGGACTGAAGCCGCGCACCCAAAACAAAAAGGGCCCCGCGGGGCCCTTTTTGCTGCAACGACAACCGGACGATTACTTGACGCGGTTCTTGTATTCGTCGGTGCGGGTGTCGATTTCGATCTTGTCACCGATTTCAACGAAGGCCGGCACCGGCAGTTCGAAACCGGTCGAGATCTTGGCCGGCTTCATGACCTTGCCCGAGGTGTCGCCCTTGACGGCCGGCTCGGTGTAGATCACTTCACGCACCACGCTGTTCGGCAGTTCGACCGAGATCGCCTTGCCTTCGTAGAACACCACTTCCAGCGCCATGCCGTCGACCAGGTACTTCAGCGCTTCGGTCATGTTCTCGGCTTCGACTTCGTACTGGTTGTACTCGGCGTCCATGAACACATACATCGGATCGGCGAAGTACGAGTAAGTCACTTCCTTGCGATCCAGCGTAACGACTTCGAACTTGTCGTCGGCGCGGTAAACGGTTTCCGAACCCGAGCCGGTCAGCAGGTTCTTGAACTTCATCTTCACAACAGAGGCGTTGCGGCCGGACTTGCTGTACTCGGCTTTCTGGACGACGAGCGGCTCGGAGCCGACCATCACGACATTGCCAGCACGGAGTTCTTGGGCGGTTTTCATCGGGGCACCTGATATAACAGAAAAGGCGCCAACCGGCGCCACAAACATGGATAACTTATTATTTTAACTTGATTTTTGCGAACTCCGCCAGCCCTGCAGCCAGATCGCCCTGCGCCGCCAGCTGCTGGCACCAGGCCTCGGCATGTTCGCGCCAGCGCGGCAGCGCCGCAACGAAGTCTGCCCATGCAGGCACGATCCCATCACCAACATTCCACGCAAGCTGCATCTGCCGCAGCACGGCGGCATCGGCATCCGGCACGCCCTCGACGTAACGGGCAAGGAAGGCCTCCAGCTTCACGATGTGGGCGGCCTCGTCCTGCGGGTAAATGTGCCAGACGATTGGCCGACCAGCCCACTGCGCGCGCACGAAGGAATCCTCGCCGCGAACGAAGTTCACGTCGCAGGACCACAGCAACTGGTCGTAGCGCGGCTGATCGACAAAGCGAAGCGGCGCCAGCGTCAAGCTGCCGCGACGCAGCTCCCGCCCCAGCACCAGGGGCGCACCAAGCCACGCCTCAACCGATTTCCACACACGCCCTTCGGGCACGCCGCACCAGATTTCGCGCCCGCCATCCGCCCACGCCTGCAGCAACGCAGCTAGCGCCGCGTTCTCGTAAGCGAACAGCGAAATGCGCAAGGCCTCTGGCGGTGGCGGCGCGGAGCCAAGGCTATCCCATAGCGCCGCTTGCGCCGCACTGTCGGAACGATAGGCGTCGCGTGCAGCGAGCAGTCCAGCCTCGCGCAGCAGGCCACCCGTTTTGGGCGTGAAGCCGGGGTAGTAGAAATGTTCCGTCAGAGGCAGACGGGGATGCGGCGAGGGCAACAGATGGCAGCCCTCGACCCAGACCTCCGCCGACAGATACTCAAGATTGATCCACACCGGCGGCTGTGACCGTGCCGCCATCGCGGCGACGTAGGCTTCCGGCAGGCGGCAACCGAAGCCGGCCACGACCACATCGGCAGACGCATCGGGCGACGCATCCGGGTGCCAATGATGCACCACCACACCAGCCACCGACTCATCGCCATCGCGACCAAGCAAGCGCCGGTGGCTGGCGAGTTCATCCACCCACAGCCGCACATCGGCGCCATGCTCGCTCGCGAGTTGCCGCGCGAGCCGCCAGCAGACGCCGATGTCGCCGTAGTTATCAATGACCGTGCAGAAGATGTCCCAGCGCCAGACGCTCATGCGGCCATTGTCGCACTGGCGGCGGGAGACACCCACGGCGCGATACCGCGCAGACGCGCCATGCGATAGGCGTCGACCAGCACGCCGTTGCGCAGCGCGAAGCCGCGCGAGCAGCCTTCGGTATCGAACCCGCAGCGCCGGTACAGCGCAATCGCCGCGATGTTGTCGATGAAGACCTCCAACTCGATCCGCCCTATCCCCAACCAGTTGTCGGCCAGATCAAGCGCCGATTTCATTAGCTGGGCGCCGACGCCTCGCCGCTGCCAGTCGTCGCGCACCACGATCGCCAGGCGCGCACAGTGCGCACGACGGGCCGGCGCCTGCGGCATCAGGATCACCGCGCCGACCGCCTCACCGCCCGCGCAGGCCAGCAACCAGTGGTCCTGCCCAGGCTCCGCAAGTTGGCGCCGATAGCGTTCCGGCCCCTGATAAGGCGTACCAAAGGCGCACGCGGCAGCAACCGGGGCCGTCATGATCGCGTGCACCGCGCGCCAATCGTCGGGCTCTGCGGCCCGGACATGAATGACTTTCTGTTTGTTCATTTCATCACTCCCTGTTCGGACAATTCATAAACCATCGGGGCATTGCGCCGTGCCGCCGGCATCCAGCGTGCGGCGCCCAGCGCCAGCAGACTGCCGAGCACCGCCACGCCGAACAGCGTGGCATGCAGGCCAACTAGATCGCCCATCCGGCCCGCCGCAGCAGAACCGATTGGCGCGGCGGACACGCTGAGAAAGCGCATCGTCGCCGTCATGCGCCCCAGCATCGCGTCCGGCGTGACCTGCTGGCGCAAGCTGATGTAAGTGATCGAGTACATCGTCGCGCCAAAGTCGATCACCAGCATCGCGAGGCCTGCGCCCAGTGCGGTCAGATGCCAGCCCGGCTGCATCGCCGCATAGGCGCCATAGCCGACGCCGCACAACAGATAACCGACGATCAGCGTCGGCCGCGCACCGCGCGTGCGCTCAAACCGATGTGCCGCAGCAGCGCCAAGCAACGCACCGAGCGCGCCCAGCGTGTTGATCAGCGCCAGGTCCTTGGCACCGAGCAGCAACTCACGCGTGGCGAACAAGACATACAGCGCGCGGAAGCTGTCGAACAACATGATCCAGATCGCCGCCGCCACCGCGAGCGAACGCAGCAGCGGATTGCGCCAGACCATGCGCAGGCCGTCGGCAACCTCAGGCCACATCGGGCGTCGCTCGGTGACCACCGGCGGATCGTCGCGACGGATCGACAGCACCAGCAGGCCGGACAGCGCGAAACCGCACGCATCGAGCGTGATCGCCAGCGGCGCACCGACTGCATCAACGACGATCGCAGCCAGCGCCGGCCCGACGATCCCAGCGATCGACCCGGCCGCCGAAAGCTTGCTGTTCGCCTCAACCAGGCGATCCCGCCCCACCAACTGGGTGATGAAGACCTGCATTGCGGTGCCGCCGATCGCAAAGCTGCAGCCGACCATGAAACCGGCCACATACAGTACCGGTAGCGACAACACGCCTGCGAGATACGCGATCGGCACCAGCGCCAACGCGGCGGCGCCAAGGAAGTCAAACGTGGCCGACAGGCGCTTCTTGCGCGAACGATCCACCCACACGCCGGCAGGCAGACTGAAGAGCGCAAACGGCAGCAGTTCGCACGCGGCGAGGATGCCCATCTGCGTCGCGCTGGCGTCGAGAAGTTGAACGGCAGTCAGAGGCAAAGCCATCTGCGAAACAGCCGCCCCGAGCGTCGCGAGCGTGCTGGCCAGAAACAGCCGCATGTAATCGCGATGCCGCCAGAGGCTGCCCTCGGGTGCGAGGGCGCGCATCCAGTACGCAAACATAGTTCTTCTCCGGGCGGCCGGATCGCGGCACGCCGTCGAGATTCGCGCGACGCGGATAGCGTCACGCGCACTTCAATCAGTGCGGGAAAGAAAGGGGTTTTTGGCTACAGCCTGCTTTCGTTCCCGCCCACATGGGTGGCGGGAACGGAGCCCGCCGCTAGCTAAACAGAGCCGGATGAATGCACGGAGTGCCGCGTCGAGTGGCCGCGATCAGTGCATTACCCACAAAGCCGGATAGGGAGGCGAGCATGCGCACGCCGCCGGCATTGGGGCCGGATTTTTTGGCGATGTCGTTGAACTTGCGCATGAGTCGCTCCTTGGGGAACGGGATTGAACAAAAAGTGCTGTGCATTCTCTGGGCGACGATATGCACGCGTCAAGCTGACGTGTATCGGAGTGTTGCATTCTTCACTCTCGCCCCGTCGCGCACGATTGTTGCGAACATTCCGCTGACGGCGGCGACTGTCGCCCACGGGCTAGAATGGCGTTTTGCCCTTGCAGCAGAGTTTCCAAGTGGATATCAAGACCTACATGCAGACGGTCGGCCGGCAAGCACGCGCAGCGTCACGCGCGATGGCCGCCGCCTCCACCGCGAGCAAGAACGCAGCACTGAACGAAATCGCGCGGCTGATTCGTGAGCGCGGCGACTCGCTGCTCGCAGCCAACAGCCGCGATCTGGAACAAGCTCGCCTCGACGGCCTCGAGTCGGCGATGATCGACCGCCTGACCCTGAGCCCGAAGACGATCGAATCGATGGCCACCGGCCTTGAACAGATCGCCGGACTGGCGGATCCGGTCGGCGAAATCACCGACGTGAAGCGCCGCCCGACCGGCATTCAGGTCGGCAAGATGCGCGTGCCGCTGGGCGTGATCGGCATCATCTACGAGGCACGGCCGAACGTAACTGCGGATGCAGCCGGCCTTTGCCTGAAAAGCGGCAACGCCGCAATCCTGCGCGGCGGCAAGGAAGCCCTGCATTGCAACCAGGCAATCGCTGCCTGTGTGCGCGACGGGCTGGCCCACGCGGGCTTGCCGCAGACCGCGGTGCAAGTCATCGAGACGACCGATCGCGCAGCGGTCGGCGAATTGATCACAATGCCGGAGTTCGTCGACGTGATCGTGCCGCGGGGCGGTAAGGGTCTGATCGAACGCATTTCGCGCGACGCACGCGTACCGGTGATCAAGCACCTCGACGGCAACTGCCATGTGTACGTCGACCTGGATGCTGATCTCGACAAGGCCGTGCGCATCGCCGACAACGCCAAGACCCATCGCTACGGCACCTGCAACACTGCGGAATCGCTGCTGGTCGCGAAAGCCGTGGCAGCGGAATTCCTGCCACGCATCGGGCGTATCTATGCCGACAAGGGCGTTGAAATGCGCTGCTGCCCTGAGTCGAAGGCGATCCTCGAAGCGGCGGGGCTGACTGGCATCAAGCCGGCCAGCGACGACGACTACCGCGCGGAATTCCTCGCGCCGATCATCGCAATTCGCGTGCTGCACGGCGTGGATGAGGCGATCGCGCATATCAACGAATATTCGTCGCAGCACACCGAGGCTATCGTGACCGAAAACCACACCCGCGCGATGCGCTTCCTGCGCGAGGTGGATTCGAGCTCAGTCATGATCAATGCCTCGACACGCTTTGCCGATGGCTTTGAATATGGGCTGGGTGCGGAGATCGGCATTTCGACCGACAAGATCCATGCACGCGGGCCGGTCGGCCTTGACGGGCTGACGAGTCAGAAATGGGTGGTATTCGGCGACGGTGAAATCCGCAGTTGAAACGCGCGACGAAATGAAACGAACCCTCCCGCGCGGAGGGTTTGTTTTTTGGGGCGCATGCCGTACGCTACAGTACGGATGAAAACCCCGCGGTCGATCGACCGACGGCAAAAGAACCCAATACGAGGAGACAAAACATGCGTCATCGCACCCTGGCTGCCCTACTGCTATCGGCCGCCCTGATCACGCCCGCCTTCGCCGCCATCGACGTCGCTGGCGTCAAATTTGAAGACAAGGCCAGCGCCGGAACCGCCGAGCTGGTGCTCAACGGCGCCGGGCTGCGCAAGAAAGCCTTCTTCAAGGTCTACGCGATTGGCCTCTATCTGCCCGCGAAGGCCGACTCCGCCGGAGGCGTCATCGGCACGAAGGGGCCGAAGCGAATCCAGATCGTCACGCTGCGTGACCTGTCAGCTGAACAGCTTTCCGAAGCGCTCGAGAATGGCGTACAGGAGAACAGCAGCGAGGCCGACATGGCCAAGATCAAAGCGCGCCTGGAAGAGTTCCGTGCCAACCTGCTCGCGATGGGCAAAGTGCCGGAGAAGAGCGACATCCGCATCGAGTGGACTGGCAGCGCGACCCGTGTGCTGATGAACGGCGCCGCGAAGGGCAAGGAGATCCAAGGCGAGGATTTCTACGCTGCCCTGCTGAAGATCTGGTTCGGCGACAAGCCGGTGCAGTCCGACCTGAAAGACGCCTTGCTCGGCAAGAAGTAGGCCATCCAAGCATCGATCTGGGCGTTTTTCACATTTCACTACCAAACGCCAAGAGCTGCTGATATATTCCTCGCAAATATCAGTTTCATCGCTCTTGGGGTAGAGAGCATGGGCCGGTGGTGCGCAAGCATCGCCGGCTTTTTCTTGCCCAGCGGTCTGCCCGCACAGCGCACAATGCGACGCTGTCTTCATCCGAATTAGCCGCCATGACTAGGGCTCATGACTTCACCGCCATCCTGGCAATGCCGACCTGCCGCCTCGGTGTTGCCATCGCAGGCGAGCAAATCCACACCCTGGAGTTCCTCGCCCCCGACACACCGACAATTCCCGCTCGCGGCGCACTCAGCGAGACGATCGCCGCCGCACTCGAAGCGCATCTGCTTGAAGGCACACCCTTCCCTTCCCTGCCACTTGAACCGCGCGGCACACCATTTCAGCGACGCGTTTGGGACGCAATTTCGGCAATCCCGGCAGGGCAAACGCGCCAATACGGTGAAATGGCCAGAGCGCTAAGCAGCGCCGCTCGTGCGGTGGGCCAGGCCTGCGGCGCCAATCCGTTTCCGCTCGTAATACCCTGCCATCGCGTACTTGGCAGCAAAGGCATTGGCGGATTCGCAAACCACACCGAGGGCTGGCTGATCGAAACAAAACGTTGGCTGCTTTGGCATGAGGGCGTGCTGGCATGAGCGACGACATTACGGCGGAGGAAATGGAGTCCGACATCGACGCGTTCTGCGAGACCCTGTGGCTGCAGGACGGGCTGGCGCAAAACACGTTGACCGCCTACCGAAGTGATCTTCTTGCATGCGCGAAGTGGCTGTCGGCACGCGGCACGCGGCTCAGCTTAGCGACCAGCACCGATTTGCAGGCTTATTTCCACGCATTTTCGCCCAATTCGCGGGTGGCCACGCAGCGACGCGTGCTCGCAACCCTGCGCCGCTATTTCCGGCTTCAGATCGCGGAAGGGCGTATTCAGGTCGACCCGACGCTCGACCTATCCACGCCCGCCCGCGCACCGCGCGTGCCGAAGACCCTATCGGAACGGCAGGTCGAGGATCTACTCAACGCCCCCGATATAGAAACGCCACTTGGGCTACGCGACCGCGCAATGCTCGAAACGCTCTACGCCACAGGCCTGCGCGTGACGGAACTGATCGAGCTGAAAATGACTGAAATCGATCTCAACGCCGGACTCGTCCGCCTATTCGGGAAAGGCTCGAAAGAACGCATCGTCCCCGTGGGCGAAATCGCTCTGGAATGGATCCAGCGTTACACGCGAGAGGCGCGCCCGCAGTTACTTAGCGGGCGAACCTCTCCAGCACTATTCGTCACCCAACGCGCCGCGCCCATGACGCGGCAGCGCTTCTGGGACATCATAAAAGCCTACGCAACCGCGAGCGGAATTGCCGCTGAACGAATTTCACCACATGTGCTTCGACACGCGTTCGCGACCCACCTACTCAACCACGGTGCCGATCTGCGCGTCGTGCAAATGCTGCTCGGGCACGCCGACATCTCCACGACACAGGTCTATACCCACGTCGCACGGGAACGCCTGAAGCGACTTCACGCCGAGCATCACCCCAGAAGCTGATTTGCCGAGTTGGCGATTAGCGCGTTATTTCAGTAAACAATTACAGTTCGAGATTGCATTCATTCCTGAATTGCAGTATTTATGAATTAACCCGGCTGCTGCGATAACCCCGGGCCACCAACGCGAAAAGCTCAGAGGGGAACAATGGACATTGCCAAGCTGAATCTCACCGAACTCAAACGCCTGCTCAAGCGCGTAGAGGGCGAAATCGAACGCCGCGCCAATACCGCGAAGCGCGACGTTCTGAAAAAAGTGCACAAAATCGTCACCGAAGCCGGCATGTCGCTGGAAGAGTTGATGGGCGACGAAAAGAAACCCGTCGCGGCAAAGACCCGCAAGCCGCGGGCGGCGGCCAAGCCGGGCCGCAAGCCAGCCGCTCGCAAGACCGTTGGCGCAGCAAAATTCCGCAACCCGGCCAAACCCGAACAAACCTGGACCGGCCACGGTCGCAAACCGGGCTGGGTCGCCGAATGGCTGGCGGCAGGCAAGGCACTCAGCGAGCTGGAAATCCGCTGAATGTGAAAACGGGCCCGCAAGGGCCCGTTTCATTTTCACCGAAGATTCTTGTGGCAAACGCCAGGCATTTCAAAACTGAAAATGCGGCCTCGGCGGCGCCGGTTCATCGCGACCTCGCTCGATAAACACGCCGACTCGCCGTACCCCTCGCATCACGCCCATCTTGGCAATCGACACGCGCACCCAGGGCACACCGAACTCGCTGAACAGCAGGTCAACGATGAATTCGCCCAGCGTTTCGAGCAGATTGAAGTGGCGGTCGGCCAACACCGCACGTATCCGGTCCACAACCACGTCATAATCAATCGTATCGGCGATATCATCACGCGCCGCCGCGGCATCGGGGACGCCGAAGGTCAGGTTGATTTCAAGCGGCTGCGTGGCGCGCTTCTCGCGCTCGTAGATTCCGACCGAAGCTTCAACTTGAAGCCCCTCGACAAAGATAAAGTCCATTCCGATTTCCTGAAGCGAATTTCGCCATTATCCAATGCAGACCGTCATTGTTGCGCTCGCCGCCTATCTCATCGGCTCAACGCCCTTCGCCGTCATCGTCAGCCGCGCGATGGGCCTGGAAGACCCGCGCAAGTACGGATCGGGCAATCCGGGCGCAACCAATGTGTTGCGCAGTGGCAGCAAGAAGGCCGCCATCCTGACGCTGATCGGCGATGCGCTCAAGGGAACGGTAGCGGTGCTGCTTGCTCGCGCATTGTCCGCGCCGCTTGGTCTTGGCGAGAATGACGCGGCCGTCGCCGGAATTTTCGCCTTTTTGGGCCACGTCTTCTCGGTCTTTCTGCGTTTCCAGGGCGGCAAAGGTGTCGCGACCGCAGCGGGCGTGCTCCTCGCGATGAGTCTGCCAGCCGGCGGACTGACGCTTGCAACCTGGTTGCTCGTTGCCTTCACGACGCGTTACTCGTCTGCCGCCGCACTCGCTGCGGCACTGGCTGCACCGGTGTTCACACACTGGTGGCTCGGCAACCTGAGCTGGACGGCAACCACGATCGTGATGTCCGCCATACTGATCTGGCGCCACAAGGAGAATATTTCGCGCCTCGTCGCCGGCAAGGAAAGCCGTATCGGCGGGAAGAAAAGAGACGCAGCCTAGGCCGGCCGCTGCAGTTCGCTCAAGGGCCAGCGGGGGCGCACCGCAAAACGCCCATCCCGGTTACCGGTGGCGCCCTGCGCAAAGCGCAAGCCTGCCGCCAGCGCGATCATCGCGCCGTTATCGGAACAGAACGCGAGTTCCGGGTAGTGCACTCGCAGCCGGCGACGCGCCGCCATCTCGTCAAGACGCTCACGCAAGCGCCGGTTGGCGCCGACACCACCGGCCACGACCAGCGTGCGCAGCGCACAAGCCTTCAGGGCCGCGAGCGCCTTTGCGACGAGCACCTCAGTCACCGCCTCCTGGAACTCGGCAGCCAGGTCGGCACGCTGATCGTGCGACCACGCCGGCGCCTTGGTCGCGGTGAGTACCGCGGTTTTCAAGCCACTGAAACTGAAATTCAGATCGCCGGAGTGCAACATCGGGCGCGGCAACTTGAACCGACCCGCGACGCCTTCACTCGCCAGCTTCGCCAACGCGGGGCCGCCCGGATAGTCGAGACCAATCAGCTTGGCAGTCTTGTCGAAGGCCTCGCCGGCAGCATCGTCCACCGTTTCGCCAAGCAACTCATAGGCGCCAACGCCAGTAACCCTCATCAACTGCGTATGTCCGCCGGACACCAGCAGCGCGACAAACGGAAACACCGGCGGATCGCTCGACAACAACGGCGACAGCAAATGCCCTTCAAGGTGATGAACCGGCAAGGCCGGAATCCCGAGGCCGAATGCGAAGGCTTCCGCAAAGGCCGCGCCAACCAGCAAGGCGCCCGCCAAGCCGGGGCCCGCGGTGTAACCCACACCATCGAGCGCTTCGGCGGCACAACCGGCCGCGGCGAGCGTTTCACGCACGAGCGGCACGATGCGGCGCACATGGTCGCGCGACGCCAGTTCCGGCACCACGCCGCCGTACTCGGCGTGCATCGCAATCTGCGAGTGCACCCGGTGCGCCAACAAGCCCCGTTCGGTGTCGTAGACGCCGACACCGGTCTCGTCGCAAGAGGATTCAATACCAAGGATCTGCATGGGGTCGCGAGTGTAGCGCGAACACTCCGGTTGGCGGGGCTTGACAGTGGACTTGGAAATCCTGCCGAGTTTGGTTAAACTAGCGAGCTTCGCTCAACGGGCGCGCTCGATTTATTGTCGAACCCGTCCAGACTACTGATCAATTCGAGGTTTTGAGAATGCCGGGTATCCGCCTCAAGGAAAACGAGCCGTTTGAAGTTGCGATCCGTCGCTTCAAGCGCACCATCGAGAAGGCCGGTGTCATCACCGAGCTGCGTTCGCGCGAGTTCTACGAAAAGCCGACCGCCGAGCGCAAGCGCAAGAAGGCCGCCGCAGTGAAGCGCCTGCACAAGCGC
>CAMFLH010000130.1 GCA_945957295.1 uncultured Uliginosibacterium sp.
AGACAGGCTTCGCCGCATCGGTCTCCGAAACCAACGCGCGGATGTTCCTGCGACTCAAGCCCCGCAGCGAGCGCGATGCGATGCCGGTGATCGTGGAACGCATGCGTAAGGAGGTGAAGAAGCTGCCCGGCATCGACGTGTACTTCACGCCAACGCAGAACCTGCGACTGGGCGGGCGGCAATCGCGCAGCCAGTTCCAGTATGTGCTGCAAAGCGTGAATGGCGGCGAGCTGACCGCGTGGGCAGATCGACTGAAACAAGCCCTATCGGCCGACCCGCTGTTCCGCGATGTCACCACCGACTCACAGCTCAAGGGGCTCAATGCGCGGCTGGATGTCGACCGCGAACGCGCGAATCTTTACGGCGTCGCACTCGCCGACATCCGCACCGCGCTCTACAGCGCCTTCGGCGATCGGCAGGTCTCGACGATCTACACCTCAAGCGGCAGCTACGAGGTGATCCTGGAACTTGAAGACGCCTTCCGCCGCGACGAGCGCGCCCTCGGCCGCATTCAGGTTCGCAGCGCCAACGGCAGCCTGGTGCCGCTCTCGAACGTGGCCACCGTGCAGCGTGTAGCCGGCCCGACCGCGGTGAACCACCAGGGCCAGCTGCAAGCGGTCACGGTCTCCTTCAACCTCGCGCCGGGTGCGGCGCTGGGCGAAGCAACGAAACGCCTGCACGAAGCGGAAAAGCGCATCGGCATGCCGAACGGCATCCTCACCGCGTTCGCCGGTGACGCAGCGGCCTTCCAGCAATCGCAGGGGGCGCAGGTGGTGCTGATCATCGCCGCACTGCTGGTGATCTATGTGCTGCTGGGCGTGCTGTACGAGAGCTACATCCACCCGATCACTATCCTGGCCGGCCTGCCGTCGGCCGCGGTGGGCGCCTTGCTTACGCTGCGCCTGTTCGGCATGGAGATCACCATCATCGCCAGCATCGGTATCGTGTTGCTGATCGGCATCGTGAAGAAGAACGCGATCATGATGATCGACTTCGCCGTCGAGGCGCAGCGCAGCGGTGCAACACCGCTGGAGGCGATCCGCCAGGCCTGCGCGCTGCGCTTCCGGCCAATCACGATGACCACGCTCGCCGCGCTGGCGGGTGCGCTGCCGCTGGCGCTCGGGCTCGGCGCCGGCGCCGAGCTGCGCCAGCCGCTTGGCGTATCGGTGGTGGGTGGCCTCATCTTCTCGCAGCTGATCACGCTGTTCATTACGCCGGTGATCTACCTCGGCTTCGAAGACCTGCGCGCCCGCTTCGCAAAACCAAAACTCGCTGCGGCCTGATCCGCCCCGCGATGCGAATGGCATCACGGGGGCGAACAGCGGCATGACATTAGAATCTCCGGGACTACCCGGAGATTCGCCCCATGAACGCACCGATCGACCACCCCGCCCCCCTCGCCCCTCAGCTCCTTCCGCTACTCGCCCCGCTGCCGGGCGCAAGCAGCACCGGCGAGGACATGTCTTTTTCCAGCGAATTCGACGCACTCGATGAGGCCCGTCGCGAAGACGACCCTTCGCTCGATCAAGGTGAATGGGTCACCACGCTGAAGGTGGCTGACTGGCGCCGCGTGATCGACATCGCCACCTCGTTGCTGACGCAGCGCACCAAGGATCTACGTGTCGCGGCCCGCTTCGCTGAAGCGAACGGCCGCCTGCATGGATTCGGTGGCCTCGCCGAGGGGCTGCAGCTGGCGGCCGGCCTGCTCGACGCCTTCCCCGAAACGCTGCACCCGATGCCCGAAGGCGGCGACGCGGAGGAGCGCGCCGGCGCGCTGGGCTGGCTGATTCAGCGTGCGCTTGACGTGGTGAAGACCGCACCATTGCTGCAGGGTGATGGCAGCCCGCTGAGCTGGGACGACCATGAGCGCGCCCGCGCTGCCGGCGGCCGCGGTGAGGACAGCGAACCGCATGAGCACGCCGAACTCGCCGTAGCGTGGGAGGCTGCAACACGCGCGACGCCACTTGCCCGCCTCGAAGCCACCCGCAACGCACTCGACGCGCTCGACGCGGCGATCCGCGCACTGGATCGCGCTTCCGACACAGTGTTAGGCGACGAAGCGCCGTCCTTCCGGCTGCTGCGCGAACTACATGAACGCATCCACCACCTCGTCAGCCGCTTGATCATGGAACGCGGCGGCAGCGCCCTGGTCAGCCAGGCGCCCGCGAACGATGCACCGGCGCACGCACCGCACGCCCCGGCCTCACACTACGCGCCGCGACAGGCGGGGGCCATGACGCGCGCCGAAGCGGTCGCAATGCTGACGCAGGTGGCGGAATACTTCCGCCGCACCGAACCGCACAGCCCTGTCGCCTATCTGGCCGACAAGGCCGCAAGCTGGGCCAACATGCCGCTGCACGACTGGCTGCGCCAAGTGGTGAAAGACGACTCGGCCCTCGCCCACATCGACGAACTGCTGGGTGTGGCCCGCTGAAGCCCGCCGCCGATACATAACGACATCGCGCCACGCGGCGCCTGTCGTAGCATTGCTCCCTTGCCGCCCGGCGCACCCTGCGCCGGGATACGGCCTTCCCATAAGGAGAGACGATGCGATTCCATGCCCTCGCTGCCGCGCTGATCGCGCTACCGACCTGTTCCTTCGCCGCAGCGCCTGCGACACCGCAGATTCCGGTCACCGACGTCTACCACGGGGTAAGCGTGGTCGATCCGTATCGCTGGATGGAGGACATGAAGTCCCCAGAGTTTCAGGCATGGCTCAAGACGCAGGCCGACTACGCCAACGGCGTGCTGACGAAGATCCCCGGCCGCGATGCGCTGCGCAAGCGTCTCGGTGAACTGGCGGACCTCGGCGAAGTCACTGGCGGTTATGAACAGGCGGCGGGCAAGGTTTTCTACCTGAAGCGTGCGCCGGGCGAGAACGCCCGCAAGCTGTGGGTGCGCCAGGGCAGCGAAGGCGCCGAACGCCTGCTGCTTGACCCGGATTCGATGCCCGGCGAAGGCGGCCACCATGCAATCGACTGGTACAGCGCCTCGCCCGACGGCAAGCTGCTGGCCGTCGGCATCTCGATGGGCGGCTCGGAAAACAGTGTGCTGCGCATCATCGAAGTCGCGAATGGCAAGCTGCTCGGCGAGTCGATCGATCGCGCCGGACTCAACGAGCCGGGTATCGCCTGGCTCCCCGATGGCAAGGGCTTCTACTACAACCGCCACCCGGCCGACGAGCGCTACAACAAGAGCGCAGTCTTCCTGCACCACCTGGGCGACGATCCAGCGAAGGATGTGGCCGTGTTCGGCTGGGGCGCCACGCCGTCGCGCGAGTTCGGCCTAGCGGATCTGCCCTACCTGACGACGTCGAAAGACTCGAAGTGGGTGCTCGCCGAAGTACTGCATGGCGACTCGGTCAACCGCTCGTACTGGATCGCGCCGCTCGACAAGGTGAAAGGCGGCGATGCCCCGTGGCGGCGGATCATCACCCCGGACGACAAGGTGACCCACGCGGTGCTGTCGGGATCCGCCGTTTATGCGGTATCGCAGAAGCGGGCTTCACGCCGCGAGTTGCTCAAGTTCGATCTCGCCAGCGGCAAGGCCACCGTCGCCATGCCGGCCAGCGACGCAGTACTGCAGGCACCGATGGCCGCCAAGGACGCCATCTTCGTGAAGGCGCTCGATGGTGGCGTGAGCCGGTTGTTCAGGCTCGACAAGGCGGGCAAGGTCAGCACGGTGGCACTGCCGTTCGAAGGCACGGTTCGCGAGATCAGCCCGGGCAGCGACGGCAGTGTGCTTGTGCGTCTGGAAGGTTGGACCCAACCGGCCCAGGTGCTGAAGGTCAGCGGCAAGCGCGTTGCGCCAACCAGCCTGCAGAAGCCGCTCAAGGTCGACACCTCGGGCGTTCAGGCGCAGCGCGTGATGATCAAGAGCCACGACGGCACGATGGTGCCGCTGTCGATCCTGTCACAGAAGAACGCGCCGCACGACAGCAAGCGCCCCACCATCCTTTCCGGTTATGGCGCCTACGGCATCTCCATGGAGCCGCGCTTCGCCGCCACCCGCCTCGCCTGGCTGGAGCGCGGCGGCGTGCAGGCGGTGTGCCATGTGCGCGGCGGCGGTGAGCTGGGCGAAGACTGGCATCAGGGCGGCTACATCCAGACCAAGCAGAACACCGTCACCGACTTCATCGCCTGCGCCGAATGGCTGATCGCCAACGGCTACACCTCGCCCGCAACGCTCGCCGGCATCGGCGGCAGCGCAGGCGGCATCACTATCGGCGGCACGATCACACAGCGCCCCGATCTGCTGGCCGCAGCGCAAAGTGCGGTGGGCATTTCCGACATGCTGCGCATGGAGAACACGCCCAACGGCCCGCCCAACATCGAGGAGTTCGGTACGGTCAAGAACCCGGATCACTTCAAGTCGATGTATGCAATCAGCCCCTACCACCGCGTGAAGGATGGCGTCGCCTACCCGGCCGTCATCGTCACGACCGGCGCAAACGATCCGCGCGTCGACGCGTGGCTGCCGGGCAAGTTCGCCGCCCGCTTGCAGACCGCCAATCCGAATGGCAAGCCGGTGATCCTACGCGTGGACTACGACGCCGGCCATGGCATTGGCTCGAACGTTGGCCAGGCGCTCGACGAAACCGCGGATGTGTGGTCCTTCTTCCTGTGGCAGATGGGTGACCCGGCTTTCCAGCCGGTGCGTTGAGCACCTTGCGGCAGGCGAGCCTTCAAGGATTTCGGCTCGCTTGCCGTAATGCGGACTGTCTGGGGAGAAATGATGCCCCGGCTAACCCAGCGGAGCCCGCGTGAGAGTACTTGTCGCCGACCCTTCGCGCTTCATGCGCAACGTGTTCGGATCGATCTTCCTGGCGCGAAACATCGAAGTGCAAGCCGTCGAAAACGGTTGCCAAGCCTTGATCGCTTTGGAACGCGAAGACTTCGATCTTGCCTGCGTCGCGCTCGAACTCGGCGACATGCACGCAACCGAGTTGCTCATGTGCTCACGCGCCCGCCAACGCTCGAACGTAGTTAGCTTTGTCGCCATCACTTCCGATCGCGAGAAGGCGCACATCGACGCTGCGCTGGCCGCGGGCTTCTCCGCCTGCTTTCACAAGTCCAACCAAGCGGCGTTTGAGGCCTATGTTGACACGTGGACCGCAAGCGTTACGCGCCGCCTCAGCGGTAGCGTGTTGCTGGTCGAGGACAACGAAGCAACCGCCCTGTTCTGCCGCGAGATCATGCAGAAAATGGGTTTGACGGTGGAAATCAAGGCTTCTGCTGAAGCAGCCGTCGACACCGTTCGCCATCGCAGCTTCAGCGTTATCGTCACCGACTTCGTGCTGGCCGGCCTGCAAACTGGCCTCGACCTGATCCACTTCGTACGGGCGCGCCCAGGCGCGGCGGGACGCACGCCGATTCTCGCCCTATCGGCAAGCGACAACGCAGGGCAGCGGATCGAAATCCTGCGCGCAGGCGCCAACGACTTCATACCCAAGCCGGTGCTGCCGGAAGAGCTGGAAGTACGGCTGCGTAACCTGATTACGTTGTCCGAGCTGTTTGCCAGCCTTGAGGCGCAACATCGGATGGTAAAGGACATGGCGCAGCGCGATCGCCTCACCGGGCTCTATAACCGCCACCGCTTGGAAGAACTTGCCCCCGAGCTGATAGCGGAGAGCCGACGCTCGCACAAGCCACTGTCTCTGGTACTGATCGACCTCGACCATTTCAAACGCATCAACGACTCCTTTGGTCATGCCACCGGCGACCAGGTGCTCGTCGCAGTGGCATCCGTACTGCGCAACAGTGCAAGACCAGAGGATCTTGCAGTCCGCTACGGCGGCGAAGAGTTGCTACTGCTGCTACCGGGCCTCGACGTCAAACAGGCGGCGCTCGGGGCCGATCGCATGCGGCGGCATATCGAGGGGCTGCGGCCGGACGACATCCCGGTCACCTGCAGCATGGGCGTGGCCGCACTAAAACCTGAAGAAGACTTCGAGACCCTATTCCGGCGCGCTGACGCCGCTGCCTACCAGGCAAAGCAGCATGGCCGCAATCAGGTGATCGCACACCAATAGCGCGGGAAACCACGCATCCCCGAGCCCACCCGCTGCGGGCTAGAATCCCCTTGTGTGCAGAGCACAAACGGACACCACCGGGGGAGACGGCATGGACGTTCCGGCAGCGGACAACAATACGGCGCTGGCCATTGCGCAAGCGCTGATCGACGGCTTCAACCGCCATTACCGCATCTTCAGCGAGACCTCTCGCAGCGCAAAACAGCGCTTCGAGCGGGCGGACTGGCAGGGCGAACTGCGCGCGGTACGTGAGCGGGTGCAGTTCTACGACGATCGGGTGAACGAAACGGTGATGCGGATGCATGCCGAGTTCCACGCCGACCGCATCGACGACCGCACCTGGCAGCAAGCCAAGCTGCTCTACATCGGCTTCCTGATCAACCACAAGCAGCCGGAGCTCGCCGAGACTTTCTTCAATTCAGTGTGCTGCAAGATCCTGCACCGCACCTACTTCCACAACGACTACATCTTCGCGCGCCCGGCGATCTCGACCGAGTACATCCAGTCGTATCCGCCGACGTATTCGAGCTACTACCCGCACGAAGGCGGCATGCGCGCCAGCGTCAAACGCATCATCGAGGACTTCGCGTGGCAGGTACCGTTCGAGGATCTGGATCGCGATGTCGACCACATCCTTCGCACGGTCGAGACGCATCTCGGTGAATGGCCGGCACGCGAAGTGAACAGCCAGATCCAGGTGCTGTATTCACCGTTCTACCGGAACAAGGCGGCCTACATCATCGGCAAGGCGATCAACGGCTATGTCGAGACGCCGTTCGCCGTCGTCGTGCGCCACAGCCCGGAGGGGCGGCTGTACATCGATGCGATCCTGCTCGAACCGTGGCGGATCTCGCTGCTGTTCTCGCTGTCGCGCGCCTACTTCCTGGTCGATATGGAAGTGCCTTCAGGCTATGTGCACTTCCTACGCTCGATCATGCCCAACAAGCCGCGCAGCGAGCTCTACACGATGCTGGGCCTCGGCAAGCAGGGCAAGACGATGTTCTTCCGCGACCTGATCGCGCACCTGCTGCACTCGAACGACCAGTTCATCGTCGCGCCCGGTATCCGCGGCATGGTGATGGCGGTGTTCACACTGCCCTCGTATCCGTATGTGTTCAAGATCATCAAGGACCAGCGTGCGATCCAGAAGGAAATGGACCGCGCCACCGTCAAACGCAAGTACCAGATGGTGAAACAGGTTGACCGCGTTGGCCGCATGGCCGACACGCTGGAGTTCTCGGACGTCGCACTGCCCCGCCACCGCTTCCATCCGGATCTCGTGGCCGAACTGCGCGATGTGTGCAGCGAGAGCGTCGAGGAAGAAGGTGACACGATCGTCATCAAGCACCTCTACATCGAACGCCGCCTGACACCGCTGAACCTGTTCCTTGAAAAAGCCGACGCGGCGCAGACGGACCATGCGGTGCAGGAATACGGCAGCGCGATCCGCGAGATGGCGCAGGCCAACATTTTCCCGGGCGACATGCTGTGGAAGAACTTCGGCGTCACCCGCTACGGTCGCGTCGTGTTCTACGACTACGACGAAATCGAGTTCATGACGGACTGCAACTTCCGCCGCATTCCTCCTGCCCCGAACGAAGATATCGAGATGAGCGGCGAGGTGTGGTACTCGGTGGCGCGCAACGACGTGTTCCCGGAGGAATTCGGCACCTTCCTGCTCGGCCTGCCGAAGGTCCGCCAAGCCTTCATGAAGTACCACCCGGATCTGCTCGACGCCACCTTCTGGCAAGAGACCCAGCGCAAGATCCGTGAGGGCTACGTCGAAGACTTCTTCCCTTACCCGCAGCGCCTGCGTTTCCGCCAGCTCTACGCAACGGAAACGACCAAAGCCCCGGCCGGAGAAGCAGAGCTTCTCGCCGAGGCTGAGGATTGAAACACTCGACTGAGGTGGCCGCGAAAGCGGCCGTTTCAGTCAGGGGCGAACTGGCGTCCGCCGGAAGCCGTCAGGCTTCGAGCTTCGAGAGGATCGTGCGGTCGACGTGACCGGAGGCGACTTCGCGCAGTGCGGTCACAGCAAACTTGTTCTTGCTGCCATCCACCTGCGGGGTGTGGCCGCGGGCGAGCTGACGCGCGCGGATCGCGGCAGCAAGGGTCATTTCAAAACGATTCGGAATCGTCTTCAGGCAATCTTCAACCGTGATGCGGGCCATGTCTTTTCCTTGTGATGCTTGCGCGCGACGGCCTTAGCCGCGAACGCGCTGTGATTTCTGCCACTGCAGGCGACGGTAGTCTTCCTCGCAGTCGCTATCGCAGAATTTCTGCCCTTCGGTCAGCGTTTCGCCACAGAAGTGGCACACGCCGGTCGCCGCCAGCGAGGGCTCCTTGCGCTCCAGCGCCAACTTCAGGCTCAGCTCGACTTCCTGCTGGGCAACGTCTGCTTCATCCATCTTCGTACGTCTCCGTGATCTGGAAACGGAGGCAATGCATGCCACCCGCGAAAGGGGCGGCACTTTACCAAGTTTTGAGGCTGACGTCTCGCCGGGAAGCGGATCGCGCTCCAACAGTGTGCCAGAATAGTCCGTCCTGCGTGTATCCGAGAACCCGATGAGAGCACTCGTACCGATACTGGAGGACATTGCCGCCTCGCCCGACAAGCGTTCGGCCGATGCGCTGCTGGAGATCATTGCCAGCTTGCGCCCGCGCGAACTCGAAGCGCCCGGCGCGGCGACCCAGCGGCTGCGCGCGATGATCTCGGTGCTGCAGACCCGGCCACATCTGGCCGAAGGCTTGCGCAGCTACCTCTCCGGCGTATTCGCCACGCGCGTGCAGCGATCACTGTTCGCCGACCTTGGCATCCTGACCAACGACAGCATTGTCGGCGCGATCACCAAACGCCTCGTCGCCAAGATCCTGCCGCCGGCGCACGACGATACCTACCTTCAGGATCTGTTCGCCGCGCTAGTCCGCGAAGCGCGCGATCAAGACTGGATCACCGAACTGCCGGAACAGGTTGTCGTTGAGCTGCTGCAAGTGATCGGCTTTGGCGCCGCACACAGCACCAACGAGCGCCGGATGGACGGCGAAATGATCGAAGCGCTACGGATACTCTCGTTCCGCCTCGCCTCGCTGGGCCTGGAACCGGACTTCCTGCGTTACGACAGCGACGCCGCCTCACGCGAATCGCCCTTCGTCGCGCAGACGGACGAGGTTCAGGCCTGGTCCGCCGCCGCCTTCGCGACGCTCGCCGACCCCTCCCTGCCGTGGCCCGACGCGAGCCATCTCGACGTGCTGCTCGACCAGTGCGAGAAGCACATCGCTCGAATCCGGAAGCTTGCGCGCCAGGGTGGCGCCAGCATCGCGCTGACCTACGACGCGCAGCGCGCTGGCCAAACCATCGATCGCATGCGCGTGCTGGTGCACCTTGCGGCACCGGACAGCTCGGAGGCACAGCAACAACGCAAGCTGGCCTTCTTCCGCGAACTGCTGCAGCACGAATCCGAGAAGAACAGCGTGCGCGCCGTTCTGGTGCGGGTGACCGACCTGCTCGCCTTGCAGGTGACGGAACACGCCAGCCGCACCGGCGAACACTACGTGGCCGGCAACGCCGCGGAGCAGAACCAGCTCTTCCGCGCCGCAGCGGGCGCCGGCCTGATCGTCGCGTTCATGGCGATCATCAAGATCTTCACCGCCAAGGCGCACCTGCCGCCACTGTGGGAGGCCATCGCGTTCAGCCTGAACTACGGCCTCGGTTTCATCGTCGTGCATCTGTTCCACTTCACGATCGCGACCAAGCAGCCCGCCATGACGGCAGCACTGATCGCGGCGACGATGGACGAAGCCAAGGATGGCAAGCCACCGCTCGATCGCCTCGAAACGCTGATCATCGATGTGCTTCGCAGCCAGTTCATCGCGATCCTCGGCAACGTCGTCGTTGCTTTTGGGGTCTGTCTCGGTATCGGCTTTGCTTGGCCTTACTTGTTCGGACAACCGATGGTTAACGCCGCGAAGGCCGACTCGCTGCTGCATGACCTGCGCCCGGTGATGAGCATGGCCATTCCGCATGCTGCGGTGGCCGGTGTCTGCTTGTTCCTGGCTGGCCTGATCTCGGGTTACTACGACAACAAGTGCGTCTATGCGCGAATACCGCAACGCATCCGGCAGATCCCGCGGCTACGGCGCTGGCTCGGTGAGGCGCGCCTGAACCGGGTGGCCGGCTACATCGAGAACAACCTCGGCGCGCTGATGGGTAACTTCCTGTTCGGTTGCATGCTCGGCTGCATGGGCACCATCGGCTTTCTGCTCGGCCTGCCGCTCGATATCCGCCATGTCACCTTCGGCGCAGCCAACTTCGCGTACGGCATCACGGCGCTTGGCTTTGACGTGCCGCTCTACCTGCTGGTGAGTTGCGGTCTCGGCGTTGCGGCGATCGGCCTGACCAACCTGCTGGTCAGCTTCAGCCTTGCGCTCTACACCGCAATGAAGTCGCGCAAGGTGCGCTTCGGCTATAGCCGGCAGTTGTTCGGGCGGGTGCTGAAGCACATCGCGCGGCGCCCACACGATTTGCTGGTGCCACCGAAAGCACCCCGTCGCCCGCCGGGGCAGTGAGCACCGGGGCGCCAGCCCAATCCAGGCAAGGCCTCACGTGGGCCGGGCCTTGCACTGTATAATTTGCGGTTTTTCCGAATTCGTCTGGAGCGCGCCCATGGCCCGGCCCCCACGCTCAACGCGTGCGCTGCCCCCCAAGGGGGTGCCCGCCTCCTCGAATCGGTTTATCGGAGGCTGATATGGACGCAGAACGCATCAACGCGATTGCCAACAAGCTCGAGGATCTGAAGACCCGCGAGCACGCCCTACGGGGGTATCTTTGACTACGAGACGAAGCATCGCCGTCTCGAAGAAGTCAATCGCGAACTGGAAGACCCCAACGTCTGGAATGACGCTGCGCGGGCCCAGGAACTAGGCAAGGAAAAGAAGTCGCTCGAAGGTGTGGTGCTGACGCTGGACGACATCGTCGCGCGCATCACCGATTGCCGTGAGCTGTTCGACATGGGCCAGGCCGAAGAGGATTGGGACACGGTTGAAGCGGTCGATGCCGACGTCAGCAGCGTTGAAGAGGTCGTCGTCGGCCTCGAATTCCGCCGCATGTTCAACAACCCGATGGACCCGCGCCCCTGCTTCATCGAAATCCAGTCGGGCGCCGGCGGCACCGAGGCGCAGGACTGGGCCGGCATGCTCGAACGCATGTACCTGCGCTACTGCGAGCGCAAGGGTTTCAACGTCGAACTGCTGGAAGAATCCGAAGGCGAAGTCGCAGGTATCAAGAGCGCGACGATCAAGGTTTCGGGCGAATACGCCTATGGCTACCTGCGCACCGAAACCGGCATCCACCGCCTGGTGCGCAAGAGCCCGTTCGACTCCAACGCGCGCCGCCACACCAGCTTCACCTCGGTATTCGTATTCCCGGAAGTCGACGACTCAATCGAAATCGAGATCAACCCGGCCGACGTGCGTACCGACACCTACCGTGCCTCGGGCGCGGGTGGTCAGCACATCAACAAGACCGACTCCGCGGTGCGCCTGACGCACATTCCCAGCGGCATCGTCGTGCAGTGTCAGAACGACCGTTCGCAGCACCGCAACCGCGACGAAGCTTGGCAGATGCTGCGCGCGCGCCTCTACGAAGCCGAGCTGCGCAAGCGCCAGAGCGAACAGCAGAAGCTGGAAGACACCAAGTCCGACATCGGCTGGGGCCACCAGATCCGTTCCTACGTGCTCGACCAGTCGCGCATCAAGGATCTGCGTACCAACTACGAAGTTGGTAACACGCAGGCTGTGCTCGATGGCGACCTGGAAGGCTTCATCCAGGCCAGCCTGAAGCAAGGCGTCTGAGGAGACCGGGGCGGTTGATAACGCCCCGCCCTGCATGAACGACAGCTTCAACCTCGATGACTTCCTCGCCGCCGGCGTATCGCTCGACGATGTGCCGGCGCTGTGGTCGCTTGCGCGCGCGCAATCGCTGATCGCGGCCTTCATCACGCTGTTCCGCGGTGGTGAGGAGGAGGTCTTCATCCGCCTGCATGTACTGCGCGAGATGGGTGGCCGCGCCGAGACCCCGCGCTGGGGCCCGGACGAACTGCGCCGCCACTTCGCCTACATCGACCCGATCAAGCTCGAAACGGTGCTCGCGCGATTGCGCGAAAACGGCTTGATGGTGTTCGGCGAAGACCGCCAGTACCAGCTGACTGACGCCGGCCGCAACGCGATGGCGGCAGTCTCGGTGCTGCTGCGCTTCGGCGAGGACGAAGATGCCGAACTCGGCTTCCTGACCACGCAGCTCGCGGGCATGCAGGTCACCGGCACCGTCACACCGGAAGTCTTGCAACACCTGCTGGCCAAGCTCAATGCGCTGACCGAATCCTTCGAGGAATCGATCGCATCGGGTTCGGAATTCCGCATCATCGAAGCGCGCAGCCGCCTGTCGGCGAACATGCGCTGGCTCGACAAGGGCACCGGCATCCTGCGTTCGCTGCTCGATGTCGAGGAAGTCACGCCCGAGATCGGCCGCGTCGCCCATGCGATCGGCCTCGCGCAGAGCAAGCTTGCGCGCGTCGACGCCGCCTTCCAGCGCGCGCTCAACAAGATCGAATCGCAACGCGTCACGCTCGGTGAATCCGGCGTGTCTTCATCAGACGTAATGGTCTGGCTGCGCGGCAAGTCGACGGCAGAGATCGCCGCACTGGCGAACAACGCGCTCGGCGCCGCACCGCAAACGCAATTCGTCGCCGGCGGCCACGAGTTGCTGGACCGCGCAGAGAGTGCGCTGTCGGAAGACGTGCAGCGTATGGAAGCCGACAACAGCCTGCCGACGCCCCAGACCGTCGACCAGAACCTCGCGCCCGAGTCGGAAGACCTCTCGCTGCTCTGGAAGCTCACCGACCGCCTGATCAACGTCGCCGAAACCGCACCGGCCCAACGCCTGGTGCTGGGCGGCGGCTTCGCACCGGCGAGTTATCGGCTCTCGCTGCTGTCGCTGCTGGGCGGCGTCGAGGCGCAAGCCGAAGGCCCGGTGGCCGACCTCACGCAACTCCCCTACGAACTCGTTCTTGAGGATCACCAGGTCCCCGTGCATCAGGACGAAGTCGCCACCATGTCGGCGGGCGTGGTCCGCCGCCGCGACACCTAAGCAGGCACGCCGATGCGCCAAGGCACCATCACCCAGTGGCATGACGACAAGGGTTGGGGGCTCATTGCCCCCGACACCAGCGGCGAAGCCCTTTTCTTCCACATCAAGGCGTTCGAGCCGCGGACACGGCGTCCGCAAGCGGGGTTGGCGGTGATCTACATCGCCGGGGTCGACGCCAAAGGCCGCGCACGGGCCACGTCGGTCAAGGCGCCCGCCTGGATGGGCTCGGCCACCAACGAATCGCGCCAACCGCGCGGGGGGCGTGGCGCACCCACCTTTCCCTGGCTTGCGGCGCTGGTCGCGCTCGCGACACCACTGGCCGTATGGCAGCTTAGTGGTGCCTGGGCACTCGGCGCGGTGTATGCGGTGATGAGCGCGGCCTCATTGCTTGCCTACAGCATGGACAAAGCGAAAGCCGCAGGCGCCGGCCGGCGCACGCCGGAATCGACCCTCCATTTGCTGGACCTGGCCTGCGGCTGGCCCGGCGGGCTGCTCGCGCAGCACCTGTTCCGCCACAAGAATCGGAAGATGTCCTTTCAGGTCGCCTTCTGGCTGACGGTTGCGCTCAATATCGCTGCCGTCGCGTACTTCCACCCTGCGCTTCCCGCATTTCACTGACGCGGTATGGAACACGAAATCACCACACTCACCGCCCGCCTGTTGGCGCATCGCTGGTTGCCGCGTACTGATTCTCAGGTCAAGCGCGCGCTGGTCGACGAAACCTTCCGCCATGAACTGGAGCTGTCTCTTATACACATCTCCGAGCCCACGAGACCGGAGCCTATCT
>CAMFLH010000131.1 GCA_945957295.1 uncultured Uliginosibacterium sp.
CACGGCTCGGGATTACCGATTCGCCCTCGATCTTCACCACGCCCAGGCGTAGCAACTCGTCGAGCATGCTGCGGGCGTGAAAATCGGTCGACACCGAGGCGACCAGTGTTTCAAAGGAAGGTGCCGGTCCGCTGCGCGGCAGGGCCTTGGGTGAGCCGTCCGGCGCGCGCAGCGCCGGGTCGTGCATCCAGCGGGTGAAGACTTCGGCGGCACGTGACAGCGGCGCACCGGTCGCGGGTTCGCCGTTTTCCGCGGCCATCTTGGCAGCCCGGATATCCTTGCGATGCACTCCTGACAGAAGACTGAGCGCCGAATCCGTCTGGCGCCCACCGTCCGCCGCGAGTTCGAACCGGGCGGCTTCGAGAAACACGTGTTTGAGCCGCGCTGCGAGCTGCGGGTAGCCGATGCCGTTTGCGATCAGCAGCCGCGCGAGCGGCAGCAGCATGCGTTCGGTCTCATCCAGCAGGATGTCGGCGCGGGTTGGGTGTCCGGTAGGAGCGTCCATGGTCTCGTCAGCGGGGATTCCGTGTTGTGCGGCCCATAAATGGAATTATTTCCCATATTTTGGGAACTTCAAGTGCGATCTGTCGCCAAACTTGTAACAGGAGTTGAAAGCCTGCGCACGCAAGGGCTGCGTGATAAACGGGCATGAAGAGTGACGTCGATCACGGCGTCGGCAGCCACGGTAGCTCATGAAAGCTCGGTGTCAGTCGTAATTTGTAGAGTACCCTCATTTGCAGCGCGGGCGTTTGCTGCCTATCCTATGCGGCCGTGCGAGGGTTTCAGGTGGGGCACCCTCGTCATCTCAGAGCAGACAATCTTGGCGATTCCGTTCTTCCGCAAAGGGCCACAACCGCAGGAGCAGGCGTCCGGCAACAAATCCGGCGCGCGCAGCGGCAAAGGCGACCCAAGCACCTCGACTCTCGACTTCACTCAGGGTGACGCTCGCGCGCTCGCGCTCGCCGCTGGGAAAATCCATGTCGACGAGCTCTCTGACGCCGATCATCCGGCCGTTGAAGAAGCAGCCATCCTGTTTGCCAATGCCAATGATGACGCGGCGGCCATGGTGCTCGAAGCGGCGCTCGATGAAGGCGGCAGCACCAACGAGACGCTCTGGAACATGCTGTTCGACCTCTATCGCCTCACCGGCAAGCGCGAGGCATTCGAACAGCGCGGGGTGGCCTATGCGGAACAGTTCGGTCGCTCGCCCCCGATCTGGACCGACGCAGACGATGCGGCCAAGGCGCCGAAGCCGACCTCGCGCGATGCGACCCCGTCGGTCAGCCTGACTGGCACACTGGGCGCCGCGGTCGGGCCGCAATTCGAACAGATTTCCAAGATCGCCACCAAGGCGGGAAAGCTACGCATCGATTTGGGCAAGCTGCGCGGGGTAGACGAAGCCGGGTGTGAAGTCCTGATCCATGGCCTGCAGAATCTACGCCGCGCACGCGTTAATGTGACGCTGCTGAACGCGCGCAACATGCTTCCGATGATCGAAGGTCATGCGGTGCAAGGG
Organism: uncultured Uliginosibacterium sp.; assembly: GCA_945957295.1. Taxonomy (GTDB): domain Bacteria; phylum Pseudomonadota; class Gammaproteobacteria; order Burkholderiales; family Rhodocyclaceae; genus Niveibacterium. Next base: position 1,517 of record CAMFLH010000131.1, read on the forward strand.
CGCCGTGAAGGGCAGGCGATCTGGCTGATGGTGCTGGAATTGCTGCAGGCGCTGGCCGAAGCAGATCGTTTTGAGGAGGTCGCGCTCGATTACGCGATCACCTTCGAGGAATCGCCGCCCTCGTACGAACCACCGCCGGCGGAGGCCGCAGCCAAGGCGAAGGAATCGCCGACCGCCAGCATCCCCAGCCTGGAGTTGGTGCCGATCGAGGAAGAGGCTGCCAATTTCGTCATGGAAGGCGAGCTGACCTCGGCGCAGGCCGATGCGATCCGCAAGCTTGCCAAATACGGTGCGGACCGCACGACCGTAGAGGTCGACGCCAGTCGCCTCAAGCGCATGGACTTTGTCACCGCGGGCAATCTGTTCAACGTGCTGGTGCAGTTCCAGGCGCAAGGCAAGCTCTGCGTGTTCCGGGGGCTCAACGCCATGGTCGCTGCGCTGCTGCGCGTGATGGGCGTGCATCAGGTGGCGACGATGGAGTTGCGCCGTATCTGATCGGTAGGGGCCGGTTGCGGTCCTTGCGTTTCGCTTCATCGCCCCCACACTGGTAGAACGGGCCGGGGTCTCCGGCTGCTACCGGAAGAGCCATGGAGCAATATCACGGCACCACGATCCTGTCGGTACGTCGCGCAAACCAGGTTGCACTGGGTGGCGACGGGCAGGTCACCCTGGGCAACATCGTCATCAAGGGCACTGCACGTAAAGTGCGTCGCCTTTTCCACGGCAAGGTGCTCGCGGGATTCGCGGGCGGCACCGCCGACGCTTTCACCCTCTTTGAACGCTTCGAAGCCAAGCTGGAAAAGCATCAGGGGCACCTGATGCGCAGCGCTGTCGAGCTCGCCAAGGACTGGCGCACCGACCGCATGCTGCGCCGTCTCGAAGCCATGTTGCTGGTGGCGGACAAGGATCACACGCTGGTGATCACCGGCAATGGCGACGTGCTGGAGCCAGAGCAAGGGCTCGGCGCGATCGGGTCGGGCGGCGCCTATGCGGAGTCCGCCGCGCGCGCGCTGTTCGAGAATACCGAAATGCCCGCCAGCGAAGTGGTTGCGAAGTCGCTCAAGATCGCCGGCGACCTCTGCATCTATACCAATCAGCATCACACGATCGAAACCCTGGAGTGGTGAGCCGGCGCCACCGTGCGCTCTCTCGTCACCTTCTGCTGAAGGGCAACGCATGACCCAGATGACCCCGCCGGAGATCGTCTCCGAACTCGACAAGCACATCGTTGGCCAGCACCGCGCCAAGCGTTCGGTCGCCATCGCCTTGCGCAACCGTTGGCGCCGCGCGCAGGTGGATGAATCGCTGCGCCAGGAGATCACGCCAAAGAACATTCTGATGATCGGCCCGACCGGTGTCGGCAAGACCGAGATCGCGCGCCGCCTGGCGCGGCTGTCGAACGCGCCGTTCGTGAAGGTCGAGGCGACCAAGTTCACCGAGGTCGGCTACGTTGGCCGCGATGTCGACACGATCATCCGTGACCTCGTCGAGATCGCCGTCAAGGATGCGCGTGAAGTGGCGATGCGCCGTGTGCGTGCGCGCGCCGAAGACGCTGCGGAAGACCGCGTGCTGGATGTGCTGCTGCCGCTCGCGCGCCCGGTTGGCTTCGCGACCGAAGCGGCGACGCCGGAGGACAACGCGACCCGCCAGAAATTCCGCAAGAAGCTGCGCGAGGGCGAGCTGGACGACAAGGAAATCGAGATCGAGGCGAGCGTGCAGGGTGCGACCGCCGAGATCTTCGCGCCGCCGGGCATGGAAGAGCTCACGCAACAGTTGCAGGGCATGTTCCAGAACCTCGGCAATCAGCAGAAGAAGCTGCGCAAGTTGAAGATCCGCGAAGCGCTGAAACTGCTCGCCGATGAAGAGGCCGCGCGCATGGTGAACGACGAGGAAGTGAAGCTCGACGCCGTGAAGAACGTCGAGCAGAACGGCATCGTCTTCCTCGACGAGATCGACAAGATCGCGTCGCGCTCCGAGGTCGGTGGGGCCGACGTCTCGCGCCAGGGGGTGCAGCGCGACTTGCTGCCGCTGGTCGAAGGCACGACGGTCACGACCAAGTACGGCATGATCAAGACCGATCACATCCTCTTCATCGCCAGCGGCGCGTTTCATCTAGCCAAACCGTCAGACCTGATTCCCGAGCTGCAGGGGCGTTTCCCGATCCGCGTCGAGCTCGATTCGCTGTCGGTCGATGACTTCGTGCGCATCCTCACTGCCACCGACGCCTGCCTGACGCGTCAGTACCAGGCGCTGCTCGCGACCGAAGGGGTGACACTGAACTTTGCCGACGATGGCATCCGTCGCCTTGCCGAGATCGCGTTCCAGGTGAATGAGAAGACCGAGAACATCGGTGCGCGCCGCCTCTACACCGTGATGGAGAAGCTGCTCGAAGAGATCAGTTTCGACGCCGGCAAGCCGGGTACCGAAAGCTTGCGAATCGATGCAGCCTATGTCGACGGCCGGCTCGAAACCCTCGCCGGCAACGAAGATCTGTCGCGTTACGTGCTCTGAGTCGCAGGGCGGCCGGGCCTTGGTCGGCCCGGCGCTCGCTCAGAGTGCGCCGAAGATCTTTTTGGCCAGCGCACCGGCCGCGCTGGCCGGGTTCTGACGGATCGCGCGCTCTTCTTCGCCGATCGCGCTGTAGAGCCCGTCGAGGGCTTTGCGGGTGACATAGCGGTCGATGTCGGCATCCTCCGCCTTGACGAGGCCGAAGCCGGCGGCGGTACCGGCCAGCGCGTTGTATTGCTGCGCGAGGCCGATGCGGGCGGTTGCCTGCTTAACTGTTGGCATGAAACGCGCGGTCAGCGGTTCGGCCGTCTTGCTGCGGAAGTAGCGGGTCACGGAATCATCACCGCCGGTGATGATCGCCTTGGCATCGGACACCGTCATCTGCTTGACCGCCGTCGTCAGCAGCGGGAGTGCCTGCGATACGGCGTCTTCCGCTGCGTGGTTGATGGCCGCATGCAGCGCGTCGATGTCGCCGCCTTTGCCGGCCAGTCGCATCACGCTCTCGGCGCGACGCAGGCCCTCCGGCAGGGGGATCTGCAGTTTCGGATTGCCGTAGAAGCCGTCCTTGCGGCCGAGCTGGCTCACCGCCGCCTCGGCGCCCTGCGAAAGCGCCTGGCGCAGCCCGGCGCTGGCGTCCTTGTCGCTGAATACATCGAGCCCGCCCGCGAGCGCTGAACCTGCGGTGACAAGGGCGGTCAATGCAGTGACAATCAGGCGTCTGGCCGGCATAGCGAACTCCGAACAATGAATCGAATCTCCAAGCAGCTTAGCATCGTCGCCGTCTTTGCCCTGCTTGCCGTCGGCGGCTGGTTCGCCTTCGGCCGCGAGCGCCCGGCGCCCGATGTCACGCTGACGCGCCTAGATGGCCAGACGCTGCGTCTGGCCGATTTGAAGGGCAAGGTGGTGCTGCTCAATTTCTGGGCGACGACCTGCACCACCTGTGTGAAGGAGATGCCCGGGATGATCGACACCTGGCGCAAGTACGCGCCGCGCGGCTATGAAATGGTGGCGGTGGCGATGCAGTACGACAACCCGGATTGGGTCAAGGACTACACCCGGCGCACCGGCCTGCCGGTCACCGTGGCGATTGACCGCAGCGGTGATGCAGCGAAGGCTTTCGGCGAGGTCCGCCTGACGCCGACCAGCTTTCTGATCGATCGCAAAGGGCGCATCACCGTGCAGTACCTCGGCGAACCGGGTTGGGATGCGTTGCACGCGCGCATCGAACGTCTACTCGCCGACCCTGCCTGACGCATCTTTGAATTCTTGCCTTGGCATGCTGCGGTATCCTCGACCGCCATGCCAAGAGAATTAACGATCACCCGCCTAGCGGCCTGCCTTGCTCTTTCGCTCTGCTGCGTTTGCAGCCCGGCGCAAGGCACCGAACCGGCGGCTGCGGCTGCCCTGCAGCAGACCGATCCCGCCGCTGCGCTTCAAACGCTGGTCGAGTCTCACTTCGAGCAGACGCTTGAACTGATGCCGCTGTTCGCGACAGCGATCGGCGATACCCGTTACGACGATCGCCTCGGCAATCCGGCCAGTCTCGCCGAGCGCGCCCGCTTTGCCGCTTTGCAGCAGCGCTCGCTGGCGGCCGCGCGGGCGTTGCCGCGCGATCGCCTCTCGGCCGCGGATCAGCTGACCCTGGATGTGTTCATCGACGAGCGCGAGAAGACGATCGCAGCGGTTCAGTTCCCCGAGCACCTGATGCCGATCACGCAGCTCAACAGCATTGCGGTCGATCTGGCAGTGCTCGGCTCCGGCGCCGGGCAGCAGCCGCTGGCAACGGTTGCCCAGCACGAGGCCTGGCTGGCGCGCGCAGCGCAGTTTCCGTCTTGGGTCGATAGTGCGATCGCCAACATGCGCGAAGGCATCGCGCGTAGGGTGACGCTGCCGCGGCGGGCGGCGCTGAAGGTACAGCCGCAGCTCGATGCGCTCGCGGTGTCGGACCCGCAGCAAAGCGTGTTCCGCGGCGCGATCGCGCGCTTGCCTGTCGATTTGTCCGCGCCCGAGCGCGAGCGTCTGGTGGCGGCTTACGAGACCTTGATTGCCCAGCAGTTGCTGCCGGCTTATCGCAAGCTGGCCACCTTCTTCGCGCAGGAATACGTGCCGGCCTGCCGCAACTCCGACGGCTGGTCGGCGTTGCCCGATGGGCAGGCGTGGTATCGCGAACGGATCCTCGCGAATACCGGCCTTGACCTGCCGGCGGAGAAGATCCATGCGATCGGGCTCGGCGAGGTCGCTCGCATCCGTGACGAAATGGAGCGCGTGAGGACAAAGCTTGGCTTCAAAGGCGATCTGCGCGCCTTCTTCCGCCACCTCGCGAATGATCCGCACAGCTATCACAGCTCGCCGGAAGCACTGCTGGAGGGCTTCCGCGACATCAAGCGACGCGTCGATCCGCATCTGCCGGAACTGTTCTCCCTGCGCCCCAACGCCGACTACGAAGTACGCGCGGTGGAGGCCTTCCGCGCCAACGCGTCACCCGGCGCGTTCTATCAAATGCCATCCGAGGACGGCAGCCGAGCCGGAATTTTCTATGTGAACACGCATGATCTGCGCGCGATTCCGGTGTGGGGCATGGAGACCCTGTCGCTGCATGAAGCCGCACCCGGGCATCACTTCCAGATGTCGATTGCGCAGGAACTGAATGGCCTGCCGCGCTTCCGCCGCTTCGCCAGCGACAACGCCTACGTAGAAGGGTGGGCGCTCTACGCGGAAACCCTGGGGCGCCCGCTTGGCCTGTTCAGCGATCCGTACCAGTGGTTCGGCAAGCTCAACGATGAAATGCTGCGCGCCTCACGGCTGGTGGTCGACACTGGCCTGCACGCGATGGGCTGGTCGCGCGAGCGCGCGATTGCCTACATGCAGCAGAACCAGTTGATGTCTGACGGCGATGCGGTCATCGAGGTTGAGCGCTACATGGCCGATCCCGGCCAGGCCTTAGGCTACAAACTCGGGCAGCTTCGCATCCTTGCGCTGCGCCATGAGGCCGAACAGCGCCTTGGCGCGCGTTTCGACCTGCGCGCCTTCCACCGCGAAGTGCTAGTCGATGGCGCTTTGCCGCTGCCGGTGCTCGAAACCAAGATCCGCCGCTGGATCGATCGCCAGGCTGCGGGCTGACTACCCGTCGGAGGGCGGTAGTGCGCGTCAGTGTGTGCGCCGGATGCTGCCGTCGTCGGCGATGTCGATACCGCCGGCGGCCGGCTGCGGTGCGCGCGCGCCATTGGGGGCTGCCGGTTTCTGCGCCGGAAGCGTCACGATCTTGCTACGTTCCGGGTCCAGCGCGCGTTGGTCATGGTCAGCCGGGCAGGGCTGATCGGTGTAGCTGATCTTGCCGCGCTTGACGCATTTGTGGATGCCTGCGCCTTCCGGCTGCGCCGGTTCGACCGGGATGATGTCGCGCGGATCGGGCAGGCGCGACACATCGGGCTTGGCGCGCCAGTAGGTCGCCTCAAGCTGCGGGCGTGGATCGCCATGAACCAGCGAGAAAAGCCCGACGATCGCGATTGCGGACAGCGTGAACAGAATCAGGAAGATGCGCACGATAGGGCAGGGCGGCAGCCGCTTCGCGACTGTGCCGGCAGGCAAAGACGCGATGCTAGCGAGCTTGTGTGACGGCTGTCGGTGTCGTGCTGCACGGGCAGCGATCAATCCGCCGCGTTGTTGACCTCAGGCAGGAAGCGTTCAAGCAGCGTGTTCAAAAAGCGCTGGCCCGTGACGCTGGGGCGCAGGCGATCGCCGTCGGTTTCGAGCAGGCCATCGCGGCGCGCCTGTACCAGCGTGCTCTCGATGGCTGCCAGCGGCAGGCCGGTTCGCTCGGCGAACAGCGCGGCTGGCACCCCTTCGGTGAGGCGTAGCGCGTTCATCATGAATTCGAAGGGCAGGTCTTCGGTGCCGACCTCTCGCCGCTCATGCACTGCCGAGCCCTTCGCGACGCCGTCGAGATAGGCGTTGGGGTGCTTGTGCCGCATCTCGCGCACGATGCCAGTGTGTGACGACAGCTTTCCGTGCGCGCCGGCGCCAATGCCGAGGTAGTCCCCGAAAGCCCAGTAGTTCAGATTGTGTCGGCAGCGGTGGCCGGGCTGTGCAAAGGCCGAGGTTTCGTAGTGCTGGTAGCCAGCGGCCGCGAGCTTGGCCTCGATCGCTTCCTGCATGTCGGCACCCGTGTCGTCGTCGGGCAGATCCGCCGGCGGATTGGCGCCGAAAGCGGTGTTCGGCTCCATCGTCAGGTGGTAGCAGGACAGATGCGGCGGCGCGAAACTCAATGCGGTGTCGACATCGGCAAGTGCCTGCGCAAGTGTTTGGCCGGGCAACGCGTACATCAGATCGAGATTGAAGGTGTCGAAGTGCTTCGCCGCGAGTTCGGCCGCTCGGCGCGCCTCGCTGCCGCCGTGAATACGACCGATGCGCGCGAGAAAGGCATCGTCGAAGCTCTGGATGCCGAGCGACAGTCGGGTCACGCCCGCCGCACGGAAATCAGCAAAATGGCCTGCCTCGACCGTACCCGGGTTGGCTTCCAGCGTGATCTCGCAATCGCCGGCGAGCGGCAGCCGCATGCGGATGTCGCCCAGCAGGCGTTCGAGCCCAGCGGCGGAAATTAGGCTGGGCGTGCCGCCGCCGATGAAGATGGACTGCACGCGTCGCCCCCACACCTGCGGCAGAGAGGTCTCAAGGTCGGTGATCAGCGCGTCGAGGTAAGCCTGCTCCGGAATCCCGTCGCGCACCGCATGCGAATTGAAGTCGCAGTAGGGGCACTTCTGCACGCACCATGGGAAGTGCACATACAGCGATAGCGGCGGTGGTACGGCGAGTTGTGCGCGCGTGATCGCGGGCGGGCGAACGGCGAGCGGGATAATCCGGCGTTGCGACATACCACTCACGGAAGGTCTGAATAAATGGCTGCGACGGCGCATCGCGGCGTTGCGGCGTGCTCGCTCGCGCGCCTATCCATTTGATATGTCTTGGTCGCTGCGCGCGCCGCGCCTTGCGTTGCATCCGTCTCGCCCATCTATTCAGGCCTTCCTTAGTCGGCGCTGCGCTTGAGGCGGTCGAGCAGGTGGCGACAGGCCGCGCCGCGGTGCGAGAGCGTGTTCTTCAGCGCCGGATCAAGTTCTGCGGCGGTCTGCCCGAGGTCAGGCAGCAGGAAGAGCGGGTCGTAGCCAAAACCGCGCTCACCGCGCGGCGTGTCGATGATCTCGCCATGCCATTCGCCGTCGGCGATCAACGGCTGGGGATCGTCGGCGCTGTGCAGCAGCACCAGCACGCATACATAGTGCGCGCGGCGATCGGGCGCGCCGGCCAGCTTTTCGAGCAGCAGCGCGTTATTGCGCGCGTCCGATTTGGGCTCGCCCGCGAAGCGTGCCGACTGCACGCCGGGTGCGCCGTCCAGCGCCGACACGCAGAGGCCGGAATCGTCCGCCAACGCGGGCAGCCCGGTGTGGCGTGCTGCGTGGCGCGCCTTATCGAGCGCGTTCTCGACGAAGGTGCAATGCGGCTCCTCGGCCTCCGGCACGTTGAAATGCGACTGCGGCAGCACTTCGATGCCGAGCGGCGCGAGCAGCGCGGAAAACTCCCGCAGCTTGCCGGCGTTGTTGGAGGCGAGGACAAGTTGTTTCATCGTGGAGAGCTCACGAAAAGCGTTGATACGGATACTGACGCGCTTGCCCGTTCGGGCGCTGCGCTCAAGATGCGGCGTCGCGCAAGGGGCTACACCCCGGCTCTTGCCGGGGTGCCGTGATCAGCCTGCCAGCGCGCGTCCCTGTGCTTCGACCAGTTCGCCGATGCCGCGTTCCGCGAGCGCCAGCAGCGCATCGAGCTCTGCGCGCGAGAAGGGCGCGCCTTCGGCGGTGCCCTGCACTTCGACGATGCCACCGGAAGCCGTCATCACGACGTTCATGTCGGTGTCGCAGTTCGAGTCTTCCGCATAGTCGAGGTCGAGCACCGGCTGGCCGCCGACGATGCCGACCGACACCGCCGCGACGCGCTCGCGCATCGGATTGGCGGGCAGCTTGCCGGCCGTGACGAGTTTGTCCAGCGCTTCATGCAGTGCCACGCAGGCGCCGGTGATGGCTGCGGTGCGGGTGCCGCCGTCGGCCTGCAGTACATCGCAATCCAGCGTGATCTGGCGTTCGCCGAGCGCCTTGAGGTCGACCACTGCACGCAGGCTGCGGCCGATTAGACGCTGAATTTCCTGCGTGCGACCGCTCTGCTTGCCCTTGGCCGCTTCGCGCGCGCTGCGGGTGTGCGTGGAGCGCGGCAGCATGCCGTATTCCGCGGTGACCCAGCCTTCACCCTTGCCGCGCAGGAAGGGCGGCACCGATTCCTCAACGCTGGCGGTGCACAGCACGCGCGTGTCGCCGAATTCGACCAGCACCGAACCTTCGGCGTGGCGCGTGAAGCCGCGGGTGATGCGCACTTCGCGCAGGGCATTGGCCGAACGGCCACTCGGACGGGTGCTGGTCATTTGGTGTACTTCCTGATCGCGGAGTTGATTTCTGCGATCGCGCGCTCGATGTCGTCGTCGCTCAGTTCGCTGTTGGCCGGGGCGGCCTGGCCGGCGGCAAAGCCTTCCATCTTGGTGGTGAAGCTGTCCATCGGCATCGTCATCGTCGAGATGGTCGTCGGCGGCGACTCGGCGAAGTCGTCGTGCCAGGTCATGCCGACGATGGACAGGTTGTCCGCCGTCGGGCCGGCCAGCACTTCGGCGCGGTTCATCAGTTTCGGCAGCGATTCGAGGATGTTGCGGGTATCGACCTCGGCAATCGCCTCTTCGGCGCCGACCGGGCCCCACACGCCGTCCGAACACAGCAGCAGCGTGTCGCCCGCATACAGCGGCGTGCGGCGCGAAAACTCGATCTGCGGCGAGTGCGTGCCACCGAGGCAGCTGAAGATGCGGTTGCGGAAGGGGTGCGTGGCTTGTTCGCCTTCCTTGATGAGGCCTTGCTCGACCATCACCTGCACGCGCGAGTGGTCGCGCGTGTGGAAGGCAACACGGCCGTCACGCAGCAGGTAGAGCCGCGAGTCGCCGGCGTGCGCCCAGTGCGCGAGGCTGTTCTGCACCACGCAGGCAACGATGGTCGTGCGCGGCGGATCGGGCAGGTTCTTGTCGAACGCGTAGTCCAGGATCGCGTGGTGGGCGTTGGTCAGCGCACGCGAGAGGAACAGCATCTCGTCCTGCAACTGGCCGCGCGCTTCGCGCTGGAAGCTCTCGGTGATGTACTGCACCGCGATCTGCGCGGCAATTTCGCCGTGCAGGTGACCGCCCATGCCGTCGGCGACGACCATCAGCAGCGCATCGCGCGAATAACAGTAGGCGATGCGGTCCTGATTGGAGCGGCGCTTGCCAGGCCGACTTTCCTGATAGATGGTGAATTTCATGAGCGCGAGATAAATGACCGAAGACGGGTGCCGAGCGTGCCGATCCAGGTTGCCGCGACCACATCACCAGGATGCGGCTGACGAACGCGCCGTGCGAGCGCCTTCTGCAGCGCATACACGCTTTGCGGCCGCTCGAGCGGATCGAGTTTCAGACACCAGTCGATCGTGTCCAGGAGTTGGGCGGAGTATTGCTGCGACCAACGCTTGCGCGCCGGTTCAAGCTGATCTTTCTTGATGCGTTCGTCGGAGCGCTGCGGCGGCGCTCCGGAAAGGCAGGCGTACATGCTGGCACCGACCGAATAAATGTCGCTCCACGGCCCGAGGTGTTCGCGGTCGCGGAACTGCTCAGGCGCGCAGTAGCCGGGTGTGTACATCGGCTTGAGCATCGGCGCGTCGTTGAACAGCGTCTGCCGGGCTGCACCGAAATCGAGCAACACCGGCGTGCCGTCGTTGCGCAGGTAGATGTTCGACGGCTTGATATCGAGGTGCAGCAGCTTGTTTGCATGCACTTCGCGCAGGCCGTTGAGCAGCCGGGTGAACACGCCGCGGATGAACTTCTCGCGGATGTCACCCTTGTTCTTGTTGATGAAGTCCTGCAGCGTACGGCCGCGTTCGAAGGCCATCACCATGTAAACCGTGCTGTTCGCGCGGAAGAAATTCAGCACGCGCACCAGGTTCGGGTGGTTGAGGCTTGCCAGCGCGCGGCCTTCCTCGAAGAAGCACTTCATGCCGTAGCGGAAGGCGGCCTGATGTTCGTCCGGCACGCGCGGCTCGATTTCGCCGTCCTTGCGCAAGGCCAGCGAATTTGGCAGATATTCCTTGATGACGACGGGCATGTCGTCCGGGTCGGTCGCCAGGTAGACGATCGAAAAACCACCGAGGCTGAGCTGCTGCTCGATGCGGTACTGCTCCAGCTGAAAGCCGGATGGCAACGGGCAGTTTGCTTGAGCGGGCATCGGGGCGCACGTATCATTCGGCGAAAGGGCCTTGATTTTCAGCTTTTTGTCCCACCCCTGCAATTCGGCCGCGTGAATTTGTCATTTCACGGCCGCCACAGCGGAAGCTTCCGATGATTCATTCCATGACCGGTTATGCGGTCTGCGCCCGTGAAAGCGGTCGCGCGCGCCTCAATCTTGAGCTCAAGAGCGTCAATTCACGCTTCCTCGATCTGGGCTTCCGCATGGCCGAAGAATTGCGCCTGGCCGAACCGGCCTTGCGCGAGGCAATCACCGCACGGCTGTCGCGCGGCAAGGTTGAATGCCGGCTGTACTGGCAGGCGAACGCCGCGCTGCCGGCCGAACTGTCGCTGAACCAGACCCTGGTTGATCAGCTGAGTGCTGCGCAGGCGCAATTGCGCGATCGCTTCGCCGACGCCGCGCCGCTGTCGGTGGGCGAACTGCTTCGCTGGCCCGGCATGCTGGGCGAGACGGGGCCCGATTTCGACAGCCTGCTGGCGAGCGCCGGCGAACTGGTGAAGCAGGCGCTCGACGATCTGGTGGCGTCGCGGGCGCGGGAGGGCGAAAAACTCGCCGCAATGATCCTCGAGCGTGTGCAGGCGATCCGCGCTCTGGTCTCCAAGGCGGAGCCGATCTTGCCGGCCGCGGTGGCCGAATATCAGGAGAAGCTGACCACCCGCCTGCGCGACGCCGTCGCAACGCTGGATGAAGACCGCATCCGCCAGGAAGTCAGCCTGTTCGCGCAACGCGCCGATGTGGTGGAGGAGTTCTCCCGTTTGCGTGCGCACTGCGACGAAGTCGAACGTGTGCTCAAGGTCGGTGGCCAGGCCGGCAAGCGGCTCGACTTCCTGATGCAGGAACTCAACCGCGAGGCCAATACGATGGCCTCGAAGGCGGTGTCCGGTGCGCTCTCCAGCATCGCGCTGGAAATGAAGCTACTGATCGAGCAGATGCGCGAACAGGTTCAGAACATCGAGTAAGCCATGCCCGGACAGCTCTATATCGTTTCCGCTCCCTCCGGCGCGGGCAAGACCACCCTGGTGCGGGGTCTGCTGGAACAGGATCGCGGCATCCGTCTGTCGGTCTCACACACGACACGCGCGCCGCGGCCCGGCGAGGTCGATGGCCAGCATTACCACTTCACCGATCGGGCGAGCTTCGAATCGCTGCGCGCGACCGGTGGTTTCCTCGAATCCGCCGAGGTGCATGGCAACCTCTACGGTACCTCGCGTGCGTGGATCGAGCAGCAGATGGCGACCGGCATGGACATCCTGCTTGAAATCGACTGGCAGGGCGCGCGCCAGGTGCGGCTTGCGTTTCCGCAGGCGGTCGGGGTCTTCATCCTGCCGCCGTCGATGGATGAACTCGAGCGCCGTCTGCGCGGTCGTAATTCTGATTCGGATGAAGTCATCGCCCGTCGCCTCGACGCCGCGCTCGGCGAGATGGAGCATGTGGACGAATTTCATTACTGTATTATCAACAATGACTTAGCCGAGGCTCAGGCGGATCTGGCGGCGGTGGTCCGCGCCTGCCGCGTGCGCCTCAATGTGCAGAAGGCGCGTCATGCCGACGCGTTCTCCTTCCTGCGGGC
>CAMFLH010000132.1 GCA_945957295.1 uncultured Uliginosibacterium sp.
GACGCTCCAGTCGACGATGTTCTGCTGTGCGTGGCCGGTTGTGTTGTTATGGGTAAGGTGGTGAACGATGTACTCGCCCGCGGTAGGCGCGCTTGCTTCGTGTCCGGTGGCCATGTCAGGTTTTAACCAAAAAAGCGAAAACGTTAGCTTGAAGCGTCACGACCAAACCAATGACCACCGCGCCCCAATGGACGTCCGGGTAGATCAGGCGGATCGCAGCCAGTAATCCGATACTCAAGGCAATCTTGATCAGTTCGCCAAGGAAAAAGGCCAGCGCGTAAGAGGCGCCGGGGCGCTTCGAAGCAGCATGGAGCCGCATGGCAAACAACCAAGTCGGGAGGACACAGGCGACGCCCCCCAACGCCGCCGAGAGCGCGCCGCGAGTACCGAAGGCCACCATTCCTAAAACGGTGCCAATCAGTGCGGCCATAAGCTGCAGGACGATAACCTTATACATTCCCTGCACTGCCGCGAACATCTGCGCGCCTCGAAAAACCATGCAATGTTAGGTATTTAGCTGATTGAAGTCAAACTTAGTACTTGCCCTAGGCCAGCGATCTATTGCAATGCAGCACGCACCATTGTAGTGCGCCATGGGCACGCGGGACAGGCTGCCGTCGGCATCGGAATCTCGACCGTACACTGCATAATTGTCTCGCCGGGAAGCTCCCCGGCGCCCGCCCCCAGAGAACATGACAATCGAACATAACCCGATGATGCTGCTGAAGACGCGGCGCTTCCTACCGCTCTTCACGACCCAGTTCCTGGGCGCGTTCAACGACAACGTGCTCAAACAGGCGCTGTTGCTGCTGATTACCTTCCAGGGTGGTGAGGTGATGGGCTTGTCACCGGCGCTGATGGTTCAAGTGGCATCGGGCCTGTTCGTGCTGCCGATGTTCCTGTTCTCCGCGTCCGCCGGGCAGATCGCGGATGCTTTCGACAAGGCGACGCTGATCCGCTGGGTGAAGCTGGCCGAAATCGGCATCGCGCTGATCGCGGCCGCCGGCTTCTTCTTCAAGGCTGTGCCGCTGCTGCTGTTGGCATTGTTCCTGATGGGCCTGCACTCCACCGTGTTCGGACCGCTCAAGTACTCAATACTCCCGCAGCATCTGCATGCCGATGAGGTGGTTGGCGGCAACGCCTGGGTGGAGAGTGGCACTTTCGTCGCGATTCTGCTCGGTTCGATCGTCGGCGGGATGCTGATTGCAGTACCGGGCACCGGCCCGGTCTGGGCCGGTTCGGCCTGCGTGCTACTGGCCGCATGCGGCTGGCTGGCGAGTCTGTCGATCCCGGCCGCACCGCCGCTCGGGCGCGTGACGATGAACTGGAATCCGTTCAGCGAGATCGCACAGAACATGCGGATCGCCGCGCGCAACCGCACGGTGCTGATGGGCATGATGGGCATTTCTTGGTTCTGGTTTTACGGCGCGATGCTGCTGTCGCAGTTCGGCCCCTTCGTGAAGGACACCATCGGCGGCAGCGAACATCTCGCAACCTTCCTGCTGTCGACCTTCATTGTCGGCATTGCGCTCGGCTCGCTACTGGCCGAACGTGCATCGGGCGGCAAGGTGGAACTCGGTCTGGTGCCGCTGGCCTCGCTCGGCATGACGGTATTCGGAGTGGACCTGTACTTCGCGAGCCCGGCTACACCGCACCAGGGTATCGAGGTGGCAGGCTTCATCGCGCAGCCCGGATCGTGGCGGCTGATGGCCGATCTGGCGCTGATCGGCGTTTTCGGCGGGCTCTACACCATTCCTCTGTATGCCTTGATCCAGACGCGCTGCGAGCCGGCCTACCGCTCACGCATCGTGGCCGCCAACAACATCCTTAACGCCGGCTTCATGGTGGCGTCAGCCGGCTATGCATTCTTTGCGCTGAACCAGGGTGCGAGCATCCCGCAGATGTTCCTGTATGCGGCACTGATGAACATCGCTGTCGCGGTATTCATCTACAGCCTGGTGCCGGAGTTCATGCAACGCCTGCTGGTGTGGTTGCTGGTACACACTTTCTACAAGGTTCGTGCGAAGGGTTACGAGAACATTCCCGCCGAAGGCCCGGCTGTGGTGGTGTGCAACCACGTGAGTTTCGTCGATCCGCTGATTCTGATGGCCGAGAGCCGTCGCCCGATCCGCTTCGTAATGGACCACCGGATCTTCAAGACGCCGATCATCAACTTCGTCTTCAAGGAGGGGCGAGCGATTCCGATTGCGCCTGCAAAGGAAGACGCGGCGATGCTGGAAGCGGCCTACGACGAGGTCGCCAAGACCCTGGAAGCCGGCGAGATCGTCGGGATCTTTCCCGAGGGTCGGATCACCGACACCGGCGAGCTGTCTCCCTTTAAGGCAGGCGTCACGCGCATCGTGGAACGCTCGCCTGTGCCAGTCGTGCCAATGGCCCTATCGGGATTGTGGGGTAGCTTCTTCTCGCGCAAAGATGGCCCGGCGATGACGAAGCCTTTCCGGCGCGGGCTGTTCAGTCGCGTCGAACTCAACATCGGCAAGCCGCTATCGCCGGAAGCGGCGACACCGGAAGCACTGCAGGCCGCCGTTGCGCAGCTGCGGCAACGCCCCTGAACACCGACGCGCTCGTATTCAGGAACAACGCTGATGCATGACTACCCACTCACCGCTGGCGCCACGCTGTTGATCGTGCTGCTGATGTTCGGCACCGCGTGGAATGTGGGCCACGCCCGCGAGAAATACGGCGTCAAGGCCCCCGCCACCACCGGCAACGAGTACTTCGAGCGCGCCTACCGCATCCAGCTCAACACGATGGAATGGGTGATGGTGTTTCTGCCCACCCTGTGGCTCTTCGCCGCCTATGTCAGCGACCGCTATGCGATGGTCGCCGGGCTGGTCGGCCTTGCCGGTCGCGTGCTCTACGCGGTCAACTACCAGCGCGACCCCGCCACGCGCGGCACAGGTTTCATGATCGGAATGATCGCATTCGGCGTCATCGGCCTGTGGTCGGGGGTCGCCGTGCTACGGGTGGTGGCCGGATACTAGCGAGCAGCCGCACCTCGCGAAAAAAGGCGTCGCCCCGTCCACCCTCCTGACACCACGCTGTCAGGAGCCCCCCTGCATCCTGTCTGCACCTCAACCGCAACAGGAGCAACATCATGGACAAAGCGCTTCGCCAACAACAACGCGTCGTCTGGTTCGAACTGCCGGTGGTCGACCTCGACCGCGCCTGCAAGTTTTACGAGGCGCTGTTCGGCGCACCGCTGCAGCGCGAGCAGATGGGCCCGGAGGTTACGATCGCCGTCTTTCCTTACGACGGTACCGGCGTGTCAGGCTGCTTGCAGCGCGCGCCGCGCTTGCTGCCGGCGAGCAACGGCACGAAGGTATACCTGAATGCTGACAGCGGGCTGGATGCGCTGCTGGAGCGAGTCGAAGCCGCAGGCGGTAAAGTGGCGCTCCCGCCGGTAACGCTGCCGGGTGACATGGGGCGCTTCGCTCACATGATCGATAGCGAGGGCAACCTCGTCGGACTGCACGAAGCCTGACCCCGAGGATGCCGCGATGAAATTCGGCTACACCATCGTCTACGTCGCTGATGTGCGCGCAACGCTCGATTTCTACCTGCGCGCCTTCGGTTTCGCGACCCGCTTCGTTACGGACGATGCGCAGTTCGGTCAGCTCGACAGCGGCACAACGGCGCTGGCGTTTGCACGACACGACGTGGCCCGTGCATCGCTCGGTGTCGAGTACCGTCCGCTGAACGCCGACGCACTCCCGGCCGGCATCGAGATCGGTCTCACGACCGACGACGTATCGGCCGCCTTTGAGCGCGCCGTCAATGCCGGCGCAACAGCGCTCACCGCGCCGACCCTGAAACCCTGGGGGCAGACCGTCGCTTACCTGCGCACGCCAGAAGGCACGCTCGTCGAGCTCTGCACGCCGATGGACTGACACACCGTGCGGCGCGCTGATCGACTCTTCCAGATCACCCAGATCCTGCGCGGTCGCCGGCTCACGACGGCCGCACAACTGGCGGAGCGGCTTGCGGTGTCGGAGCGCACGATCTATCGCGACATCGCCGATCTGTCGACCTCAGGAGTACCGGTCGAGGGGGAGGCCGGGGTCGGCTATCGGCTGCGCCCCGGTTTCGATCTGCCGCCGCTGATGTTCAACACCGATGAGCTGGCGGCCCTCGCACTCGGGGCACGCGTCGTCGGCGCCAAAGGTGGCAGCGAACTGGCCTCGCATGCGGCCAGCGCGCTTGAAAAGATCAGCGCCGCCGTTGGCCCTGCATTGCGTGCTCGGTTGGAGAGCACTGCTTTGCTGGTGCCGGATTTCGGGAGTACGCCGGGCAGCCAACACATCGAGGCGCTGCGCCGCGCTGTCGATCAGCGCCTGCGTATCGCCTTCGACTATGTCGATGAAAAAGGCACACGCAGCAGTCGCTTCGTTTGGCCACTGGGCCTGTTTTTCTGGGGCCAAGTGTGGACGCTCGGCGCGTGGTGCGAACTACGCGCTGACTTCCGCAGCTTCCGACTCGACCGCCTATTGCACCTCACACTCGCGGGCGATCATTTCCCAGACATGGAAGGCCGGCGCCTCGCAGACCTGCTGCGGCACTGCCACGCCTGACGCCTGTGCGTGGCGTATAGCGACGTCATCGCGCGTTGCGTCGACCGTTGTTGCCAACAGGCAGTTCGCGACGCATTCACGACGCGGCATGCGGGGTGTTCTCATCTGTTTCGCGATGGTCTTTCAGATACGCAGCGAGCCGCACATCCTCCTTGAGGATATGCAATTTGAGCCAGTTCTCCATGAAGTCGACGATGCGCTCGCTCGTCCAGCGGTCGTTATGGATGTCCGCGCTGATCTCGGTAAGCCGCGCCAGCTGTTGTTCGTGCATCGCGTAGTGCTCCGCATAGCCGGGGTAGCCGACTTGGCGCATCACGGATTCCTCATGGCGAAAGTGCGCGTGAACATAGCGGAACAGGTGCATCGCGCAGGCTGTGAGGTCCTTCTTGTCGCTTGCCTCGACAAGCTTGTTGGCGAGCATGAAGAGCTGTTCGTGCTGAGCGTCAATCTTGCCCTCGCCCACGCAGTAATCGGCCTTCCATTCGAATCGTGTCATGTCCTATCCCGACCAGCTGAAAATGCGTCCAGACGCAGTCGCATCGCGACCGGCTACAGCGCGGAAGCAGCAGCGTCCGGCTGCTGCTCGAAGGCCGCGACGACGGCCACTTCTTTCACCGACAGCACGCGATTGACGTCGAGCAGCACGACGAATTTTCCTGCGACCTTGCCCATGCCCTTGATGAAGTCGCCGCGGATGCGGGCGCCAAACTCAGGCGGCGGCTCAATCTCGGAGGGCGGAATCTCGATCACTTCGTTCACCGCGTCGACGACGATGCCCATTTCCTCCACGCCGGACTCCGCCGCAACGTCGACGATGACGATGCAGGTGCGCCGCGAGGTCTTCTGTGGCGCCCTGCCGAATCGCACAGCTAGATCAAAAACCGGCACGACGGCGCCACGCAGGTTGATGACGCCGCGAACAAAAGGGGGCGTCATCGGCACCTCGGTCAGCGCGCCATACTCGATGATTTCGCGAATCGCGAGAATGCCGATGGCGAACGTCTCGCTGCCGAGCTGAAAGGTCAGATATTGCAAATCGTTCGCCTCTGCCGCGCCACCAGTGCGATCAGGCGCAAGCGCCCTGGCGGGCGGTTTTGCCAATTCCATTCCTGCACTCACCATTGCCGTCTCCTAGAACCGCGAGAAGCCGGTATCAACCAAGCCTGCGCTCGCACTCCCGCGCTTGCTGCCGGTTGCAACAGGCGCGGACCGTGCGGCCGGCGCCTTGGACATTGCTGCGGCTTGGCGACCACCGTCTTCGCGGGCGCCTATCGAGAAGAAGGACATCAGCTGCTGGAGTTCGTTCGCCTGAGCGCTCATCTCGCCCGCGGTTGCCGCGAGCTGCTCTGACGCCGCTGCGTTCTGCTGAGTGATCGTATTAAGCTGATCCATCGCGGTGTTGATCTGCTCCACGCCCACACTCTGCTCGCGTGACGAGGCCGTGATCTCCTGCACCAAATCGGCGGTCTTGCGCGTTGCGGGCACGATCTCGTCGAGCAGTTTGCCAGCGCGCTCGGCCAAGCCGACGCTGTTACCCGCCAGTTGCCCAATCTCTTGCGCTGCCACCTGACTGCGCTCAGCCAACTTGCGCACCTCAGCAGCAACCACCGCAAAGCCCTTGCCATGCTCGCCGGCACGCGCCGCTTCGATCGCTGCGTTAAGTGCCAGCAGGTTGGTCTGGTAAGCAATGTCGTCGATGATGCCGATCTTCTTGGCGATCTGTTTCATGGCCAGTACCGTCTCGGTTACGGCCTGCCCACCTTCGGCAGCGTTCTTGCTGCCGTCGCTGGTCATGGTGTCGGCGACCTTCGCGTTTTCGGTGTTCTGGTTGATCGACGCAGACATCTCTTCGATCGACGCCGATGTCTCCTCTACGCTCGCGGCCTGTTCGGACGAAGCCTGCGACAGCGCCTGCGCGGTATCGGTCACCTGTTCGGAGGCCGATACCAACGCGTCGGAGGTGCCGTTGACGGCAGCAATCGTCTCGGACAGCTTCGCGACGGTTGCGTTCACCGCGTCGCTGAGGTCCTTGATCTGCCCGCGGTAGTCGGAGGTGATCGTCATCGTCAGATCACCGCCCGCCACCGCCGCCATGACCCGCTTCACCTCATTGACCGGGCCGACCACGCCGTCCATCGTCGCGTTCAGGCCTTCGATGATTTCGCGATAGCCGCCTTGATGCTGGCTCGCGTCCGCCCGCACATCGAGTCGCCCCTCGGTCGCTGCGCTCGACACGGTCACCGCGTCTTTGATCAGTGCATTGATGTTGGTCTTCATCATCATCAGCCACTGATGGATCTGGTCGCGATCGGACGCCTTGGCCATCGTTGCGCTCATATCGCCGTTCGCGATCTTGGTCACATAAGCGACCAGGTCGGTGAGCCAGGCGTGGACCGCGTTCACCGCGTCCTTCATGCGTTGGTGGTCGCCGTAACAGGTGATGGTGACCGACTCGGAGAGATCCCCCCCTGCGATGCGACGCAGGACGCGGTTACCTTCGGCCACCGGCTCGACGATATTCGAAACGGTTTCATTCACCCCGCGTACCAGCTGGTTCCAGCCCCCAACGAAGAGGTCGGCATTGGCGCGTTTATCGAGCTCACCAGCGGCAGCAGCCTTGATGATGATGTCGGTCTGCTCAAGCAGGTCGTTCATCATCTTCACCGCAGCATTCAGGTTGGTCTTGATGACATCGAATTCGCCGTTGTAGTGGGCGGTGATGATCGGCGGGATGACGCCCTTGGAGATTTTGTCGACATAGTCGGCGGTCACGTTGAGCGGCCCGATCACCGCATCGAGCGTGTCATTGACGCCCTTCACGATGGCCTGATATTCGCCTTTGTACTGCGTCACGTCGGCACGTGTCGTCAGCTGCCCGGCAACCGCCGCGTTCGACAGGCGTGCAGCCTCAGCACTCATGCCCTTCACGGCGGCAACGGCTTTCTCAAGCGAGGCAAGCAGCATTGCAACTTCATCCTTGCCAGAGGCGTCGATCTTCACGTTCAAATCGCCGTCGGCAATCCGATTGGCAGCATCCAGCGCGGCGGAGACGGGGCGGGTGATGCTGCGGGTGATGAAGAAGCCGAACGCGCTTGCAAGCAGAACGGCAGCAATCGCCAGCCCGATCAGGATGCGATTGGACTCAGCAGCCACCTGCTCGGCCTGCTTGCCTGCGTCTTCCATCAGCTTCGTCTGGAAGTCATTCAACTTGTGCAGTGTGTCGAGATAGTTCGACTGCGCCTTGCGCACGTCACCCATCATGTAGGCGATCGCCTCGTCTCGCTTGCCCGCCTTCACCAGATCGACAAAGTTGCCCTGCGTAACCAGATATTCCTTCCGCGCCTCAACCACGGTGGCCAACAGGCGCTTGCCGTCCTCGGACACGATCATCTGATCGAGCTTCCCCAGCGCCTCGCTGATGGTTTTGCGTGCTTCGTCGAGGCGTTCGAGTTCCTTGGCCGCCGCAGCCGGGGGCAGCAGCAGCGAATTACGCATTGCACGTGCAATGACGTTAACCGAATCGGTCACGTCATTGACCAGCACCGTCTTCTTGAACTTGTCGTTGGCCATGTTGCTGACCTCGGTGCTCAGCACGTTGATGCGGCTGACCGCCAGCGCGGAAACCACGATCAGAAGCACAAGGACAGAGACAAACCCGAACCCGAGCCGGGCTCCGATTTTCAGGTTGTTAAGCATGTTTGGCTCCTTCGAACAGTCAGCGTGCTGGATTGCTTAATCGGATACCGCAGCCGCAGCGGCAAGTTGTGCTCTTCGGCCCGGCTCGTGGCGCGCGAGTCGCCTCACCAGACCTGGAATATCGAGAATCATCGCGACGTTGCCATCGCCGAGAATCGTGAAACCGCTGATCCCATCGAGCCCACCGAATACGGTGCCCAGAGGGCGGATCACGGTCTGGAATTCGCCCATCAGGCGATCCACCACCAGCCCAGCGCGGTGGCCGGCGTACTGCACAACAACAACGTTCTCGCGCTTCACCGGATGCAACAGGAAGGCCAGCTCCGGATCGGCCGCCAGGGCTGCTGCCCCTTCGGCCGTCAGCAGTGCGGTACCCGACGACGCGGCACTCGCGGGCAGCGCGAGCTCATCGTCGTCTTCGGATTCGGCCAGCACGTCACTGTCGCCGTCCTGCACGTTGAAGAGTTGCCTGAGGCGGATGTAGGGCAACACCTCGCCACGCAGGTTGAGATAGTCGCTGCCATGGGCCGCTTCAGACTCATCAGCGGTGAGCTCAACGCACTCCACCACCATGTCGAGCGGCACCACATAAGTCGCGCGACTGACGCCCACCAGAAAGCCATCGATGATCGCCAAGGTCAGCGGCAGACGGATACGCGTCGTGGTGCCATACCCCTCGTTGCTTTCGATTTCAACGGCGCCGCGCAGGGCGGTGATGTTCTTGCGCACGACGTCCATGCCGACGCCGCGCCCGGACAGATTGCTGACCTGATCAGCGGTCGAGAAGCCCGCTTCGAAGATCAGGTTGTAGATGTCCTGGTCCGACAGATGCTGGTCGTTCTTGACCAAGCCACGTTCGCGCGCCTTGGCGAGGATGCGCTCGCGATTCAGGCCGCCACCGTCATCGGACACTTCGATCACGATGCTGCCGGAGTCGTGATACGCGTTAAGCCGCACCGTGCCGTACGCCGGTTTCCCGCGCGCAACACGCAGTTCGGCATGCTCGATGCCGTGGTCCATGGAATTGCGCACAAGGTGCGTGAGCGGATCGCCGATCTTCTCGACGACGGTCTTGTCGAGTTCGGTTTCCGCACCGGCGATCTCAAGCCGTATGTCCTTGCCAAGGTCGGCACTGACGTCGCGCACCACGCGATTGAAGCGGTTGAACGTGGCGCCGATCTGCACCATGCGCAGCGTCAGCGCGGAATCACGAACCTCCTCGACCAGGCGCGACAACCGCGCAGCCGCTTCTAGCAGGTTCGGCAGGCCATGTTGTTGCGCGAGCAAGTTCACGCCGGCACTCGCAATGATCAACTCGCCGATCATGTTGATGTGCTCGTCCAGCTTGTCCGCATTCACGCGAATCAGGCCAGTTTCGCCACCGGAACGCTCCTTGGCCTGCTTCTGTTTGTCGAGCGCAGCCTCCACCACCTTCGGCTGTACCAACTTCTGATCCACCAACACCTCGCCAATCTTCGGCGCCGGTGCAGTGTCATTACCCGCCTGACGATTCAACGAAGCAGCCAGCTCCGACTCGGTGAGAGTGCCGCACCTCACCAGGATCTCGCCGAGCTTGAGATCGTCGTCCGGCATCTCGTCGATCAAGCGCAGATAGTCCGCAATCTTGCTATGCGGCGGCAGGATCGATATCTGCGCGTCTTCGCGCACGAACTCGAACGCCGATTCGATCTTCGCCTTGTCGGCATCCGTCCGGAAGCGGATCTCGTAGCCCAGATAGCTTGCTTCGGGGTCAAGCTCCGAGAGCGGCGGAACAAGCTCGATCAGGGTGACGATCTGCGCGATTTCGCCAAAGCTGGTGAGGTATCCGATCATCGCGAGCGGATCGAGTCCGCTCTGCAGCACCGTTGCATTGAAGCGCAGGGAGAGGTGCCAGTGGTCTGTCCCCACGCCATCTTCCTGCGGCGCTTCAACCGCCTGCACGGCCGGTGGCGCGGTGGTTTGAATCGTTGCCGGCAACGAGTTTCCGACGTAAGCCCGCAAGCGCTCGGTGAGCTGCTGCGCGACATGGCGAACCTTATCGTCCGGTTCGGCGCCACACTCAAGCAGATTGATCAGCGATCCGATGTGGTCGCGAACAGCGAGAAAGGTGGCGACGAGAGGCGAATCGATCTTCAACTCGCCATTGCGCACGCGGACCAGCACACTCTCCGCGATATGCGTGAACGCGACGATATGATCGAGGCCGAAAAGCCCGGCCGAGCCCTTAATGGTGTGTGCCGCGCGGAAGATTGCGTTGATGGTCTCAACGTCATCGGGCGTCTGCTCTACGCGAAGCAGGGCCTCTTCCATCTCCTCCAGCAGTTCCCGCGCTTCGATAATGAAGAGTTGGAGAGCGTCATCCAGATTCATGGCAGGCGTCCCGCACCTTACGTCGCAGCCGTAACTGCCGCGACATCGAATTGATCGGAGAGCGCACACAGCTGCAGCACATTGCGCACGGCGCTGCTGTGGCCGAAGAAGTGCAACGGCACCTCGTGCAACGTCGCCTCGCGCCGGGCAGCAATCATCAGTTGCAGCCCCGCACTGTCGAACTCATTCACACGGGAGAGATCGACTTCGACGCTGCACCCCGAACCGAGGGCCTCGAGCAACTGCTCGCGCGTCAGGCCAACGTTGGCGATCGTCATTTCGCCTTCGATCACGACGGTGGTCGTTTTCTGAGCCATGGCTCCAGCCTCGAAACGCGGAACGAGCCCGCATATCCAAGCGAACAGGGAAGCGCTTCGGCGTGGTCGCTCGAAGCGCCAGACGGACCTGCACTACGACATGCCTGAGGGCGGGCGCCGACACCCCACCTAAAACGCATGCCACAGGCATTCATCGGCGGAGCCTCAGGGAAGTTTAGAGTGAATTTTCACGAAGACCGCCATCGTTTGCGCTGGCTCAAATTCCCCACCAAGGGGCGCATGTGGGCGGCTGACGCCAGCCGCCCCCAGGGTGTCAGTTTTAGCAACGGCGACGTTCAGGGCAGGCCATGCAGGCGCACAATCAGACATTGCCGATGCCCAGGGGGCAAGCCATGAACAAGCACGACAGACCCAAGCCAAAGCCCAGCTACGCGCCAGCACTTCAACGCGGTTTGCATGAGGTGAGCCACCAGGTCGAGGCGATGCATCGCGCTATCGCCGGAAAGACCTTCGGCGCGCTGAAGCAGGTGCCGGGGGTCGCGCAACCGGCGGCTCTGGTTGAAAGCATTCACGATGCGATCAGCACGGGTGTCCATACCGCTGTTCGGCTGGGCAACCGCGGCCTGTTGGGGCTCGCCGGGCGAGCCGAGCGTGCGCTTGCTAGCGACGCACCACCCGGCCCGCGTGAGAGCGGCATCCGCGCGGCCATCAACGGGGTTTTCGGCGACCACCTGGCAGCCCACGGCGAAGCGCTGGCAACACCGATGCAACTCTTTGAACGCGGGCAGCACACCGCCGCGACACTTGATCATCTGCGGATACCCCTGCGCCGTGTGTGCATCTTCCTGCACGGCCTTGCCTGCGACGAGCATAGCTGGATACCAGATCCCGACAGCAGCGAACCCGACTACGGCAAACTCGTCGGGGCCGATTTCGGCTACGCGGTGCTCTACCTGCGCTACAACAGCGGCCTGCCGATCGCCGACAACGCAGCCGCCTTTTCGGACGTGCTGCAGGCGCTTTGTGCAGCACAACCGGGCCTGAGCGAAATCCTGCTGATCGGCCACAGCATGGGCGGCCTCGTCGCCCGCAGGGCCTTGTGGCAAGGAGAGGGCCGCGCTTGGCTGGCGCACACCCGCATGTTGATCTGCCTCGGCTCTCCTCAGCTCGGCTCGCCGCTGGAACGGCTCGGCATGATCACCAACCACCTGCTCGACAGCTTTGACGTGAGCGCACCGATCGGCGCCATCGCGCGCCGGCGCAGCGCCGGTATCCGCGATCTGCACGACGGCATCGGCACTGATGCCGGGCAAGACCCGCCGAATGTCGAACTGCGTTTTCTCGGCGCCACCATCGCCGACGAGAGCGACAGCCCACTCGGCAGGCTGGTGGGCGACGGTCTGGTGACAACCGATAGTGCGCTGGCCGAGCCGGTGCGCGCCAACATCGCCCGCGCCCAATTGGGCGGCCTTGGGCATATGGCGATGCTGCACGATGCCCGTGTCTGGCAGCACATCCGCAAATGGATCGCGGAAGGCTTCGTGCCGACAGCGTAAAATCCCGCTTCCGCCCGCATCCCTACCCCCGACGATCATGAGCAAACCCGATCCCGCCCGCTGGGGCTTCACCACCCGCACCGTTCACGGCGACCGCCTCGGCAGCGTCGAACATGGCGGCATCCACAAGCCGATGCATACCTCGGTGCAGTACGGCTACGCCAATGCGGCCGAACTGATTGGTGTGTTCAAGGGCGAGATCGCCGGTTTCAACTACGCGCGCCAGGGCACGCCCACCGTGGCCGCGCTGGAAGCCTGCGTCAATCGCATGGAAGACGGCCGCGGCACGATCTGCTTTGCCACCGGCATGGCCGCCATCGTCGCGGTGTTCACCACGCTGCTGAAGGCGGGTGATCATCTGATTGCCAGCAAGTTCGTGTTCGGCAACACCAACAGCGTGCTCGGCACCCTGCAGGGCCTCGGCATCCGCGTGAGCATGGTTGATGCGACGGATGCAGCCGAAGTCGAAGCCGCGGTGACGCCGCAGACCCGCATGGTGTTTGTCGAAACGATCGCCAACCCGCGCACCCAAGTCGCCGACCTCGCCGGCATCGGCGCGGTGTGCAAGGCGCACGGCCTGATCTACGTGGTCGACAACACCGTCACCTCGCCCTGGCTGTTCAAGCCGAAGTCGGTGGGCGCCTCGCTGATCATCAACTCGCTGACCAAGTCGGTCGGCGGACACGGCAATGCGCTGGGCGGCGCCGTCACCGACACTGGGCTGTTCGACTGGTCGGACTATCCGAACATCTTCGAGGGTTATCGCAAGGGGAACCCAGCCGGCTGGGGCCTCGGGCAGATCAAGAAGAAGGGGCTGCGCGACCAGGGTGCAGCGCTGTCGTCCGAAGCCTCGCACCACCTGTCGGTCGGCGCTGAAACGCTCGGCCTGCGCATGGACGCCACCAGCGCCAATGCACAAGCACTCGCCGAACTGCTCGAAGCCCACCCCGCCGTGCGCCGCGTGTACTACCCGGGCCTTGCCTCGCATGCGCAGCGCGCACGCGCGAAGGAACTGTTCTGCGGCAACAGCTGGTTGCTGGCTTTCGAGCTGAAGGACGACGCCGACTGCCTGCCCTTCATCGACCGCCTGACCCTACCGATCATCGCCACGGGCCTTGGCGACACCCGCACGCTGATCATCCCGGTCGCCCACACGATCTTCTGGGAAATGGGTGCCGCGAAGCGCGCCGAGATGGGTATCGCGGAGTCGTTGATCCGCGTGTCGGTCGGCATCGAAGACCAGCAGGATATCCTCGACGATTTTGAGCGCGCGCTTGGCAGTGCGGACGACTAGGGCCTGAGCGGCTAAGTCACCACCACACTACCGCGCCCGCCCATGTCAGGCGGGCAGGTCCGGTCCGCTTTCTGGCTCGTCCGATTCCGCGCGGGGCGGAGCAGGACGTTTTTGCGCGGCCTTCTTCCGGGCAGCCTTCAGGGGCTGGGG
>CAMFLH010000133.1 GCA_945957295.1 uncultured Uliginosibacterium sp.
GGCCAGCGTGGCAGCGAAAGCGAGGTAGGGATTCGCGTCGGCGCCGATCACACGGTTCTCGACGCGGCGGTTCTTCGGATCCGAGTGTGGTACGCGCAGGCCTACGGTGCGGTTATCCGCGCCCCATTGCACGTTGATCGGTGCGGCGGTATGCCGCACCAGGCGACGATAGGAATTCACGTACGGCGCCATCAGCGCCATGCACGCGGGCAGGTATTTCTGCAGCCCGCCGATGTAGTGATAGAAGGCCTTCGAGGCGGTGCCATCCGGGTTGCTGAAGATGTTCTCGCCGGTCTTCGCATCCACCACGCTCTGGTGCACATGCATCGCCGAGCCCGGCTCGCCCGCCATCGGTTTAGCCATGAAGGTGGCGTACATGTCGTGGCGCAGCGCGGTCTCACGCAGCGTGCGCTTGAAGAAGAACACCTTGTCGGCAAGCCCGAGCGGCTCGTTGTGCAGGAAGTTGATCTCCATCTGGCCGGCGCCGATTTCGTGGATCAGCGTGTCGACGTCCAGCTCCATCGCGTCGCAGTAGTCGTAGATGTCTTCGAAGAGCGGATCGAACTCGTTCACCGCGTCGATCGAGTACGCCTGGCGACTGGTTTCGGAGCGGCCGCTACGGCCAACCGGCGGGCGCAGCGGAATATCGGGGTCCGGCGCACGGGCGATCAGGTAGAACTCCAGCTCCGGCGCGATCACCGGCTTCCAGCCCATCTCGGTGTAGAGATCACGCACATGGCGCAACACGCTGCGTGGCGCGAAGTCCACCAGCGTGCCGTTCGAGAAGTAGCAGTCGTGAATCACCTGCGCAGTCGGGTCTGCCGCCCACGGCACCAGGCGCACCGTGGCGGGGTCAGGCAACAAGACCATGTCGCGGTCGTTGCCCGAAATCACACCGTTGTAGCCCTCATCCTTGTCGGGATACTCACCGGTCACCGTGCCAGCCACCACCGCCTCGGGCAGGCGCATGCCGCGGTCCTGGGTGAACTTCTCGCGCGGCAGGATCTTGCCACGCGCCACACCGGTCAGGTCGGGCACCAGACATTCCAGTTCGGTCACGCGCTTCTCGTCGAGCCAGCGCTCCATGTCCTGATGGGAAAAGTTTTCACGCAAAGTCATAGTCGGTCTCTGTGGTTTCGTCGCATGCGGCGATCGGCCCCTTTGCCGGGGTTCGGGCTCGCCGCCAGCCCGCTGGCTGGCAAGCGGCCCTAGGGCAGGTAAGCCAACCAGACGACGAATCGGGATTCACGGTTCATCACGCGCTCCGCGTCTGCATCCGTTCGCGACAAGCGTCGCCAAACGCAGCGAATATCCGGGTTGATACCGGGTTCTCGGTGGCCTTCCATTCCGGGTGCCATTGCACGCCGAGGGCAAAGGCCTCGGATCCCGCTACGCGGAAGGCCTCGACCAGGCCATCGTCAGCCAACGCTTCGGCCACCAGACCGTTGGCGAGCCGATCGATCCCCTGGCCGTGCACCGAGTTCACTCCGACTCGCGTGGCGCCAACGATCTCAGCGAGGCGGCCGGACAAGGTGACTGGATGCGCTTCGCCGTACTGCACCTCAACCGACGCGGTCTTGTCCTCGCGATGGTCCATGTAGCCCGGCGTTTCGTGCACCGCCTGATGCAGCGAGCCACCGAAAGCCACGTTCATTTCCTGAAAGCCGCGGCAGATCGCGAACAGCGGCACACCCCGCGCGATCGCACGGCGGCTCAGCGGCAACGTCACCGCATCGCGCGCCGGGTCGAGCGGCAGCGCCGGATTACGCACCGCCTGATCGAAATGCGCCGGATGCACGTTGGAGACCGAGCCGGTCAGCATCACCCCATCAGCAATATCGAGCAGCGCATCGAGATCGGGCGTATCGCCCAGCACCGGGATCAGCAGCGGCTGGCAATCGGCAGCCAAAGCCACGGCATCGAGATACTTCTTGCCGACCGCATTGAACGGGTGGGCGCCGAGCATCTTGCTGCAGGCAGGAACGAGGACGATTGGCTTCTTCATCGGCAGGTTGGGTAGTCAGAATTCGGCGTGGTAGGTGTAGCCCAGCTCGCGCGCCACCGCCTCGCAAGTCACCTTGCCGCGGTGGATGTTCAGACCATTGCGCAGGTGTTTGTTGTCCTGCAAGGCGCGGCGATAACCCTTGTTGGCGAGTTGCAGCACGAAGGGCAGCGTAGCGTTGGTCAACGCGAGGGTTGAGGTGCGGGCAACGCCGCCGGGCATGTTGGCAACGCAGTAGTGCACTACGCCATCAACGATGTAGGTCGGGTCCTGGTGGGTGGTGGCATGCGTCGTTTCGGCACAACCGCCCTGATCCACTGCCACATCCACGATCACCGAACCGGGCTTTATCAGCGCGAGCATGTCGCGCGTAATCAGCTTCGGCGCGGCCGCACCGGGAATGAGCACCGCACCGATCACCAGATCCGCTTCGCGCAGTGCGTCTTCCAGGTTGGCGCGGTTCGAATACAGCGTCTGCAGGCGCGGGCCGTAAAGGGCATCGAGTTCCTTGAGGCGGTTGAGCGACACATCGAGGATCGTGACCTGAGCGCCAATCCCCATCGCGACACGCGCCGCATTCACACCGACAACGCCGCCGCCAAGCACCAGCACCTTGGCTGCCGGCACACCGGGCACGCCGGGCAGCAACACACCGGAACCGCCCTGCGATTTCTCGAGTGCCTTCGCGCCCGCCTGGATCGCCATCCGTCCTGCCACCTCGCTCATTGGCGCCAGCAGGGGCAGACCACCGCGGTCATCGGTCACCGTCTCGTAGGCGATTGCCACCGCATCCGAATCCACCAGCAAGCGTGTCTGCTCGGGGTCCGGCGCCAGGTGCAGATAAGTAAACAGGACCTGACCGGGGCGCAGCGCGCGGCATTCATCCGGCTGCGGCTCCTTCACCTTCACCACCATCTCCGCTTTGGCAAAGACGGTGGCCGCATCCGGCGCGATTCGGGCGCCGGCGGCTTCGTAGTGCGCGTCGGTGAATCCAACCCCGGCCCCCGCCAGCGTCTGCACCAACACCTGATGGCCACTACGTACCAGTTCGGCCGCGCCTGCAGGCGTCAGGCCAACACGGTACTCGTGGTTTTTGATTTCTTTGGTTACGCCTACAAGCATGGTCTCCCCCCTCGCTCGCCCGTCGCACACCACCTGTGTAGTGTGGTCGCTGCACCATCCAATTGGTAGTGACAATGTAGCGCGTTTTGGTATTATTGAAAGCACCACTTTGTCGTTTTCGATGGTGCCACCGTGAGCTCTCTGCCGATTGCAGATTTGATCCTGGCCGAAATGGACCAGAGCGCCCGCGCAGGAAACGTGCCGCGTCATCGTCGTTTGTACGAGGCGATTCGCAGCGCGATCCTTTCCCGCCGCCTTCCTGTCGGCAGCAAATTGCCTTCAACGCGAGATTTGGCGAGGGATTTAGGGCTTTCCAGAAATACAGTTGTGACGGCCTTCGAGCAATTGCTCGCCGAAGGTTATGTCAGCTCCCGTACCGGAAGCGGCACTTTCGTGGCGGATACCTTGCCCGAACCGGCGACCGAAGAATTGGCACCGGAGCGACAATCAAAAAATTCGCATCACAATAGTGCCATTGCACCGCAGCATGCACCACAAGAAGGCACCACTGTCACGGCGACCTTGTCGGTGCGCGGGCAGCGCGTTGCGGACCACGCTTCCGGCCACCGCTACGAAATCCAGCCCTTCGTGCCGGGCGACGACGACTTTTCGGTGTTCCCGATCAAGCTCTGGCAGCGTCTGCAGAACAAGTATTGGCGGGAGGCGCGGCCGGAACTGCTGGACTACGGTCAGAACGGCGGCTACCTGCCATTGCGACGCGCGATCGCCGATTACCTGCGGGTATCGCGTTCGGTGCGCGTGACCGTAGATCAGGTATTGATCACCGGCGGCACGCAGCACTCACTGGATCTGTGCGCACAACTGCTGGCCGATGCCGGCGACACCGCATGGGTTGAAGACCCCTGCTACTGGGGCGCACAGCGGGTGTTCGAATCACGCGACCTGGATCTGCACCCGGTGCGGGTAGACGACGAGGGCATGAACCCCACGGCCGAGGATCAGCACAAGCCGCCACGCCTGATCTACCTCACGCCCTCGCACCAGTATCCGAAGAGCGTGGTGATGAGCCTTGCGCGCCGACGCCTGCTGCTGGACATCGCCGCGCGCACCGGCGCGTGGATCCTTGAAGATGATTACGACAGCGAGTTCCGCTACACCGGGCGTCCACTGTCGTCGCTGCAGGGGCTCGATACGCACGACCGTGTCGTGTACATGGGTACCTTCTCGAAGATCCTCTACCCCGGCATCAAGGTCGGCTACATGGTGGTGCCGCCGGCCCTGGTGGCCCCGTTTCGCAGCGCGCTCTATGACCTGCAGCGGCCCGGCCAGATGATGCAGCAGGCCGCCCTAGCGGACTTTCTTGAGCAAGGCCACTTCGCCACTCATGTACGACGCATCCGGCAGCTTTACGGCCAACGCCGTGAATTGCTGCAACGCACGCTCAAGCCGATCCTGGGCAATGCAGCGACGCTCTCAAAAGAAGAATCAGGCCTGCATCTGGTAATCCAGTTGCCGCCCGGCACCGACGACGAGCGACTTGCCGAGGAGGCTGCGGAACAAGGCCTGCATGTGCGGGCGCTATCCACTTACTATCTCGGCGCCGAAAAGGAACGCGGCCTTGTCGTCGGTTACGCCTATGTACCCACCGACAAGATCGCCTACTACGGGCGTCTGCTTGGCAACGTTGTAAAAGCGGCTTCGGCGGTCCGGCGTTAGGCAGTACAAGCCATCGCGGGTATTTGACGCGCCACAGATACATCACACATGGGTACGGATAAGGTAATCATGCAACACACGCCGCGCGCCGGAACACGCTTGTGGTGTATGGTGCCAAGACGCGGCGAGACAAACATTGCAGCAATAGCCAAGCGCCACCGAATCAGCCGGATTGCGGCCCCGAAACGGGCCGGTTTCCGGGACAAAGCGCCAACAGGAGGAAAACCATGAACGAAACCCTCGACGCCCCGCGCACGCTACCGACTCAGGAAGAGATGCTCGCTGCACCGGAGGACGACTACATGTCGCCGCGGCAACTGGCCTTCTTCCGCGCGCGCCTCATCCAGGAACGCGATGCGCTGCTCGCATCGGCCAAGGACACCACGACTCACCTGCGCGACAACGAGGCGACACCCGACCCGTCGGACCGCGCCTCGGTCGAAGAGGATCACACGCTGGAACTGCGCGTACGCGATCGCGAGCGTAAGTTGCTGCACAAGATCGACGAAGCGATCCAGCGCATCGATAACGGTGAGTATGGCTGGTGCGAGGAGACCGGCGAACCGATCGGCGTTGCGCGCCTGATCGCCCGCCCGACAGCCACCTACAGTGTCGAAGCGCAAGAGCGCTACGAAACCCGCCGCAAGATGCGCGGCGGCTGAAACACCCAAGGCAGGGCACGCCCACAGTGCCCTGCCCTCGGTGAAGGCCGTCGCCCATAGCGGCGTGCCTGTTTGACCGGCCCGGCGTGCCACGCGCGGGGCTTCCCCTCTCTGCGACACAAAACCCATGACCCGCTACATCAACGATGCCCTCACCCCGGGCGAACACATCGTTCACATTGGCCGCACCAGCCTGTGGTCGCAAACCGGCACCATCCTGCTCGGACTGCTGCTATTGCCGGCGTTCGGCATCGGCCTGATCTTCTGGGTCGTCGCGTGGGTGCGCAGCCGCTCCACCGAACTCGCCATCACCAATAAGCGTGTCATCGCCAAGTTCGGCTTCATCAGCCGGCGCACCATCGAGATCAATCTTTCGAAGGTTGAGAGCATTCAGGTGGATCAGAGCGTGCTCGGACGCATGCTCAACTTCGGCTCGCTGGTCATTTCAGGCGCTGGCGTAGCCCAAGCGCCGATTCTGCACATCGCGGACCCGATGCGTTTCCGGCAGATGTTCATGCAGGCGCAGGAACACATCAACAACAGCGAGAGTTAGCCCCTCGCAACGCGTGTCGCCAGCCGCGAAGCGGATCTCCCTTCCACTCCAAAATGCCTCTGATCCCGTCGAAAAGGACTGCCACGGCGCTGATGCTCGCCGTGTTTTGTGCCACATGGATTCACCCGATCTGGCCCGCCGAGCAAGCGCTACATTGTTCGCTAACCCTAGCTGGCCTCGCCTTTCTTTGGCGACATGTAAAGCGCAACGGCGCGAGCGACCGGGACTACTGCCTGATCACGCTGTTCATTGCGGTGCACTCCATCGCCGCACGCTGGCTATATTCGAACGTGCCCTACGACCAGTGGCTTACTGCCGCCTTCGGCGTCTCGTTTGAGCACAGTTTGGGCTGGACGAGGAACAACTTCGACCGTCTCGTACACTTTCTGTACGGCTTCTGCCTAACACCCGCGATCGTGAGCCATGCCCGAAAGCAATTGGCTACAAACGCAAAGCGCTCCTTCGTCGTGGCGATCAGCGCCATCATGATTACCAGCCTCTGGTATGAATGGTTCGAATGGCTGGTTGCCGCCACGCTATCGGCACAGGATGCCGAGTCCTACAACGGCCAACAGGGCGACATGTGGGATGCACACAAAGACATGCTGGCCGCAACACTCGGTAGCCTCGCATGGTCAATTCCAGCCTTGCGCAGCCGAACCCGCACCCAAGCGGCGCCTCCCGCCGCGGCTTCTGGTGGCCGCGTCGCATGAGTGCTGCGCAGCTCAAGGCAAGCGGCAGATAACGTAGTACTTGCGGCAATAGCTCAGCGTCTCCCACACGCCACGGAAGCCCGCTTCGATCATGAAGGCATCGCCGGCACGGAACTCCCGTACCGGCCCGGCGTCGTCGGTCAGGCGAACATGGCCTTCGAGGATCTGGCAGAACTCATACTCATCCGGGTCATAGCTCACGCGCCAGCTTCCGGGTTCGCAACGCCACTCGCCAGCAAGCAGGCGGTCACCCGCAGCGGTGTAGTGATTGATTGCGCTTTGCTGCGGATTGCCGCTCAGCAACCGCTCCGGCGCAGGCGAAAAGGACTCCGGTTCGGCGCTGCTCTCGCTAAACGCGATCAGTTTGGCTGCCATCTCGCCTCCTCGTCAGAGCAGATCACGCAGGCGATACCAGGCCATGCCCAGCACCAGGGCCGGCGTGCGCAATAGCGCGCCCCCCGGGAACGGCAAATGGCGCAAGCGCGCATAGATATCGAAACGCCCGGCCTGCCCCGCAATGGCCTCGGCCACCAGACGCCCCGCCATACCCGTCAGTGACAGACCGTGACCCGAGAAACCCTGCAGGTAGTAGATGTTGGGCGTGAGGCGGCCGAAGTCCGGCGCGCGATTCATCGAGATGTCGACAAAGCCGCCCCAGGCGTAATCCACCTTCACCCCCTCGCCCAGTTGCGGGAAGGTCTTGAGCATGCGCTGCTTCATACCGGCAGCGAGGTTGGGCGGCGTCATGCCGCTGTAGCTCACGCGTCCGCCGAAGATCACGCGGTGGTCCGGCGAGACCCGGAAGTAGTCGAGCACGAAGTTGGAGTCGCATACCGCAGCGCGCTCGCGAATCAGCGAATCCGCCAGCTCGGACTTGAGCGGTTCGGAAGCCACCACGTAGGTCCCGACCGGCATGATTCGCGGCTGCAGTTCCGGCACCAATCCACCCAGATAGGAGTTGCCGGCCAGCACGACAAAACGTGCCCGCACCTGCCCGGTCGCAGTCTTCAGCAGCGGCCGCTCGCCGCGCTCGATCGCGACCACGCGGCTATTCTCGTGAATCTGCACGCCCAGACTCGCGGCGGCGCGTGCCAGCCCCCTGCAGTACTTGAGCGGATGCAGATGACCCGACAACGTGTCGTGCAAGCCGGAATGAAAACGCGGGCTTGCGATGTGCTCGCCGATTTCGTTGCGCCCGACCCACCGCCAGTAGGGGTGCTTGTAGAAATGGGTCACATGCTCGAACCACTCGTGCAGCGCGCGCGCCTTGCGCTCGTTCACTGCGAGGTACTTGTAGCCCGGCACAAAGTCGCAATCGATGTTGAACTCGGCAATCCGCTCGCGGATCAGGTTCAAGCCCTCAACGGTCACTGCCCAGGCCTGACGGGCCGCCTCGTCACCGAGCTGATTTTCGATCGGCGCGTCCGACGCGTGGCCGACGATCGCCTGCCCGCCATTGCGCCCCGACGCCCCCCAGCCAACCTGCTCCGCTTCCAGCACGGTAACGCTGAAGCCGCGCCGTACCAGTTCGATCGCCGCCGACAAGCCTGCAAAACCACCACCCACCACGCACACGTCGCATTCGGCGGAACCGGCCAGTGCCGGCCACGGCCCTGCTGCCGGCGCGCTCGCGAGGTAATAGGAATTGGAGGTCAGCGAGCGCTCGCGCGGATCGTCCGAGAGTCGTTGGTTCAGCGTGTTCATCGGGCTTGCCCTGAGAGCCAGGTCCATAGGAAGGTGGATGCGGCGTTGGTGGTAAGTTCGGAAACGTCGTACGGCGGAGCCACTTCCACACAGTCCATGCCCACCCAGGGCAGATCGGCGGTTTCCTCAAGAATGGTCAGCACCTGAGCCGAGGTCATGCCACCGGGCTCGGGCGTGCCGGTGCCGGGCGCGAAGGCGGGGTCGAGGCAATCGATATCGAGCGACAGATAGAGCGGCGGATTGCCTGCAGCGGCAACGCGCTGGCGGATTTCGTCGATCACGAACGCAAGTTCCGACGGGCTTTCGGCGCCGCGTAGCTCGCGCGCGGTGAACACCCGGCCGCCTACCGTGTTCACATATTCCCGAGCCTCGCGCTGACCAGACGAGCGAATGCCGATCTGCACCGTCGCCTCGGGGATCACCAACCCTTCCTGCAAGGCCTCGTAGGTCCAGGTGCCATGACCGGAGGGCTCACCGAAATGATCCGTCCAGGTATCGCAGTGCGCATCGAAATGCACCAGCGCAAGCGGTCGGCCGAGCACCTTGCGGTAGGCGCGCAGCAGCGGCAGCGTGATCGAGTGATCGCCGCCGATCCAGGCCATGCGATGTGCGGCGATCAAGACCTCTGCTTGGGGCTGCAAGGCGGCACGCATCGTCTCAAGGCTGGTGTTCGGCAGCATCAGGTCGCCTGCATCGCAGACCTGACCGTGCGGCGTACGGTTGAAAACCGGGTGCTCGGCATCGCACAGCATCTGGCTCGCACGCCGGATCGCCGACGGGCCGAAACGCGCACCCGGTCGATTCGTCACCGAACCATCCCACGCGACACCCGCCACGCAGAACGGCCGATCCGGCGCCTGCTGTCGGGTAGGTGCCAACAGGAATGTGCTGGCAGAAAGATAGGGAAAGGCGTGATCGCTCATCAAACCTCCAAGGCGCGCAATGGGTTCGGCGTACCGCACCAGTTTGATGCCTTTGCACCAAATTGGCACTCTTGACGACGATGTTTTGGAATTGCGATAGTACCATTCGAAAGTCGACCGCGATAGCGGCCCAACCTGACGACTACCATTGGTCGTAACGAAAGTTCATCCATGCCTCGCTTGCCGATCGCCGTTATCCAGAATGTCGCCAACGATGGCCCCGGCCACTTCGCGGATTGGGCTGAACGCCACGACCATTCATTGCAGGTCGTAAAGGTTTGGGCTGGTGAAATGGTGCCGACAAGCATCGCTGGCTACGCAGGCCTGTGCGTGCTGGGAGGGCCGATGAGCGTGAACGACGAATTGCCTCATCTGCGCGCAACCGAACACTTGATCCGCGAGGCGATTGCATCCGACGTGCCGGTGCTGGGCCATTGCCTGGGCGGGCAACTCATGGCGAGCGCCTGCGGTGCACGCATCCGGCGCGCACCGCGGCAGGAGATTGGTTGGATCACGATTGACGCTGAAGCACACCCCACCGCGCTCAACTGGTTCGGCGCCGAGCGATTCGAGATCTTCCAGTGGCACGGCGACAGCTTCGAACTCCCAGTCGGGGCGCAACTCATCGCCAGCAGCAAACACTGCCGGCACCAGGCGTTCAGCCTCGGCAGGCTGCATCTGGCAATGCAGTTCCTCTGCGAAATCACGGCCGAGAAAATTGCGGCCTGGACAAGCAGCGCCGAAGGCCAAGCCGAGATCGCAGCGAGTGATTCGCCCGGCGTGCAATCAGTCGCTGCGATCGGTGCGCAGACAGCGCGCTTGCTGCCGCAAAGCCAACGCATCGCAGAGGCCATATACCAACGGTGGGCCAGCGGATTACGCCACGCCTGAAAGGTGACACCTGCCCCTCAAGGTTTTCGTTGATGCGCCGATAACGCTCGAATCAGCTTGGCTTTTGGTAGCCATAGTCAACGATAGCCTGCAAGGCAGGTTGAAACGAAGCAGTGCCGGCGAGAATGGCCGAGTGCTGAACAAAGGCTGGAGCGCCCAAGCATGAATGATGATCGCTTCGCTGCGCTAGCAGCGGGGCTGGACTTGGTGTTGTGGGAAGCGGAACTGCCGGGAAGGCGGTTCCGCTTCGTCTCGCCCTACGCCGAGACCCTGCTCGGGTATGCGAAGGATGAGTGGTGCATGCCGGGTTTCTGGCAGGCTCATCTGCACCCGGACGATCGCGGTTTCGCCGTAACCCTCGATGCCGCGCACGCCGCGGAAAGCGACCGCTACGAGATCGAGTACCGCATGGTGCATGCCGGCGGTCACGCGGTGTTCGTGCGCGACCTCGTTGTCGTCCGCTTTAACGAAGATGGCGAGGCGATCGGTCTGTCTGGCGTGATGATCGACGTCACCAGTGATCGCGCGCTCAACCATGCCCTGACCGACAGCGAGCACCGCTTCCGCGCTGTGATGGAGCAGGTGCCGAACATCTCCGTCCAGGGCTACGACCCGCAGCGCCGGGTTGTGTTCTGGAACAGCGCGAGCGAGCGCCTTTACGGCTACACCGCGAGCGAGGTGCGCGGGCGGCTGCTGGAAGAATTGATCATTCCCGAACCGATGCGCGCCGACGTGGTGCGGCTGCACAGCCACTGGCTGCAGACGGGCGAGGCGATTCCGGCGGGGGAACTCGAGCTGCAGCGCAAGGACGGTTCGCTGGTATCGGTGTTCTCCAGCCATGTCATGACGCATAACCGCTACGGCGAGCCGGAGATGTACTGCATCGATGTCGACCTCACCGACATCAAGCGAGCCGAGGCCGCGCTGCGAGACAGCGAGGCGCGTTTCCGTCTGACGGTGGAAAACGCCCCAGTGGGCATCGCGATCCTCGCGCTGGACGGCCGCATCCTGCAGGTGAACCCGCGTTTCTGCGCAATCAGCGGCTACGGTGCGGTAGACCTGCTCGCAACGAGTTTCGCGGCGCTGACCGAAAACGGTGCGCGCGAGGCCTACCAGAACGAGGTAGATGCCTGCCTCAGCGGCGCCCAGCAATCCTTCAATCTTGAAGCACGACTGCTGCACAAATACGGCCACGAACTGTGGATCAGCGCCACGGTGTCGATGATGCGAAACACGAACGGTGAGCCGGAGCAACTGATCTGCGCGATCGAGGATGTCACCGAACAGCGCGCGAGCAAGGCCCGCTTCGAATGGCTCGCCCACCACGACCCGCTGACCGACCTGCCCAACCGCACGCTACTCCGCGACCGCCTGCAGCAGGCGATGGCGCGCGCGCTGCGGGCCGGCAAGCGCGCAGCGCTGATGTTCCTCGACCTTGACCGTTTCAAGAACATCAACGACTCCCTTGGTCACGCATTCGGCGATCAGGTGCTGCGCTCGGTGGCCGCACGCCTTCGTACCTGTGTGCGCGACACCGACACCGTCGCGCGCCTGGGTGGAGACGAATTCCTCATCGTGTTGGAGTGCGTCGAGAACGAGCAGGACGTCGGTGTCGTTGCGCGCAAGATCGTCGACAAGCTCTCGCTGCCGCTCGATGTGCAGTCGCAAACCCTATCGACCGGCGCCAGCATCGGCATCGCGCTCTACCCGGAAGACGGCGTAGACGTCGATACGCTGCTGAAGAACGCCGATTCGGCGATGTACCACGCCAAGGATTCGGGCCGGAACGCGTTCCGCTTCTTCACCGAAGCGATGAACCTCTCCGCGATCGATCGCCTGCGCATGGAAAACGCGTTGCGTCAGGCGCTCGAATTCGGCGAGCTGTCCTTGCACTACCAGCCGCAGGTGGAGCTGACGACGACCCGGGTGCTGGGTGTCGAAGCGCTGCTGCGCTGGAACAACCCGGTGCTGGGCAACGTTTCCCCTGCCCGCTTCATTCCGGTCGCAGAGGAAAGCGGTCTCATCGTTCCGATCGGCGAGTGGGTACTTGGCGAAGCCTGCGCACAAGCACGCCGATGGCGCGACGAAGGCATCGAGGCGCTCACCGTGGCGGTGAACATCTCGGCCCTGCAGTTCCGTCGCACCGACATCGTTGGCAAGGTGCGCGCAGCACTCGATCGCCACTGCATCCCGGCCGGCATGCTCGAACTGGAGCTGACCGAGTCGCTCTTGATGCACAACGCCGAAGAAGTGCTGCGCACGATGAACGACCTGAAAGCGCTCGGCGTGAAGCTCTCGATCGATGACTTCGGCACCGGCTACTCGAGCCTCTCGTACCTCAAACGCTTCCCGGTCGACCGCCTGAAGATCGATCGCAGCTTCGTCAATGATGTGGCGGACGATCCGGACGACGCCGCGATCGTGCGCGCGATCATCCAGCTCGGCCGCAGCCTCAAGCTCGACGTGATCGCGGAAGGGGTCGAAACGCCTTCGCAACTGGACTTCCTCACGATGGAGGGCTGCCATTCGGCGCAAGGCTTCTTCTTTGCGCGCCCGATGCCGGCTGCGGATCTTGATGGCATGCTGCATAGCGGACTGGCGGCCGGCGGCGCGCAAAACGCCGCATGAAAGCGCGCGCCGCGCAGCGCTTACGTGCGATAATTCAAAGCTTTACGTCATTTCACGGGCGCAGTGCGCCCGCCTGCGGGTTCAAAAATGTCCGACGTTTCCCCGATCGAGCGCGAAGTCGCCCGACGCCGCACCTTTGCCATCATCTCCCACCCTGACGCGGGCAAAACCACGCTGACGGAAAAGCTGCTGCTGTTCGCAGGCGCGATCCACATCGCAGGCAGCGTGAAGGCGCGCAAAGCCAGCCGCCACGCCACCTCGGACTGGATGGAGATCGAAAAGCAACGCGGCATTTCGGTCGCCTCGTCGGTGATGCAGATGGAGTACCGCGACTGCGTCATCAACCTGCTCGACACCCCGGGCCACCAAGACTTCTCGGAAGACACCTACCGCGTGCTGACCGCGGTGGATGCGGCGCTGATGGTGATCGACGGCGCCAACGGCGTGGAATCGCAGACGCTGCGTCTGCTTGAGGTCTGCCGCGCGCGCAACACGCCGATCATCACCTTCATCAACAAGTTCGACCGCGAAGTGCAGGAACCGCTGGCACTGATCGACGAGATCGAGCGCACGCTGGGCATGCCCGCGGTGCCCTTCACCTGGCCGGTCGGCATGGGCAAGGGCTTTGCCGGCGTGTTCGACATGCCGAAGAACCGCATGCGCGTGTTCCGCGCCGGTGAAGAGCGCGTGTCGGGTGAAGAGGAGTCGATCGACGGCCGCGACAACCCGGAAATCGCCGCACGCTTCGATACCCGCTGGGAACATGCCCAGCACGACATCGAACTGGTCCTGTCTCTTATACACATCTCCGAGCCCACGAGACG
>CAMFLH010000134.1 GCA_945957295.1 uncultured Uliginosibacterium sp.
CAGGATCAGCGCAAGCAGCATCAGATGGCGCCCTTCGACTTCCCACAGCCGCGCGCGGTCGACATGCGCCAGCCAATCGACGATGCGCCCGAGCATGCTGAACAGCAGCGCCTCGAAAGCGCCGATGGCTGCCGTCAGCATGGTCATGCCGAGAATGAAGCGGCGCAGGCCAAACGTGCCTGCCCACAGGAATCCGAAGAAGCGCGCGGGCGGTGTGGCCGGCGGCGCATCGGGGTAGGGATGAACGAGTCGTTCGAAGAAGCTGAACACGCTGATGACCTCCGCAGCCCGCACGGCAGGCGCCGGTGCGGGACTGATCAAGCGTAGCCGATTTGCACTGCGCCGCGCGAAGTGCTGCCGCGCGGCCGGAGCTGGCTGAGGCTATGCTGTCGCATCTATCGCCAAACACAGCCCCGCCACCGATGTCCGCCCCCCGCATCGCGCCTTACTGGACGCGCTTTCCGTCCTTCTTCCTCTACCCGCTCAGCGGCGAGCCGCTGCTGGCCTGCGTCGGCATCGCACTGATCGCCACCGCCGCGCAGCTGCTGCCACCCTTGCAGATCCTTGTATTCGCCGGCACGGTGCGCTACGGCTTCCTGGTGCTGGAACGCACGGCCCGCGGCCATATCGACGATCGCATGGTGCTGTTCAACTCGCACCACGGCGGCAAGCACCTGCCGTGGAAACAGGTTGCCGTCGTCGTGATCGGCGCGATCGTGGTCGGCATGACGGCCGGTGTGGCCGGTCGGAATGCTGCGATGCTGGTGCTGGTGTTGCTCGGGCTGCTGTGGCCGGCCAACACGATGGTGCTGGCGGTCACCAACGACATGGGCGAATCGATCAACCCCACGCGCCTGTGGCAGGTCGCCTCGCGCATCGGCATGCCCTACCTTGGGCTGTGCGGCTGCCTGTTGCTGCTGTTCTTCGGGAGCGGCCAGTTGCTCAGTCACCTCGCACCGGTAGTGCCCCACGCGCTGTTCCCTACGATTGCCGGCTTCGTCGCGGCAGCGTTCACGATCGCGATGTACCGCATGATGGGCTATGTGCTGTACGAGTATCACGAGGAACTCGATATCGACGTTCACGTGGGCTTCGAGCGGCAGGCCGATCACCTGCCGGTGCCCGACGCAAAGGCCGCCCGCGCGGCACGCATCGCCACGCTGCTGCGCGAAGGCAGGGGCGATGAAGCGCTGCAGGAAGCGCGCGCCGCCGTGAGCAACGCACCAGAGGATCACGACGCCCGCCTGCGCCTGCACAAACTGCTGCTCGCGCTACCGAACGAGGAAGCCGCGCTCGCCGCCCACGCACGCGGATGGTTGCCGACGCTGTTGCGCAGCGGCCGTGCCGCACTGGCAACCGAAGTGCTGGAGGCGGTGCAGAAACACGATCCGGCCTTCGCGCCCGCCGACGCTGGCGACATCTTGCCGCTCGCGACCGCGGCATTCGACGCACGCCGCTTCGATACCGCAGCGCGCCTGCTGCGCGGCTTCGACCAACGCCACCCGGGCCACCGTGACACGGCCTCGGTCTACCTGCTGGGCGCGCGCCTGCTGATCGAACATCGGCGCGACGAAGCACAGGCCGAACGCGTGCTCACTGCGCTGCGCAGCCGTTTCCCCGATCACCCGGCTTCGAGTGAAGCCGAGAAACTGCTGGGCCTGATCGCGCGCCTTCGCGCCGCAGGCTAAACAAGGGTCGGCAAACGCGCAGCACGCCCGCGGGCGGCCGCCGCTACAGCGTCACAAGCTGCGGATAGCGCTGCTTCAACAGGCGCCGGGCGCGCTCGGCGCGTTCCGGCTGGCCGGCCTCCTGCAGCGCCCGCACCAGACCATTCAGCACCTTCGGCGCCGCCTCACCCGCCGCGTCGCGCGACACAAGCCTCAGCGCCAGCGCCTCGGCGGCGTCGAATTCCTCGCACGCCAGCAGGCGCATTGCCACCCGTGACCACGACCCCAGCGACAAACGCGGCGGCTGGGCGTCGGCAAGCTTCAAAGCTTGCGCCAGCACGGCGCCGTCCATCCGTGTCGAAGGCCGTGAAGCCGACTTCAAAATGCGCGCTGCCGCGTCACCCTGCAAACCAGTGTCGCGCGCAAGGCCTGCAACCCGCAGGTGTTCCGCCAGCAGCACTTCATCGTCCGGCAGGCGTTCGACCAGTTGGCGATAGCACTGCGCCGCGCGATCGAATTGAAGCTGCGCAACCAGTTCAACGGCGCGGGCGCGCAGCTGCGCCGTGGCAGCATCGGCATCCATGCGCTCGACCGACTGCGCAGTCCCCCCAGCCTTGCGCCAACGATATAGCCCCGCCAGCAGCGCACCGCTGACAAAACCGCCGAAGTGCGCGAGGTAATTGACCTGCCCATGCGGATCGAGCACGAAACGCTGCAGCAGTTCATTGCCGATCCACACCGGCAGGATCGCGAGCGCCGGCCAGCTCACGGTACCAAAGACGAAGATCAGCCAGTAGAAGAAGCAGATCTTGCGCAAGCCGAACAGCACGAGATAGGCGGCCATCACGGCGGAGATCGCACCCGACGCCCCCAGCGAATAGCCGACCCGATCGCCGGCGAACAGCAGATCCGGCATTGCGGCACCGAGCCCGCCAATCAGGTACAGCGCAAGAAAGCCCCAGGCCCCAAGCGCAGCCTCGACCGTGTAGCCGACAATGAACAGCACCACCATGTTGCCGGCCAGATGCATGATGTCGCCATGCAGGAACATGTGCCCCAAGAGGGAGCCCGCGCGCGGCTCGCCCGGTTTGAGGCTCCAGCGCTCGGTGAACACCTTGGCGCGCAGGGTTTCGTATTGCTTGCGGGCGTCACGCCACGCTTCGTAGCCCTGATCGCTCGGTTTGATCACCTGCTCGGCGTGCAAGCGCTGCATGAAGGCGCGGTCGAACTCCATCGTCTCCAGCACCAGCCGACCTTCGCCGCCCTTGAGCGCCGTCTCCAGCTTGTGCGCCTGCACGTCTCGCCCGCGGCTGCGCAGGTCGTCAATGTAGGCTGGCAACTCTTTGTCCGGCAGTCCGGCGCTGCTGTAGAACTTGATCGCGGCCGCCTCGCGTTCGTCGTCGCCGCCCTGAGCAAATACGAAAATCAGGATGCACGCGAGCATCAATGCGAGCGTGACGACAGGCGGGCGAGACCAGTCGGGGCGCGGCGGCAAGGGCAGTATCAGCATGGGATTCGTTAGGCAGGCACTGGCCGCGGAGTATGAACGATTGCAAAGCAGTCATAGTGCGCGGACGCGTGAAACACACACAAGGATAATGTGGCTCACTGACCACCCTGCCCCCACAGACCATGTCCCAGCTCTTCCGCGTCGTTCTTACCGGCAACGTCCTCGCCGGTCATGAGCCCGCTGCCGTCCGCGAACGCATCGCGCAAACCTTCCGCCTCGACGCCGCGCAGCTCGACGTCGTGTTCTCCGGACGCCGCGTTGCC
Organism: uncultured Uliginosibacterium sp.; assembly: GCA_945957295.1. Taxonomy (GTDB): domain Bacteria; phylum Pseudomonadota; class Gammaproteobacteria; order Burkholderiales; family Rhodocyclaceae; genus Niveibacterium. Next base: position 3,441 of record CAMFLH010000134.1, read on the forward strand.
GTGAAGCGCAACGCCACACAAACAGAAGCGGATGCGCTGACGCAGCGGATCATGGCTCTGGGTCTGAGTGCCGAGTCCGAACCCATGCCAGAGGTAGCCGCCGTGCCGGCCGCCGCCCCGGTGGCACCGATCGTTGCGCCGGTCCCGGCCAAACCCGCTCCAGCGCCCGCCTCCGACGCATCGGAGGAACTCTTCAGCCTTGCGGCACCTGCAACGCCAGCCCCGGCGCAGACGGCGGGCAGTGATACGCCCGCTGCAACCCTCGACGCTTCGGTCGAAACCGTCACCTGCCCGCAGTGCGCCGAAGTGCAGCCCAAGCGCACGCTTTGCCGCGCCTGCGGCATCGACATGCCACGCCTGCGCGCGGCGCGTACCGAAGCGAGCCGCGACGCAAACGAAACGCGCCTTGGCATCAACAACGGCCCGAAGACCACCTTCGGCCCGGCTACGGTTGCCGCCCCCAATCGCTACGTTGGTAGTGAAGACACCTCGATGCTCGGGCTCGGCTTCGCCGGCCGTTTCAACCGCTCGATGTATCTGGCGTCCGCCTTTCTCAGCACGGCGCTGATGTGGGTGCTGATCGGCATCGCCGCATTCAGCGGGCAGATGTGGCTGGCGGTCGTCGGCTTTGTGCTCGGCATGATCTACGGCCTCCGCTGCATGGCACTGCGGCTGCACGACATGGGACGCACCGGCTGGATGTCGCTGCTGATGATCGTACCGGTGGTGAACTTCATCCTCGCCGTGATGCTGCTGTTCGTACGCGGCGATGATGACGACAACGCGCACGGCCCCGCACCGGAGGGCGGTGGCGCAAAACTAGTGTGGTTCTGGATCGCGATGTCGGTACTGGCAAGTGGCTTCGCATCCAAAGGCATCGCGAGCAACCCGGCAGCCGTGCTCGCCATGGCCAGCCAGTATCGCCTGCATGGCGCGCACCGCGACGAGCAAGCGGGTGATGACGCCAACTACGCGGCCGACAACGTCGTCGTGATGTACTCGATCAAGGGCTGCGACGATTGCGAAAAAATGCGTGGCTGGCTTGACGCCAACGGGCTGCAGTACACCGATTACTCGGTCGACACCGATTCACGCGCGGCCGACGCGCTGAGCAACAAGATCGCCGCGAAGGGCGGCGCCAACGTGCGGTTGCCCGTGATGGAAGTGAATGGCGAACTGCTGATGGATAACCCATCGACCGCCGCGGTGCGTGCCCATCTGCGCGAAGAGTGACTTCCGCGCCGGCCCCACTTTGCTGCGCGTGTCAGGCGCCAGCGTCGCAGACCGTTCGCAACTGCTGCGCCGCATAGAACAGATCGCGCTCGATCGCACGGCGCACGCCGGCACTGTCCCCCCGCTCTGCGGCCTCGACGACGTCTTCATGCGCATCGTTCAAGCGCACCGCAAAGGTCTGATCCTCGAACAGCCGGTTCGACACCGGCCCGACCTGCAGCCACACGGTTTCGATCAGCTCAAGCAGCAGGGGTGAGCCGCAGGCGCGGTACAAGATCAGGTGAAAGCGCTCGTTCGCATCGAGATAAGCCTTCGGGTCGTTCGCGTCCAGCGCTGCGCGCATCGCATTCGACAAGTCGCGCAGCTCGACACGGCCAGCGTCATCGAGCCGATGCGCTCCCTTCTCGGCGGCCTCCCCTTCGAGCATAAGGCGCACCTGCAGCACGTCGTCGAACTGCGCACGCGAGAGCTGCGGCACCGTCACGCCGCAATTGGGCACATTCACCACGGCGCCCTCCGCCGCAAGCCGTTGCAATGCCGAGCGAACCGGCATCTCGCCCACACCCAGCGCCTCGGCAACCTGCCTGATCTTCAGCCGCTCTCCGGGCAAGAAGCGCCCGACGGTGAGCCAGCCGCGCAGCGTGGCGTAAGTGTCGTCCTGCAGTGTGGTGCCGCTTGGGGTTTTCATGGGGCGGGATTCTACGGAAAGCCGACGCCTGCGGGCCGCAGAACCGCCGACGGTGTTCCCAGCCGGCGTAAGGCCGCGATCGACCTCGGTCTAAATGATCGCCGTCAGCACTTCATCGAAGGCCTGCACCAGTCGCTCAACTTCGGCAGCTGTCGTATTCGGGCACACCAGAATCATGTTGTGGAAAGGCGTGATCAGCAGGCCGCGGTTGAGCAGGTAAAGGTGAATCACCTGCTCCAACGCGCTGTCGAGAATACGCTCGGCCTCACTTCCGTTGCGCGGCGCTTGTGCTGCGAACTGGAACTCGGTGCGCGCCCCCACCTGGGTTACGCACCAGGGCACGCCGTGTCGTGTGATCGCCGCGCGCAAGCCCGCCGCCAGCCGCTCAGCCAGCGCGAACATGTGCGCATAGGCGGCATCGCTCATCACTTCGGCCAGCGTTGCGCGCATCGCCGCCATCGCCAACAGGTTGGCCGTCAGCGTCGTGCCGACGCCGCTATGCCCCGGAGGTGCGTTGCGCTTGGCGGCCTGCACCCGCTCGGCGAGTTCGGCCGAGAAGCCATACACCGCGCAGGGCACGCCACCGCCGACCGGCTTGCCGAGCACGAAGGCGTCCGGCGCGAGGCCATGCGCGCGGGTGTAGCCACCGGGGCCGGTGCTGATCGTGTGTGTCTCGTCTATGACGAGCAGCGAGCCATGACGACGGATGATCGCCTGCGCCGCCTCCCAGTAGCCGGGCTCGGGCAGCACCATGCCGATGTTGGTCATCGCCGGCTCGGCCAGCACGCAGGCGACTTCGCCGTCGGCGAGCGCTGCTTCCAGCGCGGCAAGGTCATTGAACTCGACCACACGGGTGTGCTTCGTGAGGTCATAGACCTGGCCCAACAGGCTGTCGCGCTGCCGGGGCTTGCCATCAACCAGATCGACAAACACGTCATCCACAGTGCCGTGGTAGCAACCGTTGAACACCAGCACCTTGCTGCGGCCGGTGGCGGCACGCGTCCAGCGCAGCACGAAGCGGTTCGCGTCAGTCGCGCTCATCGCGAACTGCCAGAAGGGCAGGCCAAAGCGGCGCGCGAGTTCGCGCGACACCCACACCGCATCCTCGGACGGCAGCATCGCCGTGAAGCCCTTGACGCCCTGCTCGGCCAGCGCGCGCGCCACCGGCGCCGGCGCATGGCCGAACATGGCGCCGGTATCACCAAGGCAGAAGTCGGTGTAGTCGAAACCATCCACATCGCGGAAGCGCGCGCCCTTCGCCCAGTCGACGTATAGCGAGAAGGGCGTGGACCAGTCGTTCATCCAGTGCAGCGGTACGCCGAAGGCCAGATGCTCGGCGGCCTGCTGCGACAGCGCGCGCGAGTGCGGGCGACGCGTGGCGAAGCGTTCGCGTTCGGCCGCAAACAGCGCCTGCGCCTTGTCCCAATTGATGCCGTGGCGAGTAGTCATGGCGCCGCTCCTCATACGGTCAGTTGCAGATGCTCGCGTTCCCACGCGGTGATGCCGCGCTGGAAGGTTTCCAGCTCTTTCTCCTTCACCGCGCAGAAGGCCTGCACGAACTCGGAACCGAGCACCTCATGCAAGGCGTCGCAGTGCAGCAGCGCACCGATCGCCTCCTCAAGACTCCGCGGCAATTCGTAGTCGAGGCTGTAGGCGCTGCCGGCCAAAGGCTCCGACGCCTCCAGCCCCTCCACCATGCCAAGGTAGCCGCAGGCCAGCGTGGCGGCCATCGCGAGGTAAGGATTCACGTCCACTCCTGGCACCCGGTTCTCCAGCCGGCGCGCGGCGGGCGAGGAGTTCGGGATGCGGATGCCGCAGGTACGGTTGTCGTAACCCCAGCGGACATTGATCGGCGCAGCCGTATGGCGCGACAGCCGGCGATAGGAATTCACATAGGGCGCGAACAAGGGCATCGCCTGCGGCAAATACTTCTGCATGCCGGCGATGTGATTGAAGAACAGCGCGCTCGCGCTGCCATCGACATTCGAGAAGATGTTCTGCCCATCGTCGCGGCGCACGATGCTCTGGTGGATATGCATTGCGCTGCCCGGTTCGTGCTCCATTGGCTTGGCCATGAAAGTCGCGAAGATCTTGTGCCGGTAAGCCGTCTCGCGCACCGCGCGTTTGAACAGGAAAACGCGGTCAGCCAGATCCAGCGCATCGCCGTGGGTGAAGTTGATCTCCATCTGTCCGGCGCCGACCTCGTGGATCAGAGTTTCGACGCCCAGCTTCATTGCGTCCGAGAAGGCAGAGAGCTCCTGGAAGAAGGGGTCAAAGTCATTCACCGCGTCGATCGAGAAGGACTGGCGGCCGGCTTCGGTACGACCGTTTCGCCCCGGCGGCGGACGCAGCGGTTCATGCGGGTTGGAGTTCTGCGCGATAAGGTAGAACTCCATTTCGGGCGCAACGACCGGCTGCCAACCTCGCGCCTCGTAGAGCTTAAGCACCCGGCGCAGCACAGCACGCGGCGACAGGCCTACCGGGCGGCCGTCGAAGTCTTCGCAGTCGTGGATCACCACCGCCACTGGCTCAGTCGCCCAAGGCGCCCAGCGGATCGTGTTGGGGTCCGGCACACAAACCATGTCCGGGTCGCTCGGGCCGACGAAACGCTCGAAGTCCGCGAACTCGCCATTTACGGTGATCGTGAGCACCGCCTTCGACATCTTCATGTTGTCTTCGGCCATAAACAGCGCGCGCGGCAGGATCTTGCCGCGTGCCACGCCGGTCATGTCCGGAATGATGCACTCCACCTCATGGATGCTGTTTTCCCGCAGGAACTGATGCAGCGCGTCACTCATGGAACACCTTTTGATCACACCAACAACATAACACCGCACATAAACTGCGGCCCACGACCAGAGAATTAAAGCAACGTAACCAACTGCGCAAGTTGAGATTTGATCAAATACTATCAAGCCAGGTCATGGAGGTCAAATTTGATCAAACCCGAAGATCGCAGCGGGCCGTGGACCGATCTGCGCGGCAATGCCCCCCGCAGCAGTGCGGTAGCAATACGCACTGCGTATGATTCGGCGCTCGAACGGAAGCCGAAATGCCATCAAGATATTCGGAACACCATTTAGCAAGGAGAGCTCCATGACCTGCCCGCGCGTCACCCCCATCCTCATCGCCGCAACCCTGCTTGCAAGCGCCTGCGGCAAGGTTGAGGAAAAAGCTTCGGAGAAGATCGCCGAAGCGGCGATCGAATCGGCTATGAAGAAGGACGGTGCGAGCGACGCCAAGGTCGACCTTTCCACCGGCGGCGTGAAGGCCACGGTCACCGACAAGGACGGCAAGCAGCAGACGCTGGAGCTGAACAACGCGAAGGTGACCGAGCAGGATGCCGGCATCCCCTTCTACCCCGGCTCCACGCCGATTGAAGGCTCCTCCTCGCGCATCAGCTCCGCAGAAGGCAGTGCGGTCAGCACCACGCTGAGCACCGGCGACGCGCTCGACAAGGTCGTCGCGTTTTACTCGCCGCAGATCAAGCGCCTCGCAGCAGGCAAACAGATGATCGAATCATCCGAAGGCGGCGAGTATTCATGGATGGTGAATGGCACCAGCGGCAACGGAAACGAAAGCGTGATGGTTCAAGCCCGACGCAACGGTAGCGCCACCGAGATCATGATCCATGTAACTCGCGGGAAGTAAGGCGTTCGCGCGCCGCGTCCGGGCGCCAACTTGATCGCTCCTGCAGGTCGATACGGCTGGCGCCGAATCGACCACTTACCGATCAATCTGTCGGGATGACCGCAGGTGCGGCGGACTGCAATACGGATGCGATGAAAGCCGCTTTTGCATCGCGGTATTGCCCATGGCTCAAGCCTGCAGCGCGACGCTTCACTGCGTTGTATTGATCGACGAGAGATTGGTCGCCCCGCAATGCGTCGCGGAAGCGCATGAAGAACTCGAATCGCGACCCTTGCGCGACAACTTGCAGGGCCAGATCGACGTCGGTGCGAGGAGACAACAACATGCAAAGCTCCGGCGTGCGAAGCGTGTCCGCTTTCACCACGTAGCCGGCCGCCTCGAGCCGCAAAACGGCACTTGAATGACCGGGCGGCGGCACGACAACGCAGACATCGACATCGCCCTTCGAGATGGCGCCGGGAATGGCTGATGCGCCAACATGCTCGACACGGCAGCCCGAAATCAACGCCGCGAGTTCTCGGGTGACACCTTCAACCACCCGAGCAGCCGCGATCTGATAGTCGACAGGATCCAGCAGCCGCATGAAAACCTAGCGCACCGCGTGCTGCTTGAGCGCCGCGATCACTTCGGCTGCGTGCGTATCGGGATCAACCTTCAGCCACTTCTGCCGGATCACGCCCTGCGGGTCGATCAGGAAGGTCTGCCGCTTGGCGAACTTGATCAGCGCAAGGTTGGTCAGCGCGCCGTAGCGATCGGCGACCGCGCCATCCGCATCGGCGAGCAAGGTGAAAGGCAACTTGTACTTCTTGGCAAAGGCCAGGTGCGACGCGGTGTCATCGACACTGATCCCCAGCACCTGCGCGCCCAACATCTTGATCTGCCCATAGCCATCGCGGAAGTTGCACGCCTCGGTGGTGCAGCCCGGGGTGTCGTTCTTCGGGTAGAAGTAGAGCACCAGCCATTTGCCCCGGTAGTCCGCCAAAGCGTGCATCGCGCCATCCTGATCGGGCAGCGCGAAACCCGGCGCGGCTTGATCCACCGGAGGGGAATCGGCCCACACGGGCGCGCACAAAATACCGCACAACAACAATGCAACGATGCTTCTCAGTCCGGCTTGCATGTCAGCCCCGCTCCTTCAATCCAAGACTTGCCGCCGCACAGGCCAAAGCCACCAGTGCGACCAGCGTAAACGCAAATCCCGCCCCGCCCTCACCCCACACCGCGCCGAACAGTACGCCGGCAGGAATCGCGACCGCACCAGAGAGCACGTGATACCAACCAAACGCCAGGCCGCGTGAAGCCGCCGGAGCAAGCGCGCCGACCAGCGCGCGTTCGACCCCCTCCGAGAGCCCTGCCAGCAGACCAAAAGCGGCACCCGCCAGCCACAGGCTGTACTGCGTGTCGACCAGCGCGAGCAAGGCGTAGCCCAAGGCCAGCGCAAGCCAGCCAAGTTGCAGCATCGCGAGTGGCCCGATGCGGTCGGCAATGTGGCCACCTAGTAACGCGGTCGCACTCTTTGCCAGGCTCATCACGGCCCATAACAGCAACAAACCCGCGGTGCCGCACCCGAGTTCATGACCACGCCACATGACGAAGGTTTCCGACACGCGCGCGAAACCAAATAGCGCGACGAGGCCGAGATAGCGCTGCAATACCCGCGGCAGGGCACGCCAATCCAGGCGCGGTCGCGGCCCGACAGAAGCCCTGGCATGCGGCAGTTCGCGCAGCACCACCGCGATCAAGATCACACCGAGCAGGCCCGGCACCGCAGACCACAGCATCACCTCGGGCAAGGCCAAACCGCCCCATGCCACCGCAGCTGCGGCAATCAGCGCGCCAAAACAAGCGCCACCATTGTCCATCGCACGATGGAAACCGTAAGCGGCACCGCGCATCGCGCTCGGCGTGGCATCGGCGACCAGCGCATCGCGGGGCGCACTGCGCAGGCCTTTCCCTACCCGGTCTGTCGCGCGCAGACAGACCAGCGCGACCCAATGCCCCGCAAGCCCGAAGAAGGGCCGCACCAGGTTCGACAACAGGTAGCCACCAAGCACCCACGGCTTTCGGCGACGACCATCCGAGCGCCCTCCCGACCAGAGCTTCAACCAGGCCGAGACCGCCTCGGCCACCCCTTCCACCAGGCCCAGCACGATCGGCCCCACGCCCAGGCCGCCAGCAAGCACTAGCGGGATCAGGGGCGTAACCATCTCCGAGGCAAGATCATTGAAGAAGCTGACAAAGCCAAGCGTTACGACGGTTGCTGGCAAGCGCTGCATGACTCCCCCGCTCCAGAGCCAGGCCCGCACGCGGGCCGATCAGCTCCGATGGTACAATCCGCGCCCTCGGTGCCACCGTAGTTCAAGGGGACGAATGCAACTCGGAGCCTTTACCGCAGAAGGCGTCCGCGTTTTGCTGTAGCAATTTCGTAGCACACAGCCAGAAGCCCCAAGAGGCGAAAGCCACCTCAGATCGATTTTGCAGGGCGATCCATGTGCGCGATACTGTATTTTTAAACAGTATCGCCATGCACGTTACCGTAGCCACCCTATATGACCGCGGGCGCCGCCTGCCGCGCTGGCGCGAAGGCCGCCCAGGCATAGCTGGCCGCCTCGATCTCAGCGAGAAGTTCGACCAGGCCAGCGGGCGCACGCGACGCACTGCGCGGCTCATCGACGAAGGTGGCCTTGAGATCGCCGAGCTGCCTCCGCTCATGGACGCAACCGTGCTTTACGTCTTCGGCGACCAAATGACGATCACTGGCATCGAGCGGCTTGAGGACGAGCGCACAGGGATGATGCAGCACGAGTACGCCCAATCGTGGGCGGTTCTGATCCTGGGCGAGCGCGCGACTACCGGATAGCGCCCTGCTCCACCACCCACGCTTGCAAGTGCAGCAGCTGCAGTGTCGTCAGTGCGGCGTCAGCCCGTAGGCCGGCGCACTCGCCGTCTGTTGGCTGGGCTGGTCCGATGAGCTGAATTTCATCGTCGCGCACGTCACGCACTTCGGGCGCAGGCGAGCCGGCACCAGGTCGAGTGTCGGCGGGTCGGCCATCAGGCTTGCCGGAGGCACCGCCGCCGGCGGGCACATAGGGATTGCGGGCGCCGGCGTTGTGCACGCCATACAGATCAGACAAAGCAGCACGGCCAAGTGCAAACGCATGATCGGTCTCCTGGGTGATATCGGTTTGGCGCAGCACCGTCGCCGTGACGCGCTCGGCCTGTTGCTGGCGGGCGTGGGCATCGGCGATCACCTGGTCAGCCTTCTCAGCGGCCCAGTCCGCCTGCACGCCGGCGGCGCCGTAGTGGTAGCCCGTGGCCAACAGCGCTAACGCCACCAGCGCAGCGGAGACCAGAACGCCGGCGACGCGATACCGCGTCGGGATCAGATTCGGCAGGCTTAGCATTTCGCCACTCCCAACACGGCACACGCCGCCTCATAGAGCGCGGTGCGCTCATTGATGCCGACGCATGCCGGCCCGTTGATGATTCGAGTCACCGCCCTGATGTCACCCCGAGCTGCGGGGAGCCCGCAGTTGTTGGCCATCCAGTACCAGGCGGCCGATCGCGCCGCGGCCTCGCTATCGAGCAGGCGGTCAGGGTTGGCCAGCAGCACGTCCGGATCACCGAAGAGCCCTTCGCTGCACGCGGCATAGCCGTTGCGTAGCGTGATCTGGAAGAGCCCACGGCCGCGGAATCGCCAGCCGTCGCCCGAGGCTTCGTCGCCGTTGCCGCCCTTGCCTGCATAGGCGCGGTTCGCGATGCGCTGGGGCTGGTTGCAGTACGGCGCGGCGGCCACCTGGCTGCGGAAGGCTCGCGGGAAGATCAGCATCAGCCGATCCGCGCGCGTGTAGTTGAGGTTCTCTTCGATGCGGCGCAGGTGGCTTGACTCGTGACCCGCCTGCGCGACGAACATTGCGAGCTCGCGACCAGGTCGGATATCGAATTCTTCCGCCGCGAGGCTGATAAGGGGTGCAAAGGTGTCGGCGAGCGGTCCAGCCAGCGGCAGGATCTGCAGCAGTTGCTTCGGGGTGATCATGCGAGCCTCCCGGAGCGGTGCGTCAGCACTACAAGGGCCGCAGCCAGCGCGAACAGCACAGACGGCAAGGTGAGCGGCCAGCCATACAGCGGCGCAATGCCGGCACCGAAGGCACCAGCCGCCAACACGCTCATCCGGATCGACTGCACTGGGTGAGACAAGGCGTGCATCATGTTGAGGTCGAGCACGGCGCGGATCACCACCGCGCCACAAGCGATAAGGTTGAGAAGAATGAGGATCACGAAGCACCCCCGGCGCGGTTCTTGGCAAACGTGAGCAACACGGGCAACAGGCTTTGCGTCGTCGCGCCCAGCACGCCGGCAGAAGCCAGGCGTAGCGAATCGCTCGACACAGACCGTGCCCACACAAAGGTCGCGGGCAACGCTGCGGCGAATACGGGCGCGAGCCACGCGGCGATCAGCGCCGTTGTGATCACCGTCAGCGCCAGGCGCCAGCGGGGCATTTCCGGCAGAAGCGTCAGGGCGAACAGTGAGCCCACAAAGGCAGCGAATAGCACGTCGTAGCCAAGGCCAACGACGCTGCCGGTTAGGGTGATGGCTGTCTCTTATACACATCTCCGAGCCCACGAGACCGGAGCCTATC
>CAMFLH010000135.1 GCA_945957295.1 uncultured Uliginosibacterium sp.
CTGCAAACCCTCGGATCACGTCTGGGTCGGACAAGTCGCTCTTCTGTGCGATCTGCGACATCGTCAGATGCTCACCGACCAGCCACTCGACGAGATCGGTGTCTTCGGCCGAGATGCCGTGGTCCTCGCAGAACTGGCGCGCGTCACTCATGCCGAGCTTCGAATGGTCGCCGCCGCGGCCTTTGGCAATGTCATGAAACAGTGCGGCGATGTAGAGCAGCCAGGTTCGGTCGAAGGCGCTGATCAGTCGCGTGCATAGCGGGTACTCGTGCGCGTGCTCATCCATCGTCATGCGGCGGACGTTTCGCATCACCTGAAGGATGTGCTGATCGACCGTGTACACATGAAACAGGTCATGCTGCATCTGCCCGACAATCTGACCGAAGGCCGGGATGTAGCGACCGAGGATGCCGTACTGGTTCAACCACCGGAAAACATGCGTGATGCCTTGCGGTTGCTGGAACAGCGCAAGGAAACGCCGACGGTTTTCCGGATTTCGGCGAAAGGCTGCATCCACCCGCCCGCGGCTTTGCCAGAGCGCGCGCAGCGTACGCGCCGTCATCCCTTTGAGTTCGTCGTGCTGTTCGAGCAGCAGGAAGGCGTCAAGAATCGCCGACGGTTCGTTGATGAACAGCTTGTCGTCCAGCACGTCGAGCAGGTTCTGACGCTTGCAGAAACGCGCATCAATCGGCGTTGGAGCGTCGAGGCCACTCGGCAGGATGCGACTGGCGAGGTTCTGCAGCAGCAGCGCGTTGAGTTGGGTAACCTTTTTTGCGACCAAGTAGTAGCGCTGCATCATCACTTCGGAAGCGCGTCGCGTGGTTGTTGCCGAGATGCTCAGTGCGCGTGCGAGCGCTTCCTGGTGATCAAAGAGGATGCGGTCTTCACGCCGGCGGGTGAGGTGATGCAGGCGGATTCGCAAGTTCTGCAGAAAGCGTTCTGACTTGTTCAGTTCCGCGCATTCCTCCGCGGTCACCAGCCCTTGCTCGGCAAGCGCTTCCCAGCTAGAACCCAGTCCCGATGCGAGTGAGATCCATACGAGGGTCTGAAGGTCACGCAAGCCGCCCGGGCTCTCCTTGCAATTCGGCTCAAGTGAATAAGGCGTGTCGTTGAACCGGTTGTAGCGCTGCTCTTGTTCCGCGCGCTTGGCAATGAAGAAGCTTGGCAGGTGAAGCGCTGCGCGATGCCGCGCCAGCAATGTTGCGACGAGGGCGTCGTCCCCCGACAGCCAGCGTGCCTCAAGCAGGTTTGTCTGGACGGTTACGTCGCGCTCCGACTCCTCCAGGCACTCGTCGATCGTGCGGACGCTATGGCCGACCTCTAGTCCGATGTCCCAGAATACGCCGACCAGTTGCTCGATACGTTGGCGCGTCTCGCGCTCCGGTTCCTCGCCGAGCAGAATCAGGATGTCTACATCTGAATGCGGATACAACTGGCCGCGGCCGTAGCCACCCACCGCGACCAAGGCGGTATTTGAAGGCAATCCTGCAGCCGCCCAGAGGTCGCGCAGTACGCCATCGACGAGCAGCGCGTTTTCGTGGAGGAGTTTGGCGGGTTCCGGTTTTGCGTCAAAGGCCGCCTTCAGTTGCGCGCGGCCATCCGCAACCCGCTTGCGCAAGTGCTCCGCGACGCGCCGTAGGTCGTCGCTGCCAGCAGGGCTGCTCATCGGATCAGGCTGCGAATTGCTTGGCGACGATATCCGGGATGGCCGGCGTACCTGCGGAGCGGGTGAGTACTTCCACGCCCGTTTCAGTCACCACAACAGTGTGTTCCCACTGGGCCGACAGGCTGCGATCCTTCGTCACGATCGTCCAGCCGTCCGGCAGTTCTGAAATTGCAGCTTTGCCCGCATTGATCATCGGTTCGATCGTGAAGATCATGCCCGGTTTGAGTTCGAGGCCGGCGCCGGGGCGGCCGTAGTGCAGCACCTGCGGCTCTTCGTGGAAGTTCCGGCCAATCCCATGGCCGCAGAATTCTCGCACCACTGAAAACCCGGCGCCTTCCGCGTGGCGCTGGATCGCGTGGCCTATGTCGCCAAGGTGCGCGCCGGGGCGGACCTGCGCAATGCCCAGCCACATGCATTCGTAGGTGATGTGGCAGAGGCGTTTGGCAAGAATGCTGGCCTCGCCGCCAACGATGAACATCCGGCTGGTGTCGCCGTGGAAGCCGTCCTTGATGACGGTGATGTCCAGATTGACGATGTCGCCACGCTTGAGCGCCTTGTTGGCGGGAATGCCGTGACAAACCTGATGGTTGATCGATGTGCAGATCGACTTGGGGTAGGGCGTGTAGCCGGGTGGCGCGTAATTGAGCGGCGCGGGGATCGTTCCCTGCACATTCACCATGTAGTCATGGCACAGCCGGTCGAGCGTTTCAGTTGTTACGCCTGGCTGCACATGCGGGGTGATGAAATCCAGCACTTCGGACGCGAGGCGGCCGGCAATGCGCATCGATTCGATTTCTGCGGGGGTCTTGATGGTGACGCTCATTGTTGTTGTGGCAGCTGCAAGATAAACCGAAAGGTTAGCTGCTTTCGCGGGTATCGGCCACATGGCCGGCCTGTTTGCGCTCGCTTGGCTTGAGAGAACCTCGCCTGACCTGCTACAATCGCGGGCTTGGCTATACCCATGGGGGGTATGGCGAACTACGCACGTCCCTGTTGCAAGGGTCCCGCACAAGCGGGCTGAGGTCGCGATCTCTGCGCGGCCACCAGGGACGGAGGCTAACCCTTAGATCGGAGAATCAACATGTCCGTGACTATGCGCCAGATGCTGGAAGCCGGTGTTCACTTCGGCCACCAGACCCGTTTCTGGAACCCCAAGATGGCCCCGTTCATTTTTGGCCATCGCAACAAGATTCACATCATCAACCTCGAAAAGACCCTGGCCAAGTACCAGGAAGCGATGGCTTTCACGCGCAAGCTGGCAGCCAATCGCGGCACCATTCTTTTCGTTGGCACCAAGCGCCAGGCTCGCGAGATCCTCGCTGAAGAAGCGCAGCGCGCTGGTATGCCTTTCGTTGACGAGCGCTGGCTCGGCGGCATGCTGACCAACTTCAAGACGGTCAAGCAGTCGATCAAGCGCCTGAAGGAAATGGAGCAGATGGTTGAGGATGGCTCGATCGAAAAGCTCTCGAAGAAAGAAGCGCTGATGGCGACGCGCGAACTCGAGAAGCTGCAGAAGTCGATCGGCGGCATCAAGGAAATGGGCGGCCTGCCCGATGCACTGTTTGTCATTGACGTCGGCTATCACAAGATCGCGATCACCGAAGCGCAAAAGCTCGGTATTCCGGTCGTGGCCGTGGTTGATACCAACCACTCGCCGGAAGGCGTTGATTACGTGATCCCGGGTAACGATGATTCGAGCCGCGCGATCCGCCTGTACGCCCGCGGTGTCGCTGACGCCGTGCTGGAAGGCCGTAGCCAGGTGATCAACGAGATCGTCGCCGCAGGTGAAACAGACGAATTCGTTGAAGTGGACGAAGGCACCGAAGAGCAGGCCTAAGCCGCTTCGGAACGATCCACTGCATTAACTGAATTTAAGGAGTCAGCATGGCGGAAATTACCGCAGGCATGGTTAAGGAGCTTCGCGAGAAGACCGATGCTCCAATGATGGAATGCAAGAAGGCGCTCACCGAAGCCGCCGGCGATATGGCCAAGGCTGAGGAGATTCTGCGCGTCAAGCTCGGTAGCAAGGCGACCAAGGCCGCCGCGCGCGTCGCCGCCGAGGGCGTGGTTTCCACGTTCATTTCGGCCGACGGCAAGCTTGCTTCGATCGTTGAGATCAACAGCGAAACCGACTTCGTCGCAAAGAACGACGACTTCCTAAAGCTCGCACGCGACTGCGCTGAACTCGTCGCCAGCAAGGCGCCGGCCGATGTGGCCGCGCTGTCGGCGCTTCCGCTCGGCGACGGTACCGTGGATTCGGTGCGTACCGCGCTGGTTGGCAAGATCGGCGAGAACATGTCGATCCGCCGCTTTGTGCGCGTTGAGGCCAAAGGTAAGGTCGCTCAGTACATCCACGGCGGTTCGAAGATCGGCGTGCTGATCGACGTCGAGGGTGGTGACGAGGCGCTGGCCAAGGATCTGGCCATGCATATCGCCGCCAATAAGCCCAAGTCGCTGGACGCTTCCGGTGTTTCGGCCGATCTGATCGAGACCGAGCGTCGTGTTGCCATCGAGAAGGCCAAGGAAGCCGGCAAGCCGGAAGCGATGCTGGAGAAGATCGCCGAAGGTACCGTGCAGAAGTTCCTCAAGGACGTGACGCTGTACGGCCAGGTCTTCGTCAAGGCCGAAGACGGCAAGCAGACGGTTGAGCAGCTCCTCAAGGCCAAGGGCGCAACGGTTCACAGCTTCACGCTGTTCATCGTTGGTGAAGGCATCGAGAAGAAGACGACCGACTTTGCAGCAGAAGTCGCGGCACAAGCCGCTGCCGCCGCCGCACAACGCTGAGGACTGACCCATGACCGCTCCCGCCTACCGCCGCATTCTGCTCAAACTTTCCGGTGAAGCCCTGATGGGCGATGATGCCTTTGGTATCAATCGCGACGTCGTATCCCGGATCGTCCAGGAAGTGGCGGAGGTGGTGAGCCTTGGGGTTGAAGTTGGCGTGGTCATCGGCGGGGGAAACATCTTCCGCGGCATGGCCGGCGCTGCAAGCGGCATGGACCGCGCGACGGCTGACTACATGGGCATGTTGGCAACCGTCATGAACGCCATGGCGCTTGCCGATGCGATGAAGCATGTGGGCGTCGTTGCGCGCGTTCAATCCGCATTGAATATGGAAGCCGTTGTCGAGCCCTACATCCGGGGTAAGGCGATTCGCTACCTGGAAGATGGCAAGGTTGTGATTTTTGCTGCCGGCACCGGCAATCCGTTCTTTACAACGGATACGGCAGCCGCATTGCGCGGCGCTGAAATCGGTGCGGAGATCGTGCTTAAGGCGACCAAGGTCGATGGTATCTATACCGCCGATCCGAAGAAGGATCCGTCAGCCACGCGCTACGCAAAGATCAGTTTTGACGAGGCGATCGCCCGCAATCTTCAGGTGCTCGATGCAACCGCTTTTGCGTTGTGTCGCGACCAGAAGTTGCCGATCAAGGTTTTCAGCATCTTCGCGACCGGCGCGCTCAAGCGTGTCGTGATGGGCGAAGACGAAGGCACTTTGGTGCATATCTGAAGCAAGGACTCAAAACATGATTGCCGATCTGAAGAAGAATACCGAGCAGAAGATGCAGAAGTCTGTCGAGGCGTTGAAGAACGACCTCGGCAAAGTGCGTACCGGGCGTGCCCATGCGGGTCTGCTCGATCACGTGCAAGTGGATTACTACGGCTCCATGGTGCCGGTTAATCAGGTCGCCAACATCAACCTTCTCGACGCGCGCACGATTGGTGTGCAGCCGTGGGAGAAGACAATGCTGGCGAAGGTTGAGAAGGCGATCCGCGACTCGGATCTCGGCCTCAATCCCTCGGCGATGGGCGATACCATCCGCGTTCCGATGCCCGCATTGACCGAAGAGCGTCGTAAGGACCTGATCAAGGTGGTTCGTGGCGAAGCGGAGAATGCACGCGTGGCCGTGCGTAACCTTCGTCGTGATGCGAACAACCACCTCAAGGATGCGGTCAAGGCGAAGGAAATCTCGGAAGACGACGAGCGTCGTGCCGAGGAAGACATTCAGAAACTGACTGATCGCTACGTGGCGGAAGTCGACAAGCTGCTCGCCGAGAAAGAAAAAGACCTGATGCAGGTCTGAGGACCCGCCAACCTCTAGGCGGAGTCCCCTCCTACCATGGCGCTCAGCCGATTTTTCAGCAGTACCCGCGACGTGCCCGCCGTAAACACGGTCCCACAGCACGTCGCGATCATTATGGACGGTAACGGGCGTTGGGCGCGCAAGCGCCTGATGCCGCGCGTCGCGGGGCACAAGCGCGGTCTTGAGACCGTCCGCCAGATTGTGTCCGCATGTATCGATCGCGGCATTCGTCACCTCACGCTTTTCGCCTTCAGTTCAGAGAACTGGCGTCGCCCAGCGGATGAAGTCAGTTTTCTGATGAACCTGTTCCTGAAGGCGTTGCAGCAGGAAATCGCAAAGCTTCATCGCAACAACATCAAATTCCGAGTTGTTGGTGATTTGAGCCGGTTCGATGATCAGATCCGGCAGATGATTGCCGATGCGGAATCGCTGACCTTTGAAAATACCGGCCTGACTCTAACGATTGCTGCTAACTACGGCGGTCGATGGGACATCCTCAACGCGATTGAATCCATGCTGGCGGCGCATCCTGAGAAGCGTTCGGGTTTTCAGGAAGAAGATCTGGCGCCTTTCCTGGCGCTTTCTGACGCGCCCGAACCCGATCTTTTCATTCGCACGGGCGGCGAGGAGCGAATCAGCAATTTTCTCCTCTGGCAGTTGGCATACACCGAGTTCTATTTCACGGAAACCCTCTGGCCTGAGTTCGATGCGGCAGCGTTTGACCTCGCGCTTGACTCCTATCGGCAGCGCGAGCGGCGCTTTGGTCGCACGAGTGAGCAAGTGCTAGAACAGACGCCAAGCGCGACGGAGTAAGCAATGCTGCGCGAACGTGTTGTCACGGCCCTGTTGATGCTGGCGGGGCTGCTTGCCGCTGTTTTCCTGTTGCCGACCTCGGGATGGTGGGGCGCTTGTGGCTTGCTCGGCCTCGCCGCCGCTTGGGAGTGGGCGGGGCTGTTTCGGCTGCCTTCTGCCGTGCGCTGGGGGTATGGCCTCATCGTCGCCGCCGCAGTCGTGGCGTTTGCGGCGATAGGCTCGCCGGCGATCGACGCAGCGTTATTTGCGCTCTCGGCCCTGTTCTGGATGCTACTTGCGCCGCCCTGGCTCAAGCAGCGCTGGCGCATTGCTGAAGGAGCCGTACTTCCATTGCTGTTGGGGCTTGTGGTGCTGCTACCTGCCGCGGTGGCGCTCGCGCGTCTGCGCGAGGCAAACGTCTGGATGATGCTGGCAGTGATGGCGGTTGTGTGGGTCGCCGACATCGCCGCATATTTTGGCGGTCGCGCGTTTGGTCGTCGCAAGTTGGCGCCCGAGATTTCGCCCGGAAAGAGCTGGGAGGGCGTATACGCTGGGCTGCTCGGCGTTCTGATCTACGGTGTCGTGGTGTTCTCAGTCTGGATGCCGATGGTTCCTCAGCGCTTGGGGTGGCCGGTTACGGTGATGCTTCTGCTTGTGTTGTCTGCGCTGAGTGTCATCGGTGACCTGTTCGAATCGCTGCTCAAACGACAAGCGGGGATCAAGGATTCGTCGGCATTGCTTCCGGGGCATGGTGGCGTGCTCGACCGCATAGACAGCCTCACGTCGACGCTTCCGCTCGTGGCACTGTGGATGCTGGTCTGGAGACTCGCAAGCCAATGATGCAAACGCTGACCATCCTCGGTGCAACCGGGTCGATTGGTACGAGCACGCTTGATGTCGTTGCTCGCCATCCAGATCGTTACCGAGTCTTTGCGATCACGGCATTCCGGCAGCTCGATAGGCTTGCAGATCAAATCGCAGTGTTTCGTCCTCAGTGTGCCGTAGTGCCCGATCTCGCGGCGCGAGAGACGCTTCAGTCGATGCTGGCCGAGCGGCAGATTCAATGCGAAATCCTGGTTGGTG
Source organism: uncultured Uliginosibacterium sp. (assembly GCA_945957295.1). Classification (GTDB taxonomy): domain Bacteria; phylum Pseudomonadota; class Gammaproteobacteria; order Burkholderiales; family Rhodocyclaceae; genus Niveibacterium. The sequence continues at coordinate 7,627 of CAMFLH010000135.1, forward strand.
AGTCTGGCTTGTGTGAAGTGGCAGCGCATCGTGATGTCAGCACCGTCATGGCCGCAATTGTTGGCGCTGCCGGCCTGGCGCCTACCTTGTCGGCCGTCCGAGCCGGCAAACGCGTTTTGCTTGCCAATAAAGAAGCGCTAGTGATGTCTGGCCGCATCTTCATGGATGAGGCGAGACGTGCGGGGGCAACCGTGTTGCCGATTGATAGCGAGCACAACGCGGTCTTTCAGTCCTTACCGGCCGGATTTGGGTACGGTCTGCCGAATTCCGGCGTCACGAAACTTTTGCTGACGGCGTCTGGTGGACCGTTTCGCACGTGGTCTGCCGAGCAACTTAAATCAGTCACGCCCGATCAGGCGGTTGCGCACCCAAACTGGGTCATGGGGCGCAAAATTTCGGTCGACTCGGCCACCATGATGAATAAAGGCCTTGAGGTGATCGAGGCGCGGTGGCTTTTTGGTGTGGGTGGCGATCGAATCGATGTAGTGATTCATCCGCAGAGTGTCATTCACTCGATGGTCCAGTATGCGGACGGCTCGGTGCTAGCGCAGCTTGGCAATCCGGATATGCGTACGCCGATCGCGCATGCGCTGGCTTATCCGGACCGGATTGCGTCTGGCGTTGAACCGCTCGACCTTGCGTCCACGGTCGGGTTGACCTTCGAAAAACCGGATCTGACACGTTTTCCGTGCCTTGGTCTTGCTTACGCAGCACTCAGCGCAGACGGCCTCGCGCCAACCGTGCTTAATGCCGCTAACGAAGTGGCTGTGGCTGCCTTTCTGGATCGGAAGATTCCGTTTCTTGATATTGCGACGACGGTGGCAGCCGTCCTTGACTCTTGCGATACCGGGGCTCAGGAATCGCTTGAGCACGTGCTCGCGGCTGACGCTGCGGCGCGTGAGGTCGCCCAGGCTTTTATCGCCAAGCGTTCGCGGAGCTACATGTGAGCATTTTCTGGTACATCGGGGCGTTCGTCGTAGCGATCGGTGTTCTGGTTACCGTTCACGAGTTTGGCCATTTCATCGTCGCGCGCCTGTGTGGCGTGAAAGTCCTGCGCTTCTCCTTGGGCTTTGGCCGTGTCTTGCTACGTCATCAGAAGCGTCCAAGTGATACCGAGTGGGTGCTGTGTGCCGTTCCTTTGGGCGGCTACGTCCGAATGCTCGATGAGCGCGAAGCACCGGTTCCTGAGAGCGAACTGGCACTTGCGTTTAACCGTAAATCGGTCTGGCGGCGCCTCGCGATCGTAGCCGCCGGCCCGTTTGCGAATCTGCTGCTAGCGGTGCTCATTTACTGGGTTGGGTTCATGCACGGCGTCTCCGAGCTGCGGCCCATCGTTGCTCAGCCGTCGATTGAGAGTGCCGCGGCGCGCGCAGGGGTACATGCCGGCGATGAAGTGCTTGCTGTCGGTGACAGGCTCACGCGTTCATGGACCGATGTGCGGTGGGCATTGTTGCGCCACCTTGTTGATGACCATTCGGTCGAACTCAAACTTCGCTCGGCGGGCGGCGAGCGGATTGCGCTGCTAGAGACGAGCGGCTTGGGTGAAGATCTGGAGCGAGCTGACCCGCTTAAGGATCTCGGCCTGTTGCCGTTTCGCCCGGCAGTGCCGCCGGTCATTGGTAGCGTCGCCGACAACGGACCTGCAGCGAAAGCTGGGTTAAGGGCTGGGGACAGGATTGAGAACATCGATGGTCGAGTGCTCACGAGTTGGGAGGATCTCGTTCGCGAGGTCAGCGCTTCGCCGGGGCGGGCGCTGTCGGTGGAGGTAAGCCGTGGCCAGCAACGCGCGCAGATGCGTGTGGTACCCGAGGCACACGAAGAGCATGGAAAGTCGATCGGGCGAATTGGTGTCGCAGTGCAGTCTGACGGCGCCTGGCGCGAGCGCCTACTGGTAGAGCTTCGCTATGGCCCCTTAGAAGCCTTCGGTCGTGCGGTACGCCAGACTTGGGAAATGGCTGGTTTCTCGCTGAAGATGCTCGGCCGGATGGTGACGGGGCACGTCTCCTTGAAGAACATCAGTGGCCCGGTAACGATCGCCGATTACGCTGGGCAGTCTGCGCGGATCGGCGTAGACGCCTACGTCCGTTTTTTGGCGCTTATCAGCATCAGCATCGCCGTTCTTAATCTGTTACCGATCCCGCTGCTGGACGGCGGACACATCATGTATTATCTGGCGGAAATCCTGATGCGGCGCCCTGTCTCACAGAAAGTCATGGAGATCGGCCAGCAGATCGGTTTCACACTGCTGGCAAGCCTGATGGCCTTCGCTTTTTTCAACGACATCACCCGGTTGTTGTCCTGACTCTCCCAATGCGACTTAAGTTGATCCCGGGGCTGCTCCTGTCCCTTTTTGCTGCAAGTACTGTATCTGCCTTCGAACCTTTCGTCGTAAAGGACATCCGGGTCGAGGGGCTGCAGCGCACCGAAGCGGGCACGGTTTTCAACTATCTGCCGGTCAAGGTTGGCGAGAAGCTCAACGAAGAGCGGGCCGCGCAAGCGATTCGCGCACTGTACGCAACTGGTTTCTTCAAGGACGTCCGACTTGAGGTCGACAGCAATGTTCTCGTCGTCGTTGTCGACGAGCGTCCCGCAATTGGTTCGATCGAGTTCGAGGGCAATAGCGCTTTTGACAGCGACAACCTCAGAAAAGGATTGCGCGATGCTGGGATCATCGAGTCGCGCATTCTCGACCGCGCGTTGCTGGATCGCGCGGAGCAGGAGCTGAAGCGGCAATACCTTAACCGTAGCTACTACGGTGCGACAATCATTACCGACATTACACCGCTTGAGCGAAACCGCGTTGCGTTGAAATTCAAGATTGTCGAAGGTGAGATTGCCGCGATCAAGCAGGTGAGCATTACTGGAAACAAGGTCTTCTCCGAATCTGATTTGAAGAATCAGATTTCAGCGCGCCCGAAGCATTGGTTCCCACCCGTTAATTGGCTGTCCAAAGCTCACGAGTATTCGAAGCCCAAGCTTCAGGGTGATCTGGAGAGCCTGCGGAGTTATTACCTGAATCGTGGATATCTCGACTTCGCCGTAGAGAGCTCCCAGGTTTCCATTACGCCCGACAAGCAGGACGTCTACATCGCGATTGCGTTGGCTGAGGGTGAGCAATACAAGGTTTCCGCCGTGAAGCTGGCGGGCGACCTGATCATCACGGATGCAGAGGCGAAAGCGTTGGTCGCGTTGCGCCCCGGCGACATCTTCTCCCGCGATCAACTTACTGAGACAACTCGCTCAATTACTGAGCGCCTTGCCAATGAGGGTTACGCATTCGCCAACGTAAATGCTGCGCCGGAGCTGGATAAGGAAAAGCGAGAGGTCGCTTTCACCATCTTTGTTGATCCGGGGAAGCGCGTTTACATCCGCCGGGTGAATATTTCCGGCAATACGCGTACGCGGGACGAGGTGATCCGGCGCGAGTTGAGGCAGTTCGAGAACGCCTGGTATGACGGTACCAAGATCAAACGTTCGAAAGCGCGACTTGATCGCACTGGCTTCTACGAGGAAACGAATCTCGAGACTCAACCAGTCGCAGGGACCAGTGACCAGGTTGATCTGAACGTAGTTGTCAAGGAACGTGCTACGGGGAACTTCCTGATCGGCGCGGGTTACTCGACGACTGACAAACTGGTGTTGCAAGGGTCCCTGTCCCAGAACAACCTCTTTGGTACAGGCAACGCGCTGTCACTGAACCTCAATACCGGCAAATCGAATCGGACGCTGGTGCTGTCCTACACCAATCCTTACTTTACGCCCGAGGGCGTAAGTGTGGGCTATAACGTCTATCACCGAAATTACAACCCGTCGGCAACAACAAACGTTGCCTATTACAAAACGCAGTCATCAGGCCTTGGTATGACTTTTGGTTATCCGATTGCCGAAGACGATGCAGTGTATTTTGGTGCTTCTTTCGACTCGACTCGAACTACGGTATCGAGCGCCAGTGATGTGCAGTACATCGACTTTGTTAACAAATTCGGTGAGCTGACGAATACGTTCTTGCTGACTGCGTCGTGGTCTTATGACTCGCGGGATAGTTATCTGACACCAGTATCTGGCTTCTATCAACGGCTTCAGGGCGAAGTTGCGGTGCCACCGGCCGAGCAGCGTTACTACCGTGTTAACTATCAGGCGCAGTACTTCATTCCCTTGTTTTTCAAGGATGCGACGCTACAGTTCCACGGAAACGCCTCGTATGCCTCCGGATACGGTGGCTTGCCTGTGCCGTTCTACAAGAACTACTACGCCGGCGGTATTGGGTCTGTGCGTGCCTACGATGACAACTCGCTCGGGCCGCGCTCTGGAAGCGGGAATGCGCTTGGCGGTACGCAGTTGCTTACCTATGGTGCAGAGTACTTCTTCCCGCTTCCAATGACCAATATCGACAAGAGTTTCAGGCTCGGCCTGTTCGTCGATGGCGGTCAGGTCTGGGGGGCGGACCAGAAAGTTCAGTATGCGGATATCCGGTATAGTGCCGGTCTGGGTCTGGCGTGGGTTTCACCGATCGGGCCACTGAAGTTCAGCTTCGGTCAGCCGCTGAACAAGCAGGAAGGCGACCGGACGCAACGCTTCCAGTTCCAGTTGGGCAACATTTTCTGATGCTGAAGGAGACGGTTGTGAGAAAGACTCGTGCAGTTCTGGCTGTCGCAGTGGCCCTAGGCCTGTCAGCGAGCGCCATGGCTCAGAGCAAGATTGGATTTGTGAATTCCGATCGAGTTCTGCGGGAGTCTGCGCCGGCGGTTGTCGCTCAGAAGAAGCTTGAGAAAGAATTCGAGAAGCGTGACCAGGATCTGCAGAAGCTCACCAAGCAGCTGCAAGGTATGCAGGAAAACCTGGAAAAGAATGCCGTGACGATGTCGGAGAGTGAGCGCAAGACGAAGGAGCGCGAGTTCGCCGACTTGAACCGCGAGTTTCAGCGCCGTCAGCGCGAATTTCGCGAGGATCTGAACCAGCGACGCAACGAAGAGTTGGCTAGTGTGCTGGAGCGTGCGAACCGTACGATCCGAGAGATCGCCGATACGGAGAAGTACGATGCGATCCTTCAGGACGCAATCTACATCAGCCCGCGTGTTGATTTGACCGACAAGGTCATCAAAGCGCTCAACGCCAAGTAAGCCGAAGTGCCAAGTCTCATCGAGATTGTCGGCCGCCTCGGCGGCCGAGTTGTTGGTGATGGCTCGACGGTTGTTAATCAGGTTGGCAGTCTTGACGCCGCGAAAGCGGGTGAGATTGCGTTCCTGGCGAGCCCAAAGTATCGCAATGTGCTCGCGACGACAGGTGCCTCGGCGGTGATTCTGCCGCCGGCTGCGGAGTCAGCGAGCGAGCTGCCTCGCATCATTACCGATCAGCCCTACCTATATTTCGCCCGACTCGCACAGTTACTGAATCCGCCGGCGCAAGCGGTGACTGGCATTCACCCGTCGGCGGTCGTTGAGTCGGCAGTCCCGGCTTCGGTTAGCGTGGGGCCATTGGCGTATATCGGCGTTAACTGCGAGATCGGGGAGAACGTCATCATCGGTCCGGGCTGCTCTGTGGGGGCAGGAACCCGAATCGGCGCAGGATCCTTGTTATACGGGAACGTGACGCTCTATCACGACACGGTGATTGGTGAGCGTTGCATCATCCATTCCGGTGCTGTGATTGGCGCAGACGGGTTTGGCTATGCGCGAGAGCGCAATGGGGCGTGGGTCAAGATTCCCCAGATCGGGCGCGCAGTGCTTGGCGACGATGTGGAAGTCGGAGCGAACACAACCATTGACCGTGGCGCCCTTGACGACACTTTTGTAGGGAATGGCGTGAAGCTGGACAACATGGTCCAGATCGCCCACAACGTAAAGATCGGTGAGCACACAGCCATGGCAGGCTGTTCCGGCGTAGCGGGTAGCACCACCGTCGGTGC
>CAMFLH010000136.1 GCA_945957295.1 uncultured Uliginosibacterium sp.
ATACAGCGCACACGCCACCAGCACGGCAATGGCCGAGGCGAGCATCAGTTCCAGCGTCATCCGGCGGACTCCTCACGCCCGAAGGCAAAAGCCAGGATCAACATCAAGGTCGCGCCCACCACCACTGCCATGACGCCGAGATCGAAAGCGGCTGCACTTGCAAGCGGAAGTTCGCCGATCCAGGGCAGCACCGGGTGGCCAAAGGCGCTGGTGAGGAAGGGATAGCCCAGCATCAGGCTGGCTCCGCCGGTCAGCACCGCGATCGCCAAACCAGACGCAAGCCAACGCACAGGCCGCGCATGCGGCGAGCGCCACGACCCCAGCGCAAGCGCCTCCAGCACCAAGCCGATCGCAAGCAGCAGACCCGCGACAAACCCGCCACCCGGCAGGTTGTGACCGCGCAGGTAAAGGTAAGCCGCAACCAGCCCGACGCACGGCATCAACAGCCGCACGGCCAGTGGCAACATGAACGAGCCGCGGAAGCGGCCCAGCACCCCGGCCCGTTCGCGGGCCAGGAAGGCCCACACGATCAAGGCGGCGGCCGCCAGCACCGTGATCTCACCGAGCGTGTCGAAACCGCGGAAGTCCACGATGATCACGTTGACCGCGTTCGTCCCCCCGGCCCCATCGACGGCGTGGGCGAGATGAAAATCCGAGATCACCGCTGGCTTGCGCTGCATGGCCTCCCATGCAAGCCACCCCGCCCCACCACCGCCCAGCAGCGCCAGGGTGATGTAGCGCAGGCGCGCGCCAAGGCGCCGGGCGCGCGGCGCCTCGACCGGCAAGCGCTCGAGCGCCAGTAGCAACAGCAGCACCGTGGCGACCTCGACAAAGAGCTGCGTGAGCGCCAAGTCCGGCGCTGACAGCCCGGCGAACGCAATCGAGACGGCAAGCCCGACAGCGCCGAGGAACAGCAAGGCCGTGACCGGCCGCACTCGTGTGCTGACCGACGCCACGGCAAAGACGATTCCGACCACCCAGATCAACCAGGCCCCCGTGAGCGTGACGCCCGAAAACGCCGGCCGGTGTGCTGCAAATCCGCCAGCGACCAGCGGCAGCGCCGCCGCCAGCACCGCGGCAAGGGCGAGCAGCGCCATCTGCAAACGCAAACGGTCGCCCTGCATCTGCCGAACCAGCAAGCGACCGCTGCGCGCAAACGCGAGCAGTACGCGCTCATAAGCACGGTAGCCGGTGGGCGTCGGGTCCGCCTGGCCGTGTAGCCAGCGACCCCGCATCAGGACAGCGTAAGCCGAGATACCTGCGATCAGCGCGAAAGCGCTCATCGCCAGCGGGGCATTGAAGCCGTGCCACAGCGCGAGCGAATACTCGGGCAAGGTGCCGCCGATTGCCGCCCTCGCAGCCGCCGCGAGCGGAAGCCCAACGATGGGCTGGGGCATCAAACCGACCGCAACGCAGATCACCACAAGAATGGCGACAGGAACCGCCATCCAGCGCGGCGGCTCATGCGGAATACGCGACAAGCCGACCGGTTCGCCATTGAAGAACACGTCATGCACAAAACGCGCGGAATAGGCCACACCCGCCGCGCCGGCGAGCACCGCAGCCAGCGGCGCGAAAAGCGCGACCAGATCGTGGCCTTCAAGTGCCAGCGCCTCGCCGAAGAACATCTCTTTCGACAGAAAACCGTTGAGCAAGGGCACCCCTGCCATCGCGCCCGCAGCAACGATTGCCAGCGCGCCAGTCAATGGCATGTAGCGCCAGAGACCATTCACCTTGCGCAGATCACGCGTACCGCACTCGTGGTCGATGATACCGGCTGCCATGAAGAGTGACGCTTTGAACGTGGCATGGTTGATCACATGAAACACCGCCGCAACGATGGCGGTATCCGCCGAAAAGCCGATCAGCAGCGTGATCAGCCCGAGGTGGCTGATCGTCGAATAGGCAAGCAAGCCCTTCAGATCGTGCTGGAACACCGCCGCCACGCCGCCCAGCAACAGGGTAATCGCGCCGGCGGTGCTAACGGCAAAGAACCAGGCCTCGGTGCCCGCCAGCGCCGGGTAGAAGCGCAGCAGCAGGAAGATGCCAGCCTTCACCAGCGTGGCCGAATGCAGGTAGGCCGATACTGGGGTCGGTGCCGCCATGGCGCGCGCAAGCCAGAATTGGAACGGAAACTGGGCGGACTTGGTAAATGCCGCGAGCAGCACGCAGGCAAGTATCCACGGATAGGCGGCATCGGCCCGCAGCAGATCACCGCTACGCAACACCACATCGAGATCGTAGCTGCCTACCACCCTGCCGATCAGCACTACCCCCGCCATCAACGCTACGCCGCCCAAGGCCGTGACGGACAAGGACACTCGCGCACCGCGCACCGCGCCACGATCTGGCGCGTTGAACGCGATCAGCAGGAACGAGGCCACGCTCGTCAGTTCCCAGAACAGCGCTAGTAGCACCAGATCGCCGGCCAGCACCACGCCCAGCATCGCACCCATGAAGGCGCACAGCAGCGCATAGAAGCGCGGCAGGCGAGCGTCGCCGGCGAGGTAGTAACGGGCGTAGAGCATGACCAGTGCGCCGATCGTGCTCACAAGCGTCGCGAACAGCCACGCCAAGGCGTCGAGCCGCAGAGTCGCCGACACGCCAAGCGCCGGCAACCAATCGACCGCCACCTTCACCGGCGCGCCGGCAAGTACTCCAGGCGCAAGAGATGTCAGCAGCGCCACCGATGCGAGCGCAGTGCCGCCGGCCAGCGTAAACGCAGCGTTCGCGTTGCGCTGCCGTGACAGGATCAGGCTGGCACACCAAGGCAGCAAAGCCAGGAAAAATAAGCTCATGCGTCTCCGTCAGCGCGGCAAGCAAGGAACATGAAGGCTCGATCTTATCCGCCCCAAAGCCAATGGCACACCCGCACCGACATGCCACCCTGGCGGCACCCGCAGAATATGACAAAGGAATTTACTTGCTTTTTTTGTATTTACGATATTTACTAATGAGACCATAAAGACGGCTCCATTGAGGGCTGTCACCCGATGCCCTGTTTGCACACACGGGTCAGGCTCTCAGAGCCCGGCTGCGCGACGTGAGTGCGGATACCAGACAGGGCCGGCAACAAGTCGGAGAGTCACACGATGTTGCTTGAGCGTTACCGCGCGACGCTGTCGGTCGTCTACCGGCCGTCACATCCATCTACCTGCGATCTGCATCGGGCTGCCGCAACGCGGCCAAGCCCTGGCGCCCGCTTCCAGCTGCGCGCCACCGCCATAAGACACCACTGAATTACCGACCCGCTGCGCGCGATTTGGTTCGCTCGCGGCGATGCACGACGAGATTGCGCCAACGTTGCGCAATCCGAGCCGCTGGCTCGCGCGCAGAACGAGGCATACCGCCTCGTAGCCACTGCCAGCACCATAGTCACCAAAGGAGATCTTGATGCAAAAGCAATTCCGCGTACTGGGCATCGCGCTCGCGCTCACCAGTGCGTTCGCCGGCACCTCAGCCATCGCCGCCACGCAACAAGCGGGTGCCAGCAAGGCCATCCTGCTGCAGGGCTTCCACTGGAACTCGCCCAACTACAGCGGGCCGAACTGGCTGCAGACGCTGGGCGGCAAAGCAGCCGACATGAAGGACCTGGGCATCACCCATGTGTGGTTCCCGCCGGCGACTGATTCGGCCGACGCAAACGGCTACTTGCCGCGTCAGCTCAATGTGTTGAGTAACAAGTACGGAACCGAAACCGACCTGAAGAACGCCGTGAGCGCGCTTAAGGGTCAGGGAATCAAGTCGATCGCGGACATCGTGATCAACCATCGCGTCGGCACCGCCAACTGGGCCGACTTCACGAACCCGACCTGGGATTGCCGCGCGGTCGTCAACAACGACGAATGGACCGGCAAGTGCGGTAACGCCGACTCGGGCGATGGCTACGCCTCGGCACGCGACGTGGATCACAGCCAGACCTTCGTTCAGAACGACATCAAGAGCTGGATGGCCAAGCTCAAGGCGGACGGTTTCACCGGCATCCGCTACGACTATTCAAAGGGCTATTCGCCGAGCTACGCGAAGCTCTATCACGACGCCTTTGCGCCGGATTTCTGCGTCGGCGAGGTGTGGACCAATCTCGACTACAACAACGTCGACGCGCACCGCCAAGTGTTGATGAACTACATCAACGGCACCGGCAACACCTGCGCTGCCTTCGACTTCACCACCCACGGCCTGCTCGTGCAGGTGCTCAACAACAACGACTACTGGCGCCTGAAAGACAGCGCCGGCAAGCCTGCCGGTGCAATCGGCTGGTGGGGCCAGATGTCGGTGACCTTCGTGGACAACCACGACACCGGCCCGTCGGAAACCAGCACGACAGGGCAGAACCACTGGCCGGTGCCGGCCGGCTCGGTGATGCAGGGCTATGCCTACATCCTGACCCACCCGGGCATTCCGACGGTGTACTACCCCCATGTGTACAACTGGGGGCTGCGCGCCGGCATCAAGTCGCTGATCCAGGCTCGTAATGCCGCGGGCGTGACCTCGACTTCGGCCGTCGCGATCCAGCAAGCCACCACCGGCCTCTACGCCGCGATCATCACCGGCACCACCGGCAAGCTCGCGATGAAGATCGGCCCGAACAGCTGGTCGCCGGGCACCGGCTGGACGCTGCTGACCTCCGGCACCAACTACGCCGTCTGGAAGCAATAAGCAGCAGCGCGGGGGTGAGGCAAACACCCCATCCCCGCTGCCTCTTTCCCGTATTTAACGAGGCTGCGCCAACGCCGTGCAGCCCATTGCCAGACCGACGTCAGCTTCCGCCGCGCGCCCCCGGCACCCAGTGCCTCGCGCAAGAAGCATGAGGTTCGGACTCTTGTCACACACGAAGGAGACTTACCCATGAAGGTGCATCACCGCGTCGCCCTCACGGCGCTTGCAGTCAGCAGTGCATTGGCCTGTCTTTCCTCCGCGCAGGCCGCAACCGAACAGGACAAGGCCAGCTCCGCAATCCTCTTCCAGGGTTTCCACTGGAACTCCGCGAACGGCAGCTGGTATGCCGATCTGCAATCGAAGGCCGCCGACCTGAAGACGCTGGGGATCACCCACGTCTGGTTCCCGCCGCCCTCGGATGCTGCATCGACGCAAGGCTATCTGCCACGTCAGCTTAATGTGCTGAACTCCAGTTATGGCACCGAGACGGCACTGACCGCCGCCACGTCGGCCCTGAGCGCTCAGGGCATCAAGAGCGTCGTCGACGTCGTGATCAACCACCGAGTCGGCACGGCCGGCTGGGCCGACTTCACCAACCCGACCTGGGATTGCCGTGCCGTCGTCAACAGCGACGAGTGGACCGGCAAGTGCGGTAACGCCGACACCGGCGACGGCTACTCCGCCGCGCGTGACATCGACCACACGCAAACCTTCGTCCAGAACGACATCAAGACCTGGCTGTCGTCGCGCCTCAAAGGCGCCGGCTTCACCGGTATCCGCTTCGACTACTCGAAGGGCTACGGCGCCAGCTACGCCGGCATGTATCAGGACGCGATGGCCGCCGACTTCTGCGTTGGCGAAGTGTGGACCAACCTCGATTACAACAACGTCGACGCCCACCGCCAACTGCTGATGAACTACGTCGATGGTTCGAGCGGCAAGTGCGGCGCCTTCGACTTCACGACCAAGGGCCTGCTCAACCAGGCGCTGTCGGCGAACGAGTACTACCGTCTGAAGGACAGCAGCGGCAAGCCCGCCGGCGGTATCGGCTGGTGGCCGATGAAGATGGTGACCTTCGTCGACAACCACGACACCGGCCCGTCGGAGTCGTGCTCGGTCGGCCAGAACCACTGGCCGGTGCCGTGCGACAAGGTAATGCAGGGCTACGCCTACATCCTGACCCACCCGGGCGTACCGACGATCTACTACCCGCACGTGTACAACTGGGGCCTGAAGGCTGATATCAAGGCACTCGTTGATGCGCGTAAGGCGGCCGGCATCACCTCAACCTCCGCAGTCTCGATCCAACAAGCGGCAACGGGTTTGTACGCGGCCATCATCACCGGTACGAACTACCAACTGGCGATGAAGATCGGCCCGAACAGCTGGGCGCCCTCGGGCAGCTGGACGATGGTGGCATCGGGCGCCAACTACGCGGTATGGAGGGCGGGCTCGACGGTTGACACCCAAGCGCCGACCGTACCGACCAACGTGGCCAAGGGCACCGTCACGGCAACCAGCGTGCCGCTGACCTGGACCGCGTCGACCGACAACGTCGGCGTCACCGGCTATCGCGTTGCCCGCAATGGCACCGCAATCGGAACCACGACGAGCACCAGCTACACCGACAACACCGCTGTCGCCAACACCACCTACACCTACGCGGTGCAGGCCTACGACGCAGCCGGCAACAACTCGGCTTACAGCTCGCCGGCGCTTTCGGTCACCACGCCGAGCGGTGGCACGGGCTGCACCTCGGTGGCGGTCACGTTCAGCATCGCGAACGCCAACACCGTCACCGGCCAGAACCTGTACGTCGTGGGCAACCAAACGGCAATCGGCAACTGGTCGCCGGCCTCGTCGTTCGCGCTGACGATTCAGGGCACGGGCGCCAACGCAACCTGGTCGGGCACGGTGAATCTGCCTGCGGGTGCAGCCACACAGTACAAGTATGTGAAGTACAACCCGAGCACCGGCGCCACGGTTTGGGAAAGCAACCAGACCACCAGCAGCGGCAACCGCGAGTTCACGACGACGACCACGTCGCCCTGCACCGCATCGCGCGCGGACGGCAACTTCAAGTTCTAAGGCAGTTCAAGCAGCACACGCGGGGCGATCTGATCGCCCCGCTTTTTTATTGTCGGCCGTCGTTTGAGCGCCCCCCGAACAACAGCGCAATGCCGACAGCCGCATACGCCGCACCAGCCGGTTCGGCGCACATCCGAGGAGACACATGTGTTGAAACCCATTGGAACGTTGCTACTGCTCAGCGCAGCCGCGGCGCCCTTCGCAGCCAGCGCAGACTGGTACTTCCGCGGCACGCCCAATTCCTGGGGCACCACGGCGATGACCGCCATGGGCGGCACGCTGTACCAGACCTGCCAGAAGTTCACTACCGGTGACGCCAACGGCGGCCCGCGCTTCAAGATCGACCGTACCGGCAACTGGACAGAGGCCTACCCCGCCACCGACTACGGCGTGTCCGCAAACACCAGCTACACGATCAAGTTCTACAGCGACACCCACGCGATCAGCGTGACCCCGGTGGCAAGCTGCGCACCGGACACCCAGCCACCAACCACGCCGGGCGTGCCGACCAGCAGCAGCGTCACCTACAACAGCGTTGCGCTGACTTGGGCCGCTTCGACCGACAACGTGGGCGTCGCCGGCTACAAGATCGCGCGCAACGGCATTCAGCTCGGCACCACGTCCACCGCGGCTTACACCGACACCTCGGTCGCCGCTTCGAGCTCCTACAGTTACGCAGTCGCCGCGTATGACGCAGCCGGCAACGTATCGCCGTGGAGCAGCAGCCTCGCCATCGTGACGCCGGCAGCGCCGCCCGAGTGGTATTTCCGCGGTACGGCAAACGCCTGGGGCAAGACCCAGATGACCGCGCTCGGCGGTACTCACTACCAGACCTGCCAGTACTTCGCCGGCGGCGACGCCGGTGGCGGCGCGCGCTTCAAGATCGATCGTTACGGCGACTGGACGCAGGCATTCCCCACTGCAGACTACGCGGTGGCAAGCCCGAAGAGCTACACCATCGATTTCTACAGCGACACCAAGGCCATCACCGCCACGCCGGTAGCCAGCTGCGGCACGCTGCCCGCGTCGGAAGCCAGCACGCTGGGTGCCGAGTGGTCTACCACCAAGACGGTGTTCTCGCTCTGGTCCCCCGACAAGACCGACGTGAAACTGGTGCTCGACGGCACCACCTACCCGATGAACCGCGTTGCCGACTTCAACGGCTACGCCGACGTCTATCAGGTGTCGGTGCCTGGCAACTGGCATTTGAAGAAGTACTCCTTCCTCGTTGGCGGGGTGTCGGTGCGCGACCCGTACGGCAAGATGGTCGAGCCCAACACGAACAACAACATCGTGATGGACATGAGCACCAGTACGCTCACGACCGGCTGGGCTGCCCGCCCGGCGCTCGCCAACCGCGAAGATGCGGTGATCTACGAGACGCATGTCCGCGATTTCACGATCAGCGCCAACTCCGGCGTTTCGGCCGCCAACAAGGGCAAGTTTCTCGGCATGGTCGAGGCCGGCACCACCTTCAATGGCGTGAAAACCGGTCTGGATCACCTGAAGGAACTGGGCGTTACGCATGTGCAGCTGATGCCGGTGTATGACTTCGGCTCCTGCCCGACGGTCACGGACACCGCTTGCTACAACTGGGGCTACGACCCGCGCAACTACAACGTGCCGGAAGAGCGCTACTCGCTGACGCCGTTCGACTATGTGAACCGCGCCAAAGAGTTCAAGCAGATGGTGGACGCCTTCCACAAGGCTGGCATCCGCGTGGTGATGGATGTGGTCTACAACCACACGTTCGCGAAGGAGATGTTCGACCCGATCACCAGCAAGTACTACACCGCGACCGACCTTTCCGGCACCGGCAACTCGATCGACGCCGACCAGCCGATGGTCAGCCGCATGATCCAGGACTCGCTTGAATACTGGGCGCGCGAGTACAACATCGACGGCTTCCGCTTCGACCTGATCGGCATCTTCAGCTACGCCGAAGTGCAGAAGTGGGCGGACAACCTGAACACCAAGTTCCCGGATCGCAACCTGCTGATCTACGGCGAACCGTGGAACGGATACGCCACCGACACGAAGGAAGCGCAGCGCGTGCGCCTGGGCACGATCGGCCGCATCTGGAACAGCCATGTCGGCGTGTTCAACTCGAAGTTCCGCGAGGCGATCAAAGGCCAGAACGACAACGGTGGCTGCAACGCGGGCGACTGCTTCGCGTTCAACGCCAATCCGGATACCTGGCGCATCCAGGTCGGCAGCCGTGGCGCGATCCGTGCGACGAAAGACGCCAACACCACGATCGACACCTGGGACCCGATGTTCGCGATGGACCCGGAACAGTCGATCAACTACGTCTCGGCGCATGACAACCTAACCCTGCGCGACAAGATCCTCGCCTGGGCCACCGCGAACGGCGTCACCAGCACCAGCTATCTGCGCCGTATTCAGGACTTCGCCAACGGCGTCGTGCTCACCGCGCAGGGCATCCCCTTCCTGCACGGCGGCGAAGAACTGCTGCGCACCAAGGGCGGCGACGCAAACAGCTACAAGTCGCCGGACTCGGTGAACCAGATCAATTGGCAATGGAAGGTCGATAACGCTGACGTGTTCGCCTACTACAAGCAGATGGTGAACCTGCGCAAAGCGACACCGGCGCTGCGCCTCACCTCGTGGGATGCGATCAACAGTTGCGTGACGACCACTCGCCCGCGCTACGGCGTGGTGGTCAACACCATCAGCGGTTGCGGCGTGACCGACACCATCGTGATCGAGAACGCCGCGGACAACTACACCCACCCGCTGCCCGCTGGCACGTGGACGGTGAAGGCCGAGAAGTCCGACGCCTCGGTCGCGCCGCGCACGGTGAGCGGCACGGTGGTCGCTGAAGGTACCGCCGTCACGGTGCTGACGAAGTAAGGCGCAGCCTTTCAAAACGCAAAACGGCCGGGCAATGCCCGGCCGTTTTTCTTTGCTGCGCAGCTTGCGTCAGCTGCCGCCGAGCGCTTCGCGAATCTGCTGCAAGGTGCTCGGGTCGTCGATCGTCGTCAGATCCCCCGGGTCGCGCCCTTCCGCCAGCGCCTGGATCGAACGGCGCAGCATCTTGCCAGAGCGCGTCTTGGGCAGACCACTGACGAAATGCACCCGCCCCGGACGCGCGATCGCGCCAAGCAGGCCATCGACAGTCTTCATCACTTCCGCCTCCAGCGCCGCGCGCTTGACCTCGGTGTCGCTACGCGTCGGGTCCTTCAGCACCGCGAAGGCCACAGGCAGCTGCCCCTTCAGCGCATCGTTCACGCCCACCACCGCCACTTCGGCAATCGCGCTGTGCGCCTGCACCGCTTCTTCGATCTCACGCGTACCGAGGCGATGGCCGGCAACGTTGATCACGTCGTCGGTGCGGCCGAGGATGAAGTAGTAGCCGTCCTCGTCGCGGATGCCCCAGTCGAAGCTGGAATACACCTGGGGCTCCTTGAACAGCGAGAAATAGGTGCTGACGAAGCGCTTGTCGTCGCCCCATACGGTGGACAGGCAACCCGGTGGCAGCGGCGGCACCACGCCGACCACGCCCTTCTCGTTCGCGCCAGCCTCCGAGCCATCTTCGCGGAAGATGCGCAGGTCGTAGCCATACACCGGGAAGCTCGGCGAGCCGAACTTGATCGGCGTCTGCTCCACGCCCGGCATCGCTGACAACATCGCCCAGCCGGTTTCGGTCTGCCAGTAGTGATCAATCACCGGGCGTTTGAGTTCGCCCATGATCCATTCATGCGTCGGCTGGTCGAGCGGCTCGCCGGCCAGGTACAGGCTGCGCAGCGAAGAGAGGTCGTATTTGTGGATCAGCTCGGTCGGATGCTTCTTCAGCACGCGGATCGCCGTCGGCGCCGAGAACATCACGCTGACCTTGTACTTCTCGACGATGCTCCACCACACACCGGCATCGGGCTTGATCGGAGTGCCCTCGAACATGATCGTCGCCATGCCGGCGATCAGCGGGCCGTAGACGATGTAGCTGTGCCCCACCACCCAGCCGATGTCCGAGGTCGAGAACATCGTTTCGCCCGCATTGCCGCAGTAGATGTGCTTCATCGACGCAGCCAGCGCCACCGCGTAGCCGCCGGTATCGCGCTGCACGCCCTTGGGCTTGCCGGTCGTGCCAGAGGTGTAGAGGATGTACGAGGGCTCGGACGATTCCAGCCACTCGCACGGTACCTCGGCATTGAGGTGGTGCGCGCGTAGCGTTGCATAGTCCAGATCTCGCCCCTCGACGCGCGGAAATCCGACATCAATGCCGCGATCGACGATCAGCACCCGCTCCGGCGGCGTCTGCGCCAGCCGGCAGGCTTCGTCCACCAGATGCTTGTAGGGCACCGCCTTGCCGCCGCGCATGCCAGCGTCGGCCGTAATCATGAGCTTCGGCTTTGCATCATCGATGCGGGTGGCGAGGCTGCCTGCGGCAAAGCCGCCGAACACCACCGAGTGAATCGCGCCAATGCGCGCACAGGCGAGCATTGCGAAGGCCGCCTCGGCAATCATCGGCATGTAGATCAGCACGCGATCGCCACGCCCGACCCCCAGTCCGCGCAGGATCGCAGCGGTGCGCTCCACCTCTCGCTTGAGTTCAGCAAAGCTGTAGGTGCGCTCGACGCCGGTTTCGGTCGAGATGTAGATCAGCGCCGCAGCGTCCGGGCGCACTGCGGCGTGGCGGTCCACCGCGTTGTGGCACAAGTTGGTACGGCCACCGGCAAACCACTTCGCAAACGGCGGATTCGAGAAATCGCACACCGTCGCGGGCGGCGTCTGCCAATCGATCAGCTTCGCCTGCTCGCCCCAGAAACCGTCGCGATCGTCGATCGAACGGCGATGAAACGCCTTGTAGCTTGTCATGCTCTCCCCCCGAAGACCAAAACAAAATCCCCTGTTTTAAGCAGGGGATTCTTGGGGGTTCAGCTTACATCGCACTGACGCAGGCGCCGCGGCCTGCGTCACTCAGAGGTGGGTGCGGATCGGGGTGCCGATCTCGGTGCGCTCGATATTGATCAGGTTCGCGCGCTCGGCCAGCAGGCCCAGCGGCATGCCGGTGCGAAACTCGGCATCGATGAATTCGAGCAGCGGCATCATCGTGCCAACAAGCTCGCGCACACGGCGACGCACTTCGTCGGTCTGGCCGGTACGCAACTGGGTCAGTGCATGGTCCACGCTGACTGCGAGGCGGCTGAAGCGGCCGACGTTCTCCGGCGTGACTTCGCCGGAGTCCGACACAACCGTGTTGCCGCCCATCAGCTTGCCGTCCTGCACCCGCTGCACGGCCAGCGCGATCAACGATTCGAGCGTCATGTGCGCATCGCCGCCGGCGGTGGCAAGCCCGATCGTCAGGCTGATGCGGATGCGCTCTTCCTTGTAGGTCATCACGATCGTTTCGATCGCGCGGCGTAGGCGCAGCGCGAAGGCGCCGCAGGCATCGAGATCGGCCGACGGCGAGATAATCGCGAACTGCCCCTCGGCCAGATGGGCGACGGTGTCTTCCTTGCGCACCTTCGCCGACAGCAGCTTGGACATCTTGCGATGAATCAGCTGCGCCACATGGTTGCCGTAGCGCGCGGCAAGTTCGGCGTAGTGGTCGATCTCGATCGCCATCACCGACACATCGCCATGGTAGTTGCGCACCAGCTGCTCGCGGCTCTTTTCCAGGTCGCGGCGGGTTTGCGCCAGTTTCACCAGGGCTTCAAGGCGCGCCAGCAGCTCAACGGTCGGCGTGCCCTTGCTGATGAAGTCGGTCGCGCCGGCTTCCTTGGCGCGTACGCGCGCCTCTTCCTCGTCCTCGCCGGAAATGATGATCACCGGCAGATCGTGGATGCGGGCGAGCCGCGAGGTGCGGATGCGTTCGAGCAGGCCGTAGCCGTCCAGCCGCGGCATGCCGATGTCGGAGATCACCACTTCGATCGTCGGATCCAGCAGCAGCGTCTGCCAACCGGCTTCACCGTCGGCTTCCTCGCGCACTTCGAAGTTCGCACGGATCTGTTTAATCAGCGACGCGCGCACCATGCGCGAATCGTCCACGATCAGCACACGAGGCAGTTGGGTCGCGTGTTGCTCAGGGGCTTGGCTCATGTCGGGGGTGAGTCCGGAAACGATTCAGGGAGCAATCCGCACCACCACGCGGCCATGTGCCTGGCCGGCGATGAAACGGTCGAATTCAGTCGGCAGTGCATCAAACGCCACTTCGCGTGTCACTGCATCAAGATGGCGCGGCCGCAGGTCCGTCGCCAGCCGCGCCCAGACATGCTCGCGGATCGCGGCGGGCGCGTATCCGGAATCAATGCCGAGCAGGCTCGCGCCACGCAGGATGAAGGGCATCACTGTGGTGTTCAGGTCCGTGCTGGCCGCAAGGCCGATACTCGCGATCGTACCCCAGGGCTTCATCGTGCTGGCGATCCACGCGAGCACATCGCCCCCCAGGTTATCGACCGCGCCGGCCCACAGCCCCTTGTCGAGCGGCTTGATGTTCGCGAGATCGAGCTCGCTTCTCAGCATCACGCGGGCGGCACCGATCGACTTGAGCCAGTCGGCCTGATCCGCCTTGCCGGTGAGGGCCACCACCTCGTAGCCGCGCCCGGCCAGCATGTCGATTGCAAGACTGCCTACGCCGCCGGTGGCGCCGGTGACGATCACCGCGCCATTCTCGGGCTTCAGGCCGTTGTCTTCCATGCGCTGCACGCCGAGCGCCGCAGTGAATCCGGCAGTGCCAAGCGCCATCGCCTGTCTCTTATACACATCTGACGCTGCCGACGACTAGTCGAGTGTAG
>CAMFLH010000137.1 GCA_945957295.1 uncultured Uliginosibacterium sp.
GGCGCTACGCGCCTCAAACAGCGAGTCCGGACTACCCCGCCGGCCGACACCTCCGTTCGGAGCTCTCGACGGGACCCGAAAGTCAAAACCATCCGCGACGCTGCGCTTTCCCGCTGCTCGCAATCTGAATAGACCCGCGCGGAATCCTGGGTAGCAGCGAGTCGCTCACACTCAGATCCCCGATTCCCGCCTTCGGCCCGAATCTGCGCTACGGAAATCCGACAGCAGAGAAACGTTGACGCTTTTCCATCCCCCTCTGAAACGCCGAGCAGCGCAGCGTTGCCGGGTTCCGACGTGCGCAGCACGGCGGGGCCGAGGACTGTTTGAGCTCCGAGCGCAGCGAGGGCGAGTTCCGCAGGCCCCCGGCGACGCGAGCAGCGCAGGGACCCGCGTGCGTAGCACGCGGCGTTGAAGCGGGGGCCGCTTCTTTGGTTCTTTTCTTGTCGGCACAAGAAAGGAACCCGCCCGCCGGGGCGGGACCCGGCTTCAGCGGGAAGGCCGTCGCAACGCGACACCACACATCGCAAGCCAACAGCGAAACATCGTGCGATGCGAGGCACCACCCCCTTACTCCCCCTCCCAATAATCCACCGCATCCCCTCGCCGCCCAACATGGCGGAATGCAGCCACGCCATCGGCGCCGGGCGCTTTGCCCGCCATCACGAGGAATTTGTCGGAATCCGGGTACTCGCACACATCCGGTTCGCGCATCGAACTGATCACCAGCACACGCAGCGGCACACTGCCGGTGTTGATCAGGTGGTGCGCCGTGTCACGGCCGCCGGCGGGGGCGCCCATCACGTCGCCCGCGGTAACCGGATAGCGCGCATCGCCAAAGCGATAGGTGCCCTCGCCTTCGAGCACGACGTAGAACTCGTCGTTGGCATGGTGGTTGTGGAAGGGGCAGATCGCCTTGCCGGGCGGGATCACGTCGTAACCCACGCCCAGGTGGCGCAGGCCGAGCAAGGGGCCGACCGCTGCATAAGCGTCGGCGAAACGCTCGCCACGGCTGAAGGTTTCCAACGGCAGGTCGGCCAGGCGCAACACCGGTTTCGCATCATTCATCGCATCACTCCGCCGGCACCCAGTTCGGTTTGCGCTTTTCGAGGAAGGCGGTTATGCCTTCGCGGCCTTCGCGGCTGGCGCGGATCTCGGCGAGGCGGCGTGCCGTGGCGTCGGTGAGTTCGCGCGACAGTGGTTCGCCGTCCACGTCTCGGATCAGATCCTTCACCGCCGCCTGCGCGGTCGGGCCACCGAGCAACAACAGCGCGACGATGCGATCGACCTCCGCATCGAGCTGATCGGCAGCCACCACTTCATGCAGCAAGCCGTAGCCCTTGGCGCGGTGCGCATCGAAGCGCTCGCCGGTGAGCACCAGGCGGCGTGCCTGCCGCGCACCGATCGCGCCCAGCACATAGGGGCTGATCGTCGCCGCGGCGATGCCGAGCCGCACTTCGGTCAGCGCGAACTGCGCACCCTCGACACCGACTGCGATGTCGCACACGCTGATCATGCCAACACCGCCACCGTAGGCCGAGCCCTGCACCCGCGCAACGACCGGCTTTGCACAGGTCGCAATGGCGTACAGCAAGGCAGCGAGCTGGCGCGCATCGTTGAAGTTGGCCTGCCCGTCGAGATGCGACGCGCGCTTCATCCATTCGAGGTCTGCACCGGCACAGAACGAGGGGCCTTCCGAACACAGCACGATGACCCGCACGGCCGGATTACCGGCCAGCAAGTCGAAGGCGCGATGGGTGTCGTGGATCAGTTGCTCGTCGAGCGCGTTATGCCGCTCCGGGCGATTGAGTTTGAGGCGACCGACTCCGCCGGCCACCGACATCTGTACGACTTCGCTCATGTTGTTCTCCCTTACATCCGGAACACGCCGAAGCGTGTTGCTTCAATCGGCGCATTCAGCGATGCGGCGATCGCGAGGCCCAGCACGCGGCGCGTGTCGGCCGGGTCGATGATGCCGTCGTCCCACAGCCGCGCGCTGGCGTAGTACGGGTGGCCCTGGGTTTCGTATTGCTGGCGGATCGGCGCCTTGAAGGCCTCTTCCTCCTCCGCGCTCCAACTGCCGCCTTTCGCCGCGATACCGTCCTTCTTCACCTGCGCGAGCACGCTCGCGGCCTGCTCGCCGCCCATCACCGAGATACGCGCGTTGGGCCACATCCACAGGAAACGCGGTGAATACGCGCGGCCGCACATGCCGTAGTTGCCGGCCCCGAAGCTGCCGCCGATCACCACCGTGAACTTCGGCACCTTCGCGCATGACACGGCGGTGACCATCTTTGCGCCGTCCTTGGCGATGCCGCCGTTCTCGTACTTGCGGCCCACCATGAAGCCGGTGATGTTCTGCAGGAAGACCAGTGGAATGCCGCGCTGGCCGCACAGTTCGATGAAGTGCGCGCCCTTCTGTGCGCTTTCCGAAAACAGGATGCCGTTGTTCGCGACGATGCCGACCGGGTGGCCGTGGATGTGCGCGAAGCCGGTGATCAGCGTGGTGCCGTAGCGCGCCTTGAACTCGTCGAAACGCGAGCCGTCGACGATGCGCGCGATGACTTCGCGCACATCGAAGGGTTTCTTCGAGTCAGCGGGAATCACGCCGTAAAGCTCACTGGCGTCGTAAAGCGGCGGTTCGGCTTCGGCCATGGCCGGGCCGACTGGGCGCTGTGTGTTCAGATGCGACACGATGCGGCGCACCTGGCCGAGCGCATCGTGATCGTCCTCGGCGAGGTAGTCGGCCACACCGGAAAGCCGCGTATGCACATCGCCGCCACCAAGGTCTTCGGCACTCACTTCTTCGCCGGTCGCGGCCTTCACCAGCGGCGGTCCGCCGAGATAGATCGTGCCCTGGTTCTTCACGATCACGGTTTCATCGCTCATCGCCGGCACGTAGGCGCCGCCTGCGGTGCACATGCCCATCACGCAGGCGATCTGCGGAATGCCCGTGGCACTCATGTTCGCCTGGTTGAAAAAGATGCGGCCAAAGTGATCGCGATCGGGGAAGACCTCGTCCTGCATCGGCAGGAAGGCGCCGCCCGAATCCACCAGGTAGATGCAGGGCAGCCGGTTTTCGGCGGCAATCTCCTGCGCACGCAGATGCTTCTTCACCGTGATCGGATAGTAGGTGCCACCCTTAACCGTGGCGTCGTTGGCGACGATCATGCACTCGCGGCCCGCGACGCGGCCAATGCCGACGACCACACCACCGGAGGCGACGTCGCCGCCATACATGCCCCAGGCCGCCATCGGCGAGAGTTCGAGAAAGGGTGTCCCCGGATCGAGCAGTGCTTCGATCCGCTCCCGGGCGAGCAGCTTGCCGCGTGCGCGGTGCTTGTCGCGCGCATCGGCGCTGCCTCCTTGCGCGACCTGTGCGAGCTTCGCATGCAGGTCGTCCACCACCTTGCGCATCGCGTCGGCGTTAGCCTGGAAACTCGCGTCGCGAGGATTGAGCTGTGAATGCAGTACGGTCATTGCGTATGGCCACCCCCATGGCCAGCATCACAAAACGCGCCCGATAAGCGGCGCGCGGTACTAGCGGCCCGCTTGCGCCGGCCCCCCGAAAGCCGCGGTGGCATACACCGTGGCGCGGTAATTCAGCGCGTAGCGGCCCCCCGCCGCGTGCGCACTGAAGGCGTTGTCAATCATGGCTTCCGCTTCGGCACGACGCGGCGACCCCGGACGCGGCATGTAAGAGCGCGAGAAGACCAGCGCAACAAACGCGTCGTGATCAAGCGAGAGCCGATGCGGCACTTCAAAATGGCGTGTGGCGTGGCCGAGGAATTCGGCCGGCGCGCAGTCTTCCAGCATCCGCATCTGCTCGTGCGCATCGTCGCGAAAGTGCGCGAGCAGCTCGGAGAGTGCGAGATCGCCAGCGTCCAGCATTGCGCGTTCGTTACCGATCAATGCCACCCAGCCCCGCGGCCGCAGGATGCGTGCGAACTCGGCACGGCAAGCGACCGGATCGAACCAGTGGAACGCAGTGCCCACGACAACGCCATCGACCGAGGCATCCGGCAAGCCGGTGCGTTCGGCGGTACCCGCCACCATGCGGAAGGACGGCAGAGCAGACAGCAGTTGCGCACCGGCCGCCCGCATTGCGTCGTTGGGCTCCACGCCGGTCACCGAGAAGCCGTGCTGCAGGAAACTCTGCGCAAGCAGGCCGGTGCCACAGCCGATGTCGGCCAGATGCTGGCCGGGGCGCGCACCCACCGATTCCATCAGCAAGCCGGCAAGCAGAACCGGATAACCTGGGCGCCCGACGATATAGTCGCGAACCTTGTCGGTGAAGAGCGTGCTGACTTCCGCATGCGCCATGTCAGAAGGGCCCTCCGGCAAGCCACTTCTCCAGCTGCGGCAGGCGGTCGACGCCCCAGAAGGGCTCACCCTCGACGATGAAGAAGGGCGAGCCGAAAACGCCGCGCGCCAGCGCGACATCAACCTCGGCCTTGAAGCGCTCCTTGATCGCGCCGGCGGCGATCGCATCGGCCAGTTCGGTGCGATCGATGCCCAGCACCGCGGCAATCTCCAGCACCACGTCGGCCTCGGAGATATTCCGGTCATCGACGAAGTAGGCGCGGTAGGCCGCGCGTGCGAACTTGCGCGCGAGATCGGTGTTGCGATCGTTCAACCACAGGAAGGCGCGCGCGGCGTGCTGCGTCGGGATCGGGAAATGCGTCGGCATCCGGAACGGCAGGCCGAGGAAGCGCGCGGATCGCGCCACATCGCGCTGCACATACTCGCCTTTAAGCGGCACGCTCGGCAGTGGTGCTGCACCCATCGCCTTGAAAGCGGCGCCGAGCAGGATCGGGTGCCAGATCACCGCGCGTTCGTAACGGGCAGCGATCTCGTCGATCACCTCGGCGGCGAGGTAACCGTAAGGCGAAGCGAAATCGAAGTAGAAGTCGATCGGGGCGGGCATCGTGTTCGTCCTCAGAACGGGCCGTCGGCCAGCCACTTTTCGAGGATCGGCAGGCGTGAGTAGCCCCAGAAAGGCTCGCCGTCGACGATGAAGAAGGGCGCTGCGAACACACCGCGCGCCATCGCCAGATCGGTTTCGGCCTTCAGGCGATCCTTCAGCTGCGCGCTGTTGAGCGCCTCATGCGCGGCCGCACGTTCGAGACCGAAGGATTCGATGATCTCCAGGATCACGTCGAGGTCGGCAATGTTGCGATCCTCAACGAAATAGGCAGCGAAAACCTTGTGGGCGAATTCCTTCGCGCGCGCCGGGTCGCGATCCTGCCCCCACAGGAAGGCGCAGGCGGCCGCCTGGGTCGGCACCGGATAGGCACTCGGATGCTCGTAGGGCAGGCCGAGATAGCGTGTCAGTCGCGCGACATCCTTCTCCACGTAGTCGTTGCGCAGCGGCAGCGTCTGCATCGGCGCGCCGCCGACGGCCTTGAAAGCGGTGCCGATGACGATCGGATGCCAGATCACGCTGCGTTTCTGCCGCTCGGCGATCTCTTCGATCATGTGGGCGGCAACGTAGGAATACGGGGAAGCAAAGTCGAAATAGAAGTCGATGAAGGCGCTCAATTCAGCTCTCCGGGGGTTGGACACGGCTCGTGCGGTCACCTTTGCGGCACCCGCCCATGCTAGTCCAAGGCGCAGTCAGCGTCTCGCGCAATCGCGTTGCAGCGGCGCAGTTTCCGCCTCAGGCACTGGCCAGGGCGCGGCTGATCACCAGACGCTGGATGTCGCTGGTGCCTTCGTAGATCTGGCAGACCCGCACATCGCGATAGATGCGCTCGACCGGAAAGTCGCTCACGTAGCCGTAACCACCGTGAATCTGGATGGCGTCCGAGCACACCTGCTCGGCGATTTCGCTGGCGAACAGCTTGGCCTGAGAGGCCTCCTGCAGGCACGGGCGGCCGGCATCCTTCAGCGCGGCGGCATGCCACACGAGCTGCCGCGCCGCCTCGATGCGGGTCGCCATGTCGGCAAGCCGGAAGGCCACCGCCTGATGGCCGATGATCGGCTGGCCGAAGCTCTCGCGCTCCTTCGCGTAGCGCAGCGCCGCCTCCAGCGCCGCGCGCGCCATGCCGACAGCCTGCGCGGCGATACCGATGCGGCCGCCTTCGAGGTTCGCCAGCGCGATGCGGTAGCCCTCGCCCTCTGCACCGAGCGGTGCATCGGCGCCGACGCGACAGTCCTCGAACAGGATCTGCGCGGTGTCCGAGGCACGCTGCCCCATTTTTTCCTCGACCCGCGCGACGATGTAACCGGGCGTGCTGGTCGGCACCACGAAGGCCGAGATGCCCTTCTTGCCCGCGGCCGGATCGGTCACCGCGAACACGATCGCGACATCGGCATGCTTGCCGGTGGTGATGAACTGCTTCACGCCGTTGATCAGCCAGCCGTCGCCGTCGCGCTGCGCACGGGTGCGGATCGCACCGGCGTCGGAGCCGACATGCGGCTCGGTCAGACAGAAGCAGCCGAGTTTTTCACCGCGCGCCAGTGGAGCGAGCCACTCGCGCTTCTGGGTCGCGCTGCCGAAAGCCTTGAGCGGCCCGCAGACGACCGAGTTCTGCACACTGACGATGGTGGAGGTGGCGCCGTCGGCTGCAGCGATTTCTTCGATCGCGAGCGCCAGCGATACATAGTCGAGGCCGGCGCCGCCGTCGGCTTCCGGTACCACAATGCCCAGCACACCAAGGGCTGCGAGGCCTGCGAGCGCCTCGCGCGGAAATTCATGGTTGCGATCCCAGGCCGCTGCATGCGGGGCGATGCAGTCCTGCGCATAGGCGCGCACCGCGTCGCGGATCATTTCCTGGTCTTGCGTCAGCAGCATTTCTCGTCTTCTCAGCGAATCACGCGGTTGGATGTTCGCGCAACGTTCAGCGCTGCTCACACAAACGCAACGCCCCTTCGGACGCTTGTGGCGACCGATCTCCGACTTCGATTGTCCCCGGAAGCGCGGACCTGAACTGACTTTGGGAAGACGATTGGAGCAGTCACGACAGGCATGACTGCTCGCGGCACTGCGCGCTATTGGCCGCCAGTTCCCGAGCTAGCGCCCGGCGTCGCGTTTCGGTTCATGGAGCCAAGCAGCGCGTCGGGAGATACTGTTTGCACCTCGCCGGCCCGCGGCTTGCGTTTGATGATGCTTCCGGTCGTGTAGACGCGATCGTCGTCTTCCGGTTCGGAACCGCTCGCTGCGACCGCCTGTGTTTCGCCAGATGAAGCGATCGGGTCTGTCGCACAAGCGCTCAGGGCCGACGACAAGACTGCCGCCAGCAGGCATAGAAGGATCTTGTTCAAGAGTGTCACTCCACAAGGGGTTGAGAGGGCATCGGGTGGATGCCTTCCTACAGCCTATCGGCCCCCGCGCGGCTTGAACAGAGACAATTCGGTAATTTGCCGCAGCCGCAAAGAAAACGCCCCGGCCAGCAGCCGGGGCGTTTCAGGTATTCCAGGCGGCAGGCTTTGCCTGCGCGGCGCCCGCGTCAGTGCCGCTGCGCCTTGTTCTGGTTTTCCAGTGTCGTTACCAGTGCGATCAGCAGCGCGCCAACCACCACTGCGACCACGTAACCGCCGAAAAATCCGATCAAGCTAGCCGTAATGTCCATATTCGCCTCCCCTGGCGTAAGGGCGCACGTGCGCCCGTTCTTGTCCCTTGCCCCAGGCAGTACGGCGAGCGAATCACCACACTACCAACAGGGGAAAGATGACCGACGGGCGGACGGGTGGCGTTGATGCCGGTCAACGGCCGCCAGCGTCAGCGAGCGGCTTTGAACAGCTTGTCGCAGACCGGCCGCTGCGCGTCGTCGGCCGGCAGCTTCGTGCACAGCTGCGCCGCTTGGGCCGCGATGCGCCGGCAGCTCGCGTCGTGTTTGCCGCCGGCATTCCAATCACCGAGCTTTTTCGCGCTGCGCTCGAGCACCGCCCGGTTGCGCTCGTAGAACGCGTTGGGCGTGCCGGCCGCCTCGGCGAAGAGCTTGCCGGCGGCCGACTCGATCCGCGCTTCGTCGGTCGGCGCAAGATCGAGCAGGCCGTTGAGGTAACCACTGCCCCATTGCAGGCGGGTGGCGGAACCTTGCGATGCAGCCCAGGCGTCTTCGTACCATTTCAGCGCTGCAGAGGTGTCACCGCGCTTCTTCGCATTGCCGCCGAGCATCCGCATGAAGTAGTACGGCGCATGCGAGCGCTTCAGCTCCGCCTTCAGCAGCGCATCGGAATCGTCGAGCAGCCCGGCGTCAGTCAGCACGCCGGCGGCGGTGTAGATCACAGACTGGCGTTCGAAGCCGTTGCTCGTGGCCACGTCGGCGGCCTTGATCTGGCTGCGCAGCTGCGCTGCATCGACCGGCGTCGCACCGGGCAGCTTGCCAAGCGCAACACGTGCACCCAGTGCCGACAGACGGTCCGTCGTCGAGAGCGAAGCGTCCTGCGTCAAGGCTTCGAGCGCCTTGCTCCACTGCGCTGCCAGCGCAAGGCGCGAAGCGCCGCCGGCCGGCGTGAGCAGCGTGGCGACTTTGTCGGGTTCGACGATCAGCAGGTCGAACTGACTGCGCACTTCGGTCGGATCGGCGAGCAGCTTTGCAAGGAGCTGCGCCCCTGCATCACCGGCGAGTTTCGGCATCGGCTCCACCTGCGCCTGCGCAACGAAGGCCTTGAGCGCCAAACGCGTTGCCAGCGCCGATTCGGCCGATGGCACTGCGGCGGCAAGGCGGGCCAGCGTCGCCGGCAGTGCGGCCTTGCTGACCAGTTGTTCCTCGTCCGCATCGAAGGGGTAGTAAGCGAGCAGTCGCCAGTCATCCGCGCTCGTCGGTTTGCCGGCGAGCGCGCTGGCCAGCACATCCTTCACCGGTCGGTTCGCGTTCATGCCCAGCGCGAGCACTTGCAGGTAGCGTTGCGCGTCGACCTCGCCAGGCAGGCGTGTCAGCTCGGTGCCGTCTGGCCGGAACAGGATCATCGTCGGATAGCCGCGCACCTTGAAGCGGGCCGCCAGCTTCTGCCCCTCGGGCGAGTCGCCGTCGAGTTCTACCGGGACGAACTGCTTCGCACGCTCGGCGAAATCGGCACGGTTGAACAGCGTCGCCTTAACCTGGTTGCAGTAGGGGCACCACACCGCGCCCCAGTACAGGAACACCGGCTTGTTGCTGCGCTTCGCCTCGGCGAAGGCGGCATCCACATCGCCCTTGAACCAGGCGACTGCGCTACTGCCGCTCGGCGCCGGGACGCTGCTGGCAGCCACTGGAGGAGGCAGGCTGGCGGTTTCGGGGGTCTTGGAACAGGCGGCAAACAGCAGCAGGCAAAGCGGCGCAAGGCGCCAAGCGGGGGAAGTCATCAGGCAATCCGGTTCGGGCGGGCGGGTGGCGCCAGCGGTGTCAGGCAAGCCGCGCTTCTGGCGCAGCACTCAGCCCGTCATTTTGCCGCAGCGCTCACGCTGACGTCAGCCGAATCCCTGCAATGCTTTGCAAACGGGGCGCGCGGCGCAGCGGCCCCACAGCACCGCGCTCACCACGCGATCGGCGTGCCGTCGTAGTTGAAGTAACCACCGTTGTCGGCCGCGCCAACGCGTTCCAGCACGCCGCGCATGCCAACCACCGAGTCGTAGGCCTCGATCTGGGCGTTGGGGCCGCCCATGTCCGTTTTGACCCAGCCCGGGTGCAGGGTCACCACCGTAGCGCCACGCGGGCCATACTCGTTCGCCGCGCACTTCGCGACCATGTTCACCGCTGCCTTCGATGCGCGGTAGAGCAGCCCCTTGCTGCCGAGCGTGCCGCTGATCGAACCCATCTCGGACGAGATCACCGCGATCTTGCCACGCGCACCGATCACCGAATCGGCGAAGGCCTGAATCACGCGCATCGGCCCCAGCACGTTGGTGTGCATCACGGCATCGAAGTCCGCATCACCCGGCGCCAGGAAGTTCGTCGTTTCCGGCCCATACAGCCCAGCGCACACGATCAGCAGATCGAGCGGGTCTTCATCCGCATGCCAGGCTGCGCCAGCGATCGAATTGGCGGATGTGACATCGAGCGGCAGCACCTCGACGCCTTTCACCCGCAGCAGTTCGGTCGCCTTGGCCGGCGTGCGTACGCCGGCGTACACCTTCCAGCCCTGGATCGCGTACTGCCGCGCGAATTCGAGGCCGATGCCGCGTGATGCCCCGGCGATGAGAACGGTCTTGCGCGTCATGCCTTGCTTCCTCCTGATTGAGTCCGATTCGTCAGCCATACGCCCAGCAGTACCAATGCGCCGCCTGCGAGCACCAGCAGGCCGACATGTTCGTCGAGCATCAGCGCGCCAAGCAAGACTGCGCTGAGCGGCACCAGGT
This sequence comes from uncultured Uliginosibacterium sp., assembly GCA_945957295.1. GTDB lineage: Bacteria > Pseudomonadota > Gammaproteobacteria > Burkholderiales > Rhodocyclaceae > Niveibacterium. Next base: position 10,283 of record CAMFLH010000137.1, read on the forward strand.
TGATGAAGGCCGCCGCACGCGCGGCGCCGAGCCGCATCACACCCTGCGCGTACCAGACGTACGAGAACCCGCTGCCCAGTACGCCGAGGTAGAGCAGCGATGCCACCGCCCGCCATGACACCACGGGCACGCTGCGCAGGCTGCCTTCAAGCAAGCCGGTGATCAGCAACATCACGCCGCCGGCCAGCGATGCGTAAAAGGTCATCGTTAGCGGCGCGAGCGTGCGGCTCGCGCGCCGCCCGATCAGTGTGTAGGCACACCAGCCGGCCACACAGCCGAGGATCGCCAGTTCACCGACGCCGATGTCGCCACGCAGCAGCGCGAGCGGGTCGCCTCGGCCAATCACCAGCAGGCAGCCCGCCAGCGCGACCGCCACGCCCGCCAGCCGCCCCCGGCTGAGCGACTCGCCCATCAACAGCCACGCGGCAAGCGCCACCGCCACCGGGTTCAGCGCGATTACCAGCGCACCGCGGCCCGCCTGCACATGTTGCAGGCCGTAGAAGAAGCAGAGGTTGTAGAAAAGGATACCGGTCGCACCCATCGCGCAAACACGGCCGAGGTCCGCCATACCGATGCGCGGCAGGGTGCCCGCGCTGCGCCAGACCAAGGCGCCCAGTGTCAGCGTGCCGAGCACGAAACGCCAGCCGGCTGCCGCCAGCGCCGGCATCTCGGCGGCGACGATGCGCCCAGCAATCCAGGTGCCGCCCCAGATGAGCGCAACAAGCAATTGCAACGCAATGACGGCGCCGATGCGGGGTTCTCGATCCACGTGAGTCCGATGAGTCATAACCGCATGGTACCGAGTCCGCCTGCAGGCTGTCGCCCAATGGCCGGCCGGCAACAAGCCCGGTCGCGCAGGCGACATCGATTGGCATTGCAATGTCATACAATCCGCCGCGGCAACGCTGCAGCTGTCGCGCCGGAACTTCAGAACTCCGCGCACCGCGGCCGAGCCGCGCAGCATGCTGCGCCGACGCGCGGGCGGCGGATACCGGCCAAGGCCGGCTCCCAGCCCGACACCAAGAACAACGCAACCAGCGTCACTGCGTACCAGGGAAAGGTCAAAGATGAAACAGAGCAGCATTGCCGCCGCGCTCGCGGTGGCGGCCGCGCTATTGCTGTCCGCCTGTGGCGGCGGCGGTGGCGGCGACACATCAAGCGGTGGCGGTGGCGGCACCAGCAGTGGCGGCACTAGCGGTGGCTCGGGCGGCACAAACACACCCGATGCGATCACGCCGGCACTGCAGAGCGGAGACCCGACTGCACTGACCGCCAAGGATCGCGACACCCTGCTCGCCCGTGCGGTCAGCCTGGCGACCACACTCGGTGCAAAGCAGACACAGGCCCTGGCCTCGATCTACGGCACCGACATCACACAACTGGCGCTGGACCACACCACCAACAGCAGCTCGATCACCGCCGCGAAGACCACGATCGCGACGCCGCTGATCGTGTCGGACAACGGCAGCGGCATGGCCGCGATCGCGCAGATCGGTAGCGGTCGCGGGCTGGCCTACGGCGCCAACGTACTGAGCTGGATGGCCAGCACCACGCGCGAGCAGCAGCATCTGCCGCTGTTCAATCGCGCCTTCGCCTGGCTGATGACCGGCGACGGCGCCGCCAAACTACCGGCGACGATCGCCGTCGGCACCGCCGGCTACGACGCCAACACGGTGAAGAACTACATCGTGCGGGCAGGCAGCAGCGCGACGCTGACGACCTGCAAGGTCGACGACCCGGACAACACCTGCTGGCAAGACCTGCACCTGATCGTGTTCGGTTCGGGCACCGCCGACAGTCCGCGCCTCGCCGCGCTGGTGCGCAGCTACCTGGAAGCCGGCAAGTCGGTGATCTACATGCACCCGAGCTGGGTCGATTCGGCCGGCGGGCGCACGGTGCTGAGCGCAATGGGCATGAACCTCGGCGGCTATCCGGGCAACTATTTCGCGAGCGCTGCTGGGGTATCGGTCGGCGCCACCCGTACCCGCGCCGACAGCCTGGCACGCGGCGATCAGTTCGGCGCGCTGGTCAGCACGCTCAATCTGCTCAACCGCACCGACCTGACGCTGGATTTCGCCGACACCACGCCGCTCAAACCGATCGATGCGGTGCAGACGGCACTTTCTTCGATGCAGTCGCGCGGCATCAACGTCTTTGCCGACCCCGATAGCGAGCTGTACCGCCTGCTGGTGCTGTGGGCGGACCAGATCCGCACCGGCGTGGTCTACGGCGCACCGCTCTCCAGCAAGGGCGATTCGGATGATTTCCTGCGCACCTACGCGTCGGATTCCTGGCTGGTCTTCAACCGCGCAGCGACGACGATCCCGCCCAAGGGCGCCGGTGATTACATGCCGGTCAGCGCGAACAGCATCGCGGTGAGCGGCGCGTATGAGGACATCGACGTGACGATCGCGCAAAGCAGCGGCACCACGCTGATCGGCCGCGGCGCGATCCCCGGCAAGCCGGTGACGATCCAGATCGTCGATGCGGCGGGTGCCACCAGTCTCGGCGTACAGACGAGCTACGTGCGCACCTACGGCAACCCGGTCACCGACAGCAGCTACGCACGCCCGCGTCGGCCGCACTCGTACACGATCCCGCTCGCCGCCACCGGCGACACGAGCTTCGTCACGCCCTTCGGCGGCCCGCTGATGCTCAACTACAGCGGCGCCACCGCCGGCACGGTAGTAAAACTGCGCATTAAGGGCACCGCCAAGTACGCGCACTTCGACTTCACGCTCAACCCCTCGCAGGCCGAGATCGATGAAGCCGTCGCCGCACTCAAGCGTGCCGATTTCGGCTGGCAGACGAACAAGCTGGTCGGCGGCGAGATCCAGCAGACAATCGGCTATGCGCAGAAGGTGATCGGCACGCTGGACCCGAAGACCTACGTCGTCGACCGCATCAAGGGCATCCTCTTCGACAGCAACCACTTCGCCAATGGTTACAACAACATGCCGATGTCGGCACTGGCGCAGAGCCTCTGCACCCAGCTGGGCTGGACCTGCGATGGCGATCTGCACCGCGCGCCGAACGTGCAGCACTTCGTCGGCTGGCTCGCCGCGTGCGGCTACCTGTGCTCCGGCAATCCATCGGACGGTTTCGCCGGCATCGACACCGGCTGGGGCTGGCCGCATGAGCTGGGCCACAACACGGTGCAGCGCGTGATGCACATCGCGCCGAACGGC
>CAMFLH010000138.1 GCA_945957295.1 uncultured Uliginosibacterium sp.
CATGTTGGGTGGCGCGAAGATCGTGTGCGTGGAGGCTGGATCGTCGACCAGGATTGAGATGTCGTCCTCGGGCAGGATCGCGTCGTTCGGCATGAAGGGCAGCTCGCGATTCACCACGCCAACCAGGTGCATTCGCAGACCATCGCGGTTCGCCTGCTCCAGCGCATCGATCGTCAGATCGGTGTTGCACGACATCGAGTAGCGCGGGCCGTCTAGGGTGTCCTCCGCGGCAATTGCCTGCGCGAAGACATTTACGCCCTGCGCCAGCGCATCGCGCACCGCATGGGTGTAGTTTGAATACACGTAGTTCGATTGCGCGTTGGCGTTGCCGAGGTATTCGCCGGTCTTCAGGAAGAACTCGCAGATCTCAACATTCGGCGGCAGCGCACCACGCTTCACGTCAACCGAGTAGTCCATGTCTGGGTAGTTGCCGAACACCCGCTCAACGAAGGGCCCGAGGAAGCGTTGCTCCAGTGCGCTCTTGCCACGCGGCCGATCGAGTGACAGCGCGGTGAAGATCTTGAGCTTCAGGGTTGGATCGCTCTTCGCCCGCCGGTAGAGCGCGTTGATCCATGCGTTCGGTTTGCCGATGCCCAGCGGCATCGCCATCACGATGTGTTTGCCGACACGGTCGATCAGCGCATCGATCGAGTCTTCGATACGCGCGCAGCGCAGTGGCGCAGTCATGTTTTCTCCCCCGGATGCCGGTCTGTGTGCCGGCCCTGATTTATGGTCTCGACAGACGCGTCGCGTGGCGGGTTACGCGTTGGCGACAAAGGCATTCTGCTGTGCCGCGTACAGCGTTGTCACGGTAGCTGTTGGGGCGGCTTGAGGCGAGTCAATTTGTCGCAGGGCTTGTTGCGGGCGCATTGCCAAGTACGCGCACTTCGAGCGGGCGCGAGGTGTCGAGGTGGATGTCGCGCTGCGGGAAGGCGATCGCGATGCCGGCCTCGGAGAAGGCTTTGTCGATCATGAAACGCACGTCGCTGGTGACGATCCGCCCAGCCGTGCCGGCGTCCAGATCAAGCCAGAAGTAGAGGCCGAAGTTTAGCGCATCGGCGCCGAAGTCCTCGAACAGCACCTCGGGTTCCGGCTCCTTCAGGATCTTGCCGTGGCGGTGCGCCACTTCCAGCAGCAGTTCGGCCACGCGGCGCACCGGCGAACCGTAGGCCACGCCCACCTTCACCGCGAATCGCACCTTGCCCGAGGTGTAGGTCCAGTTGGTGACCTCTTGCTCGATGAAGCTGGCGTTCGGCACCAGGGTCTCGATACCGTCGATGTTGCGGATCGTGCTGGCGCGCACGCCGATGTCGGTAACCGTACCGCGTTTGCCCGCCACTTCCACCGTGTCGCCCAGCTTGAAGGGGCGTTCCACCAACAGCATCAGCCCGCTCATCAGGTTCTTCAGCAGCGTCTGCATGCCGAAGCCGGCGCCGATCGCGATCGCACCGCCGAGGAAGGCAAATACCGTGAGCGGAATGCGCACGATCGCCAGGCTGATCAGGAACAGCACCACGAACACGCCGGAGAGCAGCCAGTTGCTGGCGGTGTTGAGGGTTTGAAGCGGAATGTCGAAGCGTGCGTGAATGCGGTGATTGATCGCGCGCGCCACGCGGCGCGCAAGCCAGAAACCCACGAAAAGCGTGATCAGCGCAATCAGCAACTTGCCGACTGTGACGCCCCGCTTGGTGGGGATCGTCTGCCCATCGACCACAGCGGTGTCGTCGACCGTGGTGAATTCATAGGACCAGACCGCGCCGACAATGTCGGTCACATCCTTGCGTATCGCGTCGATGCGCGCTTGCGCACTGCGGTCGGCGGTTCGGCGGTCGAACTCCTCGCTCCAGCGATTGGCCATCAGACGCAGCTGCCCGACCTCCGACAGCGCACGCAGATCGAGCTGCACCCGTTCCTGCATCGTCTCGATCGCGCTGCGGATCAGGGTCGCTTCGTCCGGTGTGGCGCCGACCAAGCGATCCTGGATCACCGAAACCTGGTCGAGCGTCAGTTGCAGCTCATGGCGCAAGGTTTTGCTCGGTTCGTCGATGCGCTCGGTCAGTTCGCGCACCCCCTTGCGCAGGGCATCCATCGTGGCCGGGGTGGCGCCTGTTTGGGCGGCGGCGTAGCGCAGATCCCAAAAGGTACGCTGGAAGTTCTGCGAATCGATCAGTCGCGTCAGCACATCGACCTTGTCGCCGGCCGTCGCGACCCGGATCTGTTCAAGTTCGAGCAGGCGTTGCGCCTGCGTCAGCGCGGTTTTCTGCTGTGCGAGATCCGCTGTCAGGGTCTCGATGCTGGGTCCACGATCGTGTTTGCCCTTGGTCTCACTGTGCTCTACGGGCGCTTGAGCCGCACTGCGGGCTGCTTCCAGCGCAGCGGCGGCGGCCTCCACACCAGCTTGGCGCGCATCGCGCTCCTGGCGGCGCTGAGCCAGTGCCTTACCACGGGCGGCGACCTCGCTGCGCGCGTTGGCCAGCTCGGTGTCCAGCGCCGCACGGCGTTCTGCCTGGCGGGCCAGCAGGGCCTCGCGATCCTCGGCATTGAAGCGGATCTTGTTCTCCGTGAGCGCGACCCGCGCTTGCACTTCGCGGAATGCGGTGTTGGCCTGAGCGAGCTCGTCCGCCAACACGGCCTCCTGTTGCTGCAGGGCGCGCAGCGTCGCGCCTGCGCTGTGCGCGCGCAACGTGGCCAGCTGCCATAGCCAGCGCAGCCGCGCGCTGGCCGCGGGCTCGCGGTTCTTCTCCATCGCCTCGACGCGCTGGCGGGTCAGCAATTCGGCGGCGTTGTTCTCGTTGGCGGCGTTTTCACGCTCCTTCGCAACCATGCGTTGCTGTGCTTCGATCGAATCGATCGACAGCGCAACGGTCTGCAGTTGTTGCCGCAGGCGGTCTACCAGAACCACTGAATAGGGGGGATCACCGAGCGGTTCGAACTGCCCGAGCGCATCGGCGCTGCTCATGATCTCGGCGCGATCTCGCACCAACGCGGCGCGGCGGATCATGTCGAGTTGCAGCGCATAGGCCGACACCTGTGTCTGCAGCTGGAAGCGGCGCGCGGCAATTTCTTCTGCGGGCGTGCCGGGCGGTGGCACGTCGTCCGGGTCCGTAGGGTTGTCGGCGCGCGCCAGTGCGGCTTGCGCTGCCTTCAGGCGTGCTTCGACCGATGCTGCGTCGGCGACCCCCGCCGTCGCCGGGGCCGCCTGCGCAGCGGGTGCGGCGCTCGCAGGCTTGAATAGCGCGGCGAGTCCGGACGAGGGCGCGGCGAAAGCCTGCGTCGCGAGCAGTGCGACAACTGCCAGCAGTGCGCGTGGGTACATGCATGTCCTTGATCGGGTTTGGTTAGCATTGTGGTCAAGCTGGCGCACCTTGTCATGACGTGGTGCAGACAAGCGCTCGCCAAGCGGCTAACCTCGCCGCGTTCCTGTCTGGAGATTCTGCATGCGCCCGATCGCACGCTTCCTGCTCGGCCTGGTGGCCGTTCTCGTCAGCCTGTGGGCGCTTGCTGCCCTGTGGATTGACGGCCCCGCGTCGCGCCCGATCGCAGCGGGGCTTTGTGGCCTGTATGCAGGTGGCGTGCTTGCGCTGCTGCTGCGGATACGCCCTTTCCGCCGCGGTGCGCTGGCCGCGATCGTGGCCTTCGCGGTGGTGCTGATGTGGTGGCTGGCGATTCCGGCGAGCAATCAGCGCGATTGGCTACCCGACGTGGCGAACCCGCCCACTGCGACGATCGAGGGCAACATCCTCACGGTGCGCAATGTGCGCAACTTCGCCTATCGCAGCAGCGATACCGACTTCGAGCCGCACTGGGAAACCCGCCGCTACGATCTGACCAAGCTGCGCGGGCTGGATCTGGCGATCAGCTTCTGGGGCCCGACGCAGTACGGCCACACGATCATGGTGTGGGAGTTCGATGACTTGCCGCCGCTCGCGGTGTCGATCGAGACACGCAAGGAAAAGGGCGAGGAATACTCCGCCGTGCTCGGCTTCTTCCGCCAGTTCGAGCTGTACTACGTCGTCGCCGACGAGCGTGACGTACTCGGTGTACGTACCAATCACCGCAACGAGCAGATCCGCCTGTACCGGCTCGGCACCTCGCCGGCCGCCGCGCGCGCGCTGCTGGAAGGCTATGTCGAGGAATTCAATGCACTGGCCGCGCATCCCGCCTGGTACAACGCGCTGACCGGCAATTGCACCACGGTGATCTTCAAGAACGTCAAGCATGTGTTCGGCATCAGCAAGCTGACCGACTGGCGCATTCTCGCCAACGGGCATCTCGACGAGCTTGCTTACGAGGAGAAGGTGATCAACACCACGATGCCGCTGACCGAACTGCGCCAGCGCAGCGACATCACTGCACGCGCGCGCGAAGCCGGTGCCGCGCCGGACTTCTCGCAGCGCATCCGCGTCGGCCTGCCCGCGCGACCCGCGCCACTGCCTTGATCTGCAGCGACGCGTTGTCACCCATACCTGCGCACAATCCAGAATCCGAATCCCATTAAGCCGGAGTTCCGCATGAGTGCCACCCCGTCCGCCCCGCGTTACCTCGACGAGATTGCCGTCGGCGAATCCGCCAGCCTCAGCAAGACTTTCACCGACGCTGACGTACGCGCCTTCGCAGACGTTTCCACCGATACCAACCCGGTGCACCTCGACGCCGACTACGCTGCCACAACGCAATTCGGCGCCCGCATCGTGCACGGCATGCTGACGGCGAGCCTGATTTCCGCGCTGCTCGGCAACCACCTGCCGGGGCCCGGCACGGTGTATCTGGGCCAGTCGCTGCGCTTCCGGCGCCCGGTGAAGCTGGGCGATACCGTGACCGCCAGCGTTACGGTGAAGTCGGTTGACCGCGACAAGAACCGCATTGAGCTTGATTGCGTGTGCAGCGTGGGCGGCAAGCCGGTGCTGCAGGGCGATGCGTTGGTGATGGCACCGGTGCGGCCGGCCTGATCCTCGCCTGAGGGCTGGGCCCATCCACTCGGGCGCCGCCTGCGCGGCTGCGCCGAGCGGGGTGTCAGTCCGGAATGCTGCGCTCGGCCAGCGTGCAGCGGTTGCGGCCGGCGCGTTTGGATGCGTAGAGCGCATCGTCCGCAGCGACCATCAGTTCCATCATCGTCGCGTAGGCCGGGAAGTGCGCGATGCCAGCGCTGAAAGTGGCCGCGAAGAGCCCCTGATCGGTCTGATGGAAGATGCCGCTGAAGCCGCGCCGCAGCGCTTCCACGCGTTCTAGCGCGTCTTCCGGCGTGCTGTCGAACAACACCACGACGAACTCTTCGCCGCCGTAGCGCCCGACCACGTCCGAGCGCCGCATACGCAGCCGCAGGTAGCGCGCGAGTGACTTGATCACCTTGTCGCCGGTGGTGTGGCCGTAGGTGTCATTCACCTGCTTGAAGTGGTCGATATCGAGAATCGCGTAGCTCACCGGCACGCCCTGCCGGTCCGCCAGCAGCAGGGTTTGCTGCAGCAGGGTCTTGGTCTTCACATGGTTGTAGAGGCCGGTAAGGCTGTCTTCAACCATCAGGCGGCGCAGGCCGCGGTAGCGTTCGGCCTTGCTTACGACCGCGTTCACCAGCTGCGCAGCCGAGATCGGCTTGGTCAGGAAGTCGTCGCCGCCCTGACGCATCGCCTCCTGCTGGATCGATTCGCTCGTCTCGCTGGTCAGGAAGGCGATCGGGATCGATTCGAAGGACTTGTTCTGGCGGATGATGCGTGCCACCTCAAGGCCGGTACAACCGTCCATGTGGAAGTCCAGCAGCAGCACGTCCGGCGCAAAGTCCATCAGGGTTTCAAGGATGCGCGAAGGCTCGCGCAGGCCGCGCACATGGATGTTGGGGAACTGGCCGAGGATGCGTTCGACGGTCGCGAGCACGGTCGGCGAATCGTCGAGGGTGAGCACCCGGTAGGGCTCATCCTTGTACTCGAAGGCCAGCGGGTCGACGGCATCGACCAGCGTGGTGACCGACAGCGGCGCGACGAAGAAACCCTGTGCGTCATGACGCACCGCTTGCAGCCGGATGTTGAAACTACCCTCGGGCGACAGCGCAAACCACTTCAGATTGCAGCGGTTCATCTCGCCGACAACGGCCGTGGTTTCGGCATCGAGATCGCCAGTGAGCTCAGCAATGACGGCTACGGCGCGGTTCATTGCCGCGTAGCGCACGCCATGCCGGTACTGGTTGAACACCTTGAAGCTGTAGCCGTAGTGCTCCATCTGTTGCGCGAGGTCGCCGTGGGCCTGAATGTCGCGCGCGAGCATCACGACCAACGGCAGATTGTCCTCGCCGGGCACCCGCTCCGGCTGGCGGGCGCGATCGGCCAGCGCCGAGCGCACAGCCGCAAACACGCCGGGCAGCAACTGGTCGACGCGCGCCTTCTCCGTATCCCCCGGGCTGCGCAGCGTGCCGAGCAAATCCATCAGCGGCGCCATCGCCGATTCGATTGCCGCAAGCTCACCGGAATGCGCGAGTTGCGTCAGCCGCTCGCACTGCGTCGTGAAGGCGTGCCAGCGCGCCATGTCATGGCTTGCCTGCCATACCGGGCGCCAGGCCTGGACCAAAGCATTCCAGGCCGAATGCAGTTCGACGCGGTTGATCATTTCGGGGGGAGTTTGCGCGTAATTCGTAACAAAGGCACTTTACGGCATCCGGGCGCAAATCCTTTGGCCGAAATGCACGGGCTTTCAGCCTTTTCCCGGCAGCATGCGTGTCAGGGTGTCGTCGCGCTGAACGCGGTGATGCACCACCGCCGCAGCCACATGGGCGATGATCAGCACGATCATGGCGTTGCCCAGCAGCTCGTGCAGCTCATGCAGGTTCTCGCGCAGACTGGCATCCGGCGCGATCAGCGCAGGCATGCTTAAGCCCAGTAGCGTCAAGCTGTCTCCGTGTGCCTGCTTCATCAGCACACCGCTGATCGGCAACGCAATGAGTACCGCGTAGAACACGAAATGCATCAGATGCGCGAGGCCGTCCTGCCAGGCGGGCGGCGCGGGTGTGATGCGCGGCAAGGGCTGTGTGAAGCGCCATACGATGCGCGGCACGGTGAGCAGCAGGATCAAAGCCCCGGCCTGCATGTGCAGCAGACCGAGCAAGGCCCGCGTATCGCTGCCCTTTTCGAACCAGCCCTTGGTTTCGATCAGCGCGATGGCGCCGATCACCAGCAGCGCACTCCACCAATGCAATGCGCGGGCCACCGGCCCGAACTGCCGTTCCGTATTCCCCAGTCCCATCATCCCTCTCCCCCAGTTCGCCGCTGCGATGGCGGTAGCGCCCGCAGCGCGTCCGGCCACGCTAACCAGCCGCGCGCATGCTTGCCTTGACCTGTAACAACCCGCCCCTGCTCAGGCAGGGTTTGCGCAAACCTCTCGATCGCGCGCACGCTCGCGCGATGTCCCAGCTACCGAGCTTCTTGTGAACTACCTCGCCCACGCCTGGCTTGCCGGCGAAAGCGCGGCCGACCGCATCGGCGGGCTCGCCGGCGACTTCGTCAAAGGGCCTTTGCCCGGTGCGCTGCCGCCGGATCTGGCTGCCGGGGTTGCCTTGCACCGTGCGATCGACGTGTGGGCCGAAGCGCACCCGGCGTTTCGCGCCAGTCGGGCGCGCGTCAGCGCCGAGCGTCGCCGCTACGCCGGCATTCTGGTCGATCTGTTCTACGACCATTTCCTCGCACGGCACTGGGCGCGCCTGCATCCGCAGCCGCTGCCCCACTTCACGGCACGGCTCTACGACGAGGCGCTCGGTCGCGCAGCCGAGTTGCCGCCGGACTTCGCGCTGGTGCTGTCACGCATGCGCGACCAGGACTGGCTTGCGTCTTACCGTGAGCCGGCGAACGTCGGCGTGGCGCTGGACGGCATGAGCCGGCGGCGTGCGCGGCAGCCGAACCCGCTCGCCGGTGCAATCGTCGAGCTGCATGCGGCCTACGACGAGTTCGAGGCCGACAGCCTTGCATTTCTGCCGGACGCTTTGCAATTTGTTGTCAGCCGCAGCCGCAAGGCTTGATCGAAACCCATCCGGGCAACTACGATCAAGAACCGGGACATACTCCCCTGCGAAAATTTCCCAGATCGACCAACCGGACTCCGGACACCATGAAAAAGACCATGATTTCGCTGCTTGCCGTTGCGCTGCTTGGCACTTCGGCGGCCTTCGCTCAGGAACAGGATCCCGCCGATCTGCCGGAGAAGCCCACCGGCTTGCAGCCGTGGACCCTACGTGTTCACTACGCGCGTGACCACAAGGACTATGAGGGTTGGGGCGTCTACGCATGGAAGGGGCCACGCAACGGTGCGCCCAAGTGGCCGGGCAACTGGCGCTTCAACCGCAAGGACGCTTACGGCGTCTACTACGATGTGGCCCTCGGCGAAGGCGCGACGATGATGGAATTCCTCATCACCGACGGCAAGGGCAACAAGAACTGCCCGAACGACCAGAAGCTTGAGCTCTCGTCGAACCTCGCCACCAAGGGGCAGGAAGTCTGGCTCCGCCAGGGCGAGTGCAAGATCTACTCGTCGCGTCCGAAGGGCTGATTGCCCGGCGCTCTGCGAAAAGCCCGCCGTATGGCGGGCTTTTTCATTTGTCTCAGCGTTGCATGCAGGTTTGCCAACGACCCTCCACCCGCCGCGCGAACCACTCGGTCGTGAGCTTGCGCGTGATCTTCGGGCTTTGAAGCTGGATTTGCGGCAGCACCTCGCGCGGCACCGCCCGGCCCGCTGCGCGATCCGCCTGGGCCATTACGCGCAGCCACAACGGGCTTTGCATGAAGGCGGCCGTTTTCTCCTGCAGCAAGTCGCGCCTGATCTCACCGGGCGTCATGCTCAGTTTGGTGCTCATCGCGAGCAGCCCGGCTTCGGTGCTGCTCTGATCGGCTAGCGGTCTGCCGTCGCGATAGCGCAGCAGATCTCCGTCCAGCGCGAGCTTTCGCCCCGACAGCCGCGCCACCGCCGCCTGGAAGGCCGCGTTGCGCGAGGCGTAGCGGCCCGCGTTGAAATCGGCAAAGCGATACAGGTGTGATGGATAGCTTGCCGGATAGTCGAGCAGGTTCGCGATACCGAAGTAGACGCCACCGCGTCGCGTGAAGACCTCGTCTCGCACTGTGCCGTGGCGCGCATACGGGTAGCGATGGGTCTGCAGGTATTCCTCGGCGAAGCTGACCGAAACCTGCATCGGCCCACCGGTACGAATCGGATTCTTGTTGCCGAGCGCTTTGGCGAAGTCCGGCAGCTCGGCGACCATTTCGTTGAACAAGCCATTCATCTCGCGCTCTGTCCGCAGGGCATCGATCCGTTTGCCGTAGCTGCGGCCGTCGCGTGAGGGCTTCAGCAAGGCCATGTCGACCACCAGCGGCGGCACGAGATAGGCGGCGGCCTTGCGGTACAGCTCTTCGCGCACGATGTGACCCAAGCCAGGCACGGGCGGGTCTGCAACGAAGCTCGATTCCTGCTCGATCACCGCGATGGCGGCGCAGAACTGCGCCTGTGTTGGTGCGAGCTGCTGTGCCGCGAACGCGCGGAAGATGTCTTCCGCCCAGCCGTTGCGGTCGGCTGCCTTGGGCGGAATCAGCCGCAGCAGTTGCGCAACCCCCTCCCGTTCGGGGGGATACGCCGGGCGTGGCGGCTGTTGCGGCAGGGCCGGCAACGTCGGGGCGGGTGGTCGGCTGCCGTCCGCCGGTGGCATTGCGGTGCCGGCTATCGCGCCAGCTTGCTGCGCCGGGGGTGCCTCGACGGGCGGGTTCTCCGGTGGCAGACCTTGCGGTGCCGTGACGCACGCGGTCAGCAGCAAAGCTGGAATCAGGGCGTGAAGGACGGGGCGAATCATCTTGGCGCGGCGATACATCAGGCGGCCGATGATAAGGCAGCGGACGCGGTAAGCTAGGCGCTGGCCCTACTTCGTGCACCGACCATGTCCGAACACGTCTTCCCCCTCAACCGCGAACATGTCGCGCTGTGCGACCTGCTCAAGCTGCTGGCGATCGCGCAGTCCGGCGGCCATGCCAAGACCATGATCGCCGACGGTGTCGTCACCGTCGATGGCGAGGTCGAAACGCGCAAGAAGCGCAAGCTCGTCGGCGGCGAGGTCGTCCGCGCGGCGGGCGCCACGATTCGCGTGACGCGCCCATGATCGGCGGCTGGGAACTCACGGCACTGCTGTTGCTGGCGGGCCTGGTCTGGCTGTGGCTCGACAGTCTGCGCGCGCGCGACGCGGGGATCGTTGCGGCCCGCCGCCAGTGCGAGCGCGAGGGCCTGCAACTGCTCGACGAAACCGTCGCGATCGCCAAGCTGCGACTCGCCCGCAACGACGACGGCCAGTTGCGCCTGCAGCGCACGTATCGTTTCGAGTATTCGGACACCGGCGACAACCGCCGCAATGGCGAGGTCACGCTGACCGGCGCCGAGGTGGTAAGCCTCTACACCGGGCCACACGTGCTGCACTGAGCACGTACGCACCGCATCAGCGACGGCGGCGCTGCCCCTGGCCGCCCTGTTGCATGTCGCCGCCGGGGCCACGCATTTCACCGCCGCGGCTGTTCTCCATCTCGATCCGGTCGGCAAGCAGCGGTACCGTCGCGGGCAGCATCTCATCTGCAACGCCGCGCTGGCGCTCGTCGAGCGCCCGGTAAAGCTCCGCCGCCGCAGCACTGATCTGATCGAGTGCCGCGAGCCGGTTGCGCAAGGGCGTGATGCGGTCTTCAACACGATGCAGCGCATCGCCCTGCGCCGAAACGGCGTGCGGGCGCTGCATGTCCGTCAGCAGTGCTTGCAGACGATCGGTATAGGTGAGCCACAGGGCTTCCTGCCGGCGATCGAGCTGCAATGCATCGTGCAGCAGCCCAAGCTGCATCGCGAGTGAATCCTGCGGCTGCTCCATCGCGCCACCGCGTTGCCCGCCGGGCCCGCCCGGGCCGCCGCGCTGCGATCGCCCCTCGCCGGTCGGTGGCCCTCGGCGGCTCTCATCCGGGCCGCATTGGGTGGCGCACGCGGTCAGCGTCGCGACAAGGACAAGGCAGGACAACGTGGTGCGCAACATGATCGGGGCTTGAGTGGCTGAAGCCCACACCTTAGTAGCCATCCCGCTGTGAGGTGCCCCTGCGGCGGGTGGAGGTGCAAACAGATGTAAGCGCCGCGCTGCGCCTACAATTGCAAACCCCCCACCTGTCGAGTCGACGATGCGTTTTGCAATTGCGATCCACGGTGGCGCTGGCACGATCCGGCGCCGTGATCTGGGCCCTGCGGACGAGGCGGCCCTGCGTGCGAGCCTTGCCGCGGCACTTGAGGCTGGCCATGCGGTGCTGCGCCGCGGTGGTGCCGCGATCGATGCCGTCGAGGCGGCCGTGGTCGCGCTGGAAGATGACCCGCGCTTCAACGCCGGGCGTGGCGCGGTATTCAACGATGCGGGTTTCGTCGAACTCGAGGCGGCGGTAATGGATGGCCGCACTCGCGCAGCCGGGTCGGTCACTGGCCTGCGGCGGGTGCGCAACCCGGTCAAGCTGGCGCGCGAGGTAATGCGCCGCACACCCCATGTCACGCTGGGCTTCGACGCAGCCGAGCGTTTTGCCGAACGCTGCGGCCTTGCCCTTGATCTGCCCAATTACTTTTACACCGAAGCGCGCTGGCAAGCCCTGCAGCAGGAGCTGACACGCATTGCGGCAGGCGGATGCGAGACCGACGCATCTGAACAGGTACGCCACGGCACCGTCGGTGCGGTGGCGTGCGATGCAAGCGGGTGCCTTGCTGCTGCGACGTCCACCGGTGGACGCACTGCGAAGATGGCCGGCCGCGTCGGCGATACCCCGGTGATCGGCGCCGGCACCTGGGCCGATGGGCATGTGGCAGTGTCCTGCACCGGCCACGGCGAATCCTTCGTGCGCGGTGCGGTGGCCCATGAGATCTCGGCGCGCATGCGGCTAGCCGGCCAATCGCTCGTGCAGGCCACCGAGTCCGTCTTGAACGAGACCCTCACTCAGCTAGGTGGTACCGGCGGCGTCATCGCGGTAGATCGTGATGGTCAGATCGCGATGCCGTTCAACAGCGAAGGCATGTATCGCGCAGCGGTGTGCGAGGGGGGGGCGGTGCAGGTGGCGATCTATCGCGAGGACCTGGCATGAGCCGGCCGATGCGTGCACCCCAGTTCGCCTATCCGCGCCTCTGGTGGGGCCTTGGCTGGGCGCTTGTTGCGCTGGTGATCTTCTTCTCCCTGGAACCGAAGGCGCCGGAGGTGCCGGGCGACCCCGGTAACTGGAGCGGCCACCTGCTCGCCTACGGCACGCTCGCCGGCTGGTTCACCCGCCTGCTGTACGCGCGGCGTTCGCGCCTGATTGCGCTGGCCATGCTCGTGTCGATGGGCGTGGTGCTTGAATTCCTGCAAGGCATGACCGGTTACCGCACCTACGATCCGCTCGACATGCTGGCCAACACCTGCGGCGTGTTACTCGGCTTGCTGCTGGCGCCGCCCCGCCTGCCGAATGGCTTGCCGATGCTGGAGCGCTGCGTGCGCCGCGTCGCCGGATGAAGCACGCGCTCGGCAGCGGTGTCGCGTGCGCGCTCGGCGCTGGTCTGTTGTGGGGGCTGGTTTTCGTCGCACCGCGAATGCTGCCGGACTATCCGCCGACCCTGCTTGCCTTCGGGCGCTATCTGGCTTTCGGGCTGATCGCGTTGCCGCTCGCGTGGCGCGATCGCGCTGCGTTGGCGCGCCTGCGCGCTGCCGACTGGCGCATGGCGCTCGAACTCGCTTTGTCCGGCAACATCCTCTACTACCTGTGTCTTGCGAGCGCGATCCAGCTTGCCGACGCGCCGCTACCCACGCTGATCATCGGCACCCTGCCGGTGGTGATCGCACTGCTGAGCAATGCGCGCGATGCGACGCTGCCCTGGCGCAGCCTGTTACCGGCGCTCTGCTTGATCGCGCTGGGTATCGGGCTGGTGAACCAACAGGAGCTTGCCCGACTCGCCCCTGGCGCAGGGCGACACTACGGTCTGGGGGTTCTGTTTGCGTTGGGCGCGCTGATCTGCTGGACCTGGTATCCGATCCGCAACGCCGGCTGGCTGAAGGCCCATGCCACGCTGGGCGCCAGCACCTGGGCCACCGCGCAGGGG
>CAMFLH010000139.1 GCA_945957295.1 uncultured Uliginosibacterium sp.
GGGCGGGGCCAGCGGTGGACCCGAAGGTCGCACGCACCGTCGCGCTGATGGAAGCGAACCTCGAAGAGCCGCTCACGACCGACCAGATCGCCGAACGCATCGGCGTGTCACGTCGTCAGCTCGAGCGATTGTTCAAACGCCACCTGGAAGCGGTGCCGTCGCAGTACTACCTTGAGCTGCGTTTGCAGCGGGCACGGCAGTTGCTGCGCTCCACCCGCCAGTCGATCGTGCAGATCGGTCTGGCTTGTGGCTTTGCGTCGGGCCCGCACTTTTCCAGTGCCTATCGCAACCGTTTCGGCATGACGCCACGAGAGGACCGCCTCAAGGGCGATACGGATCCTGCACAGACAGGGGCCGCTGAGCGAGGCGAGGACTGACGCAAGAGAGCCGGGCCGGCGCGAGACCGCGCCACCCACGCAAGGAAAACGCTGTCGCGTTCTTGTAAGGCGGTACCCGCGACGCTTCCTACAATCCCCCACGATCGAAGAGTAAGGACAGATGATGAACGCTGCATTCACCCGCGCCGATTTCGACCGCGTCATGGTGCCCAACTACGCCCCGCAGGCTTTCCTGCCGGTGCGTGGCGAAGGTGCCCGCGTGTGGGATCAGGACGGGCGCGACTACATCGATTTCGGCGGCGGCATTGCGGTCACCAGCCTGGGACACTGCCACCCGCGATTGGTTGCAGCGCTGACCGAACAGGCCGGCAAACTGTGGCATCTGTCCAACGTCTACACCAACGAACCGGCGTTGCGTCTGGCTGATCGCCTGGTGCGCCGCACCTTCGCCGAGCGCGTGTTCTTCGCCAACTCGGGCGCCGAGGCCAACGAGGCCGCGCTGAAGCTCGCGCGCAAGGTGGCGATCGACCGTTTCGGGCCGGACAAGATCGACATCATCGCTTTCAACGGCTCTTTCCACGGCCGCACCTTCTTCACGGTGTCGTGCGGCGGTCAGGCAAAGTATTCCTCCGGTTTCGGGCCCAACCCGGCCGGCATCATCCATGTCGATTTCAACGATCTCGACGCGGTACGCAAGGTCATCTCGAAGAACACCTGCGCGGTGATCGTCGAGCCGATCATCGGCGAAGGCGGCATCATCCCGGCCACGCCCGAATTCCTGCAGGGCCTGCGCGAACTGACGCGCGAGAACGACGCACTGCTGATCTTCGACGAAGTGCAGTCCGGCGTCGGCCGCACCGGCAAGCTCTACGCCTACGAGCTCTACGGCATCGAACCGGACATACTGACCACCGCCAAGGGCATCGGCGGCGGCTTCCCGATCGGCGCGATGCTCACGAAGGACGTGTGGGCCAAGCACTTCCAGGTCGGCACACACGGCACCACCTACGGCGGCAACCCGCTTGCCTGTGCGGTGGCTGACGCAGTGCTGGAACTGGTCGACACGCCCGAGGTGCTCGATGGCGTGCGCGCCAAGGCCGATCGCATCGCCAAGCGCTTGCAAGAGATTGGCGAGCGCTGCGGCGGCTTTGCCGAGGTGCGCTATCGCGGTCTGTGGTTCGGCTGGGAACTGAAGCCCGAATACGCGGGCCGCGCCAAGGATGTGCTGGCGGCCGCGACGCGCGAGGGGGTGATGGTCTTGATGGCGGGGCCGGACATCGTCCGCATGGCGCCGTCGCTGGTGATTTCCGATGCCGAGATCGACGAGGGGCTGGCGCGCCTCGAGCGTGCGGTAACTGCAGCTTTCGCTGCCTGAGGCCTGAATGGATCGACTTGTTCTGCGGCCCGCCGCTTACTCCGACCTGCCGGCGGTCGAACGGATCGCCGGTGCGAGCCCGGTCGGCGTCACCTCGCTGCCGCGCAGCCGCGACAAGCTGTTCGACAAGATCGCCTCGTCGCAGGCTTCGCTCGCGGCTGACGTCTCGGGTTGCGGCGAGGAGAGCTACTTCTTCGTGCTCGAACGCGAACACGATCGCGAAGTGGTCGGCACCGCTGCCATCGTTGCGTCGGCCGGATTCTCTGAGCCGTTCTACAACTACCGCAACGAAACCGTGACGCATGCCAGCCGCGAGCTGGGCGTGCATCACCGGGTGCACGTGCTGACGCTGTGCCACGACCTCACTGGCGCAACGCTGTTGACTTCCTTCGTGCTCGATCCGGCTTACAAGCACGGCGACTACCCGGATCTGCTGTCGCGCGCGCGCATGCTGTTCATCGCCGCGCACCGCCAGCGCTTTGCCGACCATGTGGTGTCGGAAATGCTGGGTCTGTGCGATGACGACGGCCATGCACCGTTCTGGGATTCGGTCGGCCGTCATTTCTTTGGTATCGACTACCCGCTCGCCGAGTTTTACTGCGGCGTGAAGGGGCGTTCCTTCATCGCCGAGCTGCTGCCGCAGCACCCGATCTACGTGCCTTTGCTGCCACGCGAGGCGCAGGAAGCGATCGGGCAGATCCACCCGTTCTCGCGCTTGCCGTGCGAGATCCTGCTGCGCGAAGGCTTCGAGACGGAACGCTACGTCGATATCTTCGATGCCGGCGCGGTCGTTCAGGCGCGCACCGAAGAAATCCGCACCGTGGCCACGCATGCGCGGGCCACCGTGGTGGGCCATCCGCCCGGCGCCGACGGCACCCGTTACTTGGTCGCCAACCTTGATCTTCCGGGCTTCCGCGCGATCCTCACCGACGCCGCCTTCGACTCCGAACGGGGCGAGGTGTGGCTGGCCGAGGCCGACCTGAAGTCGCTCAACGTGACGGCCGGCGGCAGCGTCGTGCTCGCGCCGCTCTGACAAGACAAACCATCATGCGACTTCGTCCCATCGCCCACGGTGACCACGCTGCGCTGATCGATCTCGCGCGCGGAGCCGGGATTGGCGTCACGACCCTGCAGCCGAACGAGGAACGCCTCGGCCGGCGGATCGAGATTTCGGTCGATTCCTTCAGCGGGCGGCTCGAAAAAGCCCAGGCCAACTACCTTTTTGTGCTGGAAGACGTGCTCTCCGGCCACCTCGTCGGCACCAGCGGGATCGCGGCTGCTGTCGGGCTGGACGAGCCCTGGTACAACTATCGCGTCGGCACGGCGGTTTATTGCTCGCGCGAGATCGGCGTGTATCGGCAGCTGCAGACGCTCTTCCTGACCAACGACCTGACCGGTACTACCGAGTTGTGCTCGCTCTACCTGCACCCGGAACATCGTCACGGCGGCAACGGTGGGTTGTTGTCGAAAGCGCGGCTGCTGTACCTCGCCGAGTTTCCGGAGCGTTTCTCGACCAAGGTCATCGCCGAGCTGCGCGGTGTGTCGGACGAGCAGGGGCGTTCCCCCTTCTGGGATAGCCTGGGCCGCCACTTTTTCCGCATGGATTTCTCGCGTGCCGACTACCTTTCTGGCGTTGGCAACAAGAGCTTCATCGCCGAGTTGATGCCTCAGCACCCGGTCTACACCGCCTTCCTGTCGGAGGCGGCACGCCAGGTGATCGGCGAGGTGCACAGCTCGACGCGCCCCGCGCGTGCGATGCTGGAAGCCGAAGGCTTCAACTACCAGGGCTACGTCGACATCTTCGACGCCGGCCCGGCGGTGGAGTGCGCGCTCGCGGCGATCCGCGCGGTGCGCGACAGCGTCGTGTGCGAGGCCGCAGCGGGCGAGCCGGCCGAGGGTTCGATGTACCTCGTCTCCAACCGCAGGCCGCAGGAATTCCGTGTCGTGCTTGCGCGCGGTGGCGCGGATGATTCGGGCCGCTTCGTGCTCGACGCCGCACAGCTGGATGCGCTTGAAATCTCTGCGGGCGATAGCGTCCGGATCGCGCCGCTGCAACCGGTTCGCTGAGGTACTGCCATGTCTGATCACCTGATTGGCGCCCGCTGGGTGCGTGGGGCCGGTGCGCCTGTGCAAAGCCGAAACCCGGTTTCCAGTGAGGTGGTGTGGGATGGTCAGGCCGCCGATGCGGCGCAGGTGGATGCAGCGGTGCTCGCCGCTCGCGACGCGTTCTGCGGCTGGCGCGATGCGGGCTTCGAGGTGCGACTCGCGATCGTGCGACGCTTCGGCGAATGCCTTGCGGCCAATGCTGCCGAGCTGGCCGCGCTAATCGGCCGTGAAACCGGCAAGCCGCGCTGGGAAGCCGCGACCGAAGTGCAGACGATGATCGGCAAGATCGACATCTCTGTGCGCGCCTATCAGGAACGAACCGGCTCGCGCGAAAACGACGCGGCCGGCACCCGCGCCGTGCTGCGCCATCGCCCGCATGGCGTGGTGGCGGTGTTCGGCCCCTACAACTTCCCCGGCCATCTGCCGAATGGCCACATTGTGCCGGCGCTGCTGGCCGGTAACACGGTGGTGTTCAAACCTTCCGAGCTGGCGCCGGCCGTTGCGCAGTGCACGGTGGCGCTGTGGCGCGAGGCCGGGTTGCCGGACGGCGTGATCAACCTGTTGCAGGGTGGGCGCGATACCGGCGTGGCGCTGGCGGGGCACCCGCAGCTCGACGGCCTGTTCTTCACCGGCAGCCATGCGACGGGGGCCGCGCTGCATCGCCAGTTCGCGGGCCAGCCCGAAAAGATCCTCGCGCTCGAAATGGGCGGCAACAATCCGCTCGTCGTTCAGGATGTGGCCGATCTGGATGCCGCGCTGTTCACGATCGTTCAGTCGGCCTTCATTTCAGCGGGGCAGCGCTGCACCTGCGCGCGCCGTCTGCTGGTGCCGCAGGGCGAGTGGGGCGACGCGCTGCTGGCGCGCCTGACAACCGTCGCGGCGGCGCTGCATGTGGGCGCCTGGGACGCCGAGCCGGCCCCTTTCATGGGTGCGGTGATCACGCCCGCGGCGGCCGAACGCTTGCTTGCGGCGCAGGCGTCCCTAATCGCGCAGGGCGCTCAGCCTTTGCTTGCGATGCACAGCCTGGCTGCGGGTACGGGGTTGCTATCGGCCGGCATCCTCGATGTCACCGCGATCGCCGCGCTGGCTGATGAAGAGCATTTCGGCCCCTTGCTGATGGTGCAGCGCTATCGCGATTTCGACGAGGCGATGCGGCTTGCCAACGCGACGCGTTTTGGTCTGGCCGCAGGCCTGATCTCGGACGATGCTGCACTGTTCGAACGCTTCTGGCGCGAGGCGCGGGCCGGCATCGTGAACTGGAACAAGCCGCTGACCGGGGCTTCCAGCGCCGCGCCGTTCGGGGGCGTGGGGTATTCGGGCAACCATCGGCCGAGTGCGTATTACGCCGCCGATTACTGCGCCTATCCGGTGGCCGGCATGGAAGCCGCGCGGCCGGAACGTCCGGCCCAGTTGCCGCCCGGGCTGAACCTCGCGCCATGACACGCCGGCGCCACCTGCCTCCCTTTGGGGAAGGCGGTGCCAGCGAAGCGCAGCTTGAGTCGAAGCGATATCGTCCGCGCGCACCGGCGCGTTGCAGCAAGCAGGGATGGTGATCTCCATGAAGGCGTTCGAAGCGAATTTCGATGGTCTGGTCGGGCCGACCCACAACTACGGCGGTTTGTCGTTCGGCAACGTTGCATCGCAGAACAACACCGGCGATGTATCCAACCCGCGCGAAGCGGCACTGCAAGGGCTGGCGAAGATGAAGGCGCTGGCCGATCGGGGCTTCCGCCAGGGCGTGCTGCCGCCGCATGAACGGCCGGATCTCGCCACGCTGCGCCGGCTCGGCTTCGGTGGCAGCGATGCTGAGGTGCTGCAGGCCGTCGCGCGTACCGCGCCGGCATTGTTGCCGCAAGTCAGCTCCGCCTCCTGCATGTGGACCGCGAACGCCGCAACGGTGAGCCCGTCGGCCGACACCGCAGATCGCCGTACGCATTTCACGCCGGCCAACCTGAACAACAAGTTCCATCGCGCGATCGAACACCCGACTACTGGCCGCGTGCTGCGCGCCGTGTTTGCCGATGAGCGCCATTTTGCGCATCACCCGGCCTTGCCCGACTGCGCGCAGTTCGGCGATGAAGGGGCGGCCAACCACACCCGCTTGTGCGGCGAATACGGCGAGCCGGGCGTTGAGCTCTTCATCTACGGCCGCGCAGCATTCGGCAACGAGCCGGCCCCTACGCGCTATCCCGCACGCCAGACGCGGGAGGCCTGCGAGGCGATCGCCCGCATGCATGGGCTTGACACCGGCCGTACCGTGATCGCGTTGCAGAACCCGCATGTGATCGATGCCGGCGTGTTCCACAACGACGTGATCGCGGTGGGCAACCGCAACGTGCTGTTCTTCCACGAGAGGGCCTTCCACGACAAGCCGCGCCTGCTGGCCGACGTGCAGCACGGGCTTGGAGATGTACCGCTGCAGGCCGTGGAGGTGCCGGATGCGGCGGTCAGTGTCGCCGATGCGGTATCGACTTATCTCTTCAACAGCCAGCTGCTGTCGCGGGCCGATGGCCGCATGTTGCTGGTGGTGCCGGACGAGTGCCAGCGCAACGAGCGGGTGTGGGCATATCTGCAGGGCCTGCTCGAGAGCGGTGGGCCGCTCGCCGAAGTGGCGGTGTTCGACCTTAAGCAATCGATGAAGAATGGCGGCGGCCCCGCCTGCCTGCGGCTGCGCGTGGTGCTCAACGAAGCGGAACTTGCAGCCGTAACGCCCGGTGTTTGGATCAACGATGGCCTTTATGCCCGTCTGACCGATTGGGTGACGCGCCACTATCGCGACCGCCTCGCCGTCGCCGACCTTGCCGATCCGCAACTGCTGAACGAGTGCCGCACGGCGCTCGACGAGCTGACACGCCTGCTTGGTATCGGCCCGGTCTATCCCTTCCAGCTCGTGTGACATGAACCTGCTCGCCGAACTGCTCGCCAGCGACGACGCGCTATTGCCTGCGCGGCTACCGGGGGGCGCGCAGGTCGAGCGTCTGGCTGCCGCCGTCTGGCAAATCACGCCGCCGACGGCTGCTGCGGGGCGCGCGCTGATCGTTTCGGCCGGCATCCACGGCGATGAAACCGCGCCGGTCGAAGTGCTGTGCGGCCTCGTATCCGCGTTGTGTTCGGGGGCGCTGGTGCCGCGCGTGCCGCTGCTGTTGGTGTTTGGCAACCTGCAGGCACTGCGCGCCGCGCGCCGCTATCTTGACGACGATCTGAACCGGCTCTTCGGTAGTGCCTGCGTGTCCAGCTCACGTGAGGCGCCTCGCGCGGCAGCGCTTGCGGCAGCCGTGGATGCCTTCTGCGCGCAGCATGCCGGGCCGCTGCATCTGGATCTGCACAGCGCGATACGTGATTCGCGCTATGCCTGCTTTGCCATAGCGCCGCGCAAGGATAGCGGCCCGCTGGGGGGGGCGCCGCAGGCCTTGCTTGCCGCCTGCGGCATCGAAGCGGTGCTGCTGACCGGTGCGGCGGCGCCCACATTCAGCGCACGCAGCGCAAGGCTGCATGGGTGCGAGGCCTATACCTTCGAGCTGGGGCGGGTGCGTCGGTTGGGCGATGGTGTGGCGGGTGAATTCGCGGCAGCCGAGCGCGTGCTGCGTGCACTGATCGCAGCCGAGCCGATGCCAGTGCCCGTAGCCCAATTGCGTGTGTTCCGCGTCAGCCGTGAGCTAATCAAGCACAGCGACGCCTTTCGCCTGACGCTACCGGCCGACGCCGCAAACTTCACGGGTTTCGATCCAGGGGCGATGATTGCGGAAGACGGCCCGCTGCAGTGGCATGCCGAAGCCGGCGAACTGATCGTGTTTCCCAATCCTGCCGTGAAGCCCGGCCTGCGCGCCGGCCTGATGGTCGTCGCCGACCCCGCTTCAGACGTTTGAATCTTTGCCGTAATCAAGAAGAGCCGCCACGGCGTTCGCCCGCGGCATGTACCGACCGGAGCCCCCCCGTAATGGAATTTCTTTTCGCCGACGACGATCCGCCGCCACCTGGCAGCGAAGCGCCGTCGCCCTCGCTGCCACCATGGAAGATGCTGGTCGTCGATGACGATCCGGAAGTCATTGCGGTGACGCGCCTGGCGCTGACCGGTTTCGAGTTCCTCGGCCGGCGTGTGCAGATTCTTTCCGCCCATAGCGGCGAAGCGGGCCGTGAGATCTTCGCGCGCGAATCGGACATCGCCGTCGCGCTGATCGATGTGGTGATGGAAACCGACGATGCTGGCTTGCGCCTTGTCGAGTTCATCCGCAAAGACTGTGACAACCACACCGCCCGGGTGTACCTGCGTACCGGGCAACCGGGGCATGCACCGGTCGATCGTGTAATCCGCGAATACGATATCGACGATTACAAGGAGAAGACCGAGCTCACCGCGCAGAAGCTGCGCACGCTGCTGTATTCCGGCCTGCGCGCCTACCGCGATATCTCGACGATCCAGCGCCAGCGCGATGGCATGCGCCGCGTGATCCTCGCCACTTCCGACATCCTTCGCAGCGGCAGTCTGCGCGAATTTGCGTCGGCCGTGCTGGGCCAGCTGACCGAACTGCTGGGCCTGCGTGACACGGCGATCTACTGCCTGGTACTACCCGCGCAGGGCACAGGAAGCCGCGCCGCGCGCACGCTGGCCGCGAGTGGTTCGCTGATGGAGTTCGCCGACCAGGGCGATCTCGATTCGCTGCCGCCCGCGATCTCTGCCCGCTTCCAAGAGGCCTTGCAACGCCAGGAAAGCCTGCATGGCGACAAGGACTATGTGCTGTATCACCGCAGTTTCGGTGGCAAGGAAAACCTGCTCTATGTAGAGCTGACTGGCGCGATCGCCGCGCATGAGCGCGAGTTGCTCGAGCTCTATGCCATCAACGTCACGCTGACCTTCGAGAACCTGTCGGTGATGGAAGAGATGCACGCCACGCAGGGCGAGGTGGTCGGCATGTTGGGTGACGCGGTGGAGCAGCGTGGCACCTCGTCCGCGGCGCACGTTCAGCGGGTGGCACGGATCAGTCAAGTGCTCGCACGTGCTGCGGGGCTCGATGAGGCAAGCGCTCGCCAGATCCTGCTCGCGGCGCCGCTGCACGACGTGGGCAAGATCGCGGTAGCCGACAGCATCCTGCTCAAGGCCGGCTCGCTGGACCCTGACGAATGGGCGGCGATGAAGGCGCACACAGAACTGGGGGCCGAAATGCTTGCGCGTTCGCGGCGCGAAGTACTGCAGCTCGCCGCCACCATCGCGCGTGCGCATCACGAGCATTGGGATGGCAGCGGCTACCCGGCCGGGCTCGCCGGTGAAGCGATCCCCTTTGCGGGCCGGGTGGTGTCGCTGGCGGATGCCTTTGATTCGCTCGCAAGCGATCGACCGTACCGCGTTCGCTGGTCTGATGAACAGATCCGTGCCTATCTGCAGGAGCAAGCCGGCAAGCGTTTCGACCCGCAGCTGGTGAATCTGCTGCTGGCCGATTTTGCGCGCTACGTTGCGCTGCGTGCCGAGGTGCAGGACAGCTGACATCGGACAACGCTGGACTGGCGTTGGCGCGCGGTTCAGCATGGCGGTGCCGAGCGGGTGATCTTTTTCCCGCGTGGCTGCCAGCGCCAGCGTGGAGATCGGGCACATGTGGCTGAGCGAGATCCGGATCGAGAACTTCCGCGTGATCGGGCGGGTGCGCATTGCACTGAACACCAGCACCGTGCTGATCGGCGAGAACGACGTCGGCAAGACGGCGATCCTCGATGCGCTTGCGGCAGTGCTGGGGCCGTGGCCGGAAGGCGCGCCGGTTTTCAGCGCGAGTGACATCCATCAAGCGCCTTCACGCGCAACGACGCACCCGGCCGGGATCGCGATCGACCTCTATTTTGCCGAGCGCGAGCCCGGCGAGTGGGATACGGCGGCCTGCGCACCCTTGCGCAGTGCGGCAGGCTGGGTGTCGCGCTCGCGACGAGGCTTTGCGCTGGGCCTGCGGGTGCATGCGGTGTCCTTGCGTCAGCACTGGGTCGTACGTTCGCCGCAAGGCGCGGAACAGGCGGCCGAACGTGCTTTGGTCGGCGCGGTGCGGCGCCTGTGCCCGCTGATCCAGGCGCGCAGCAGTCGCATGCTGGGCGTGGGGGCTGCGCTTGCTGCGCGCACCAATGGGTCGAATGAACTCGATCGGCTTGCGCAGGCTGTCAGCCATTACTGGGCCGCGCTTGAAGCGGGCGCCTCGGCCGCGTCCGAGCGTGACCTGAATGCTGGCTACCAGGCCGCGCGGCAACTGCTGCTGCGTAGCGTGCCGGGGCTGGGCGTGGAGCAGGGGCCTTCGCGCGAACACCTCGCCGCGGTGATCGGCGATCTGCCGCCGGGCGAGGCGCCGATCCGCAGCGCACCGGTTGCCGGTACGGCGTCGCGCAAGATCGCCATGTTGCTGATTGCGGCTGCGCTGGTGCGTGAAGGGGGCGGCAACCTGGCGCCAGACTCGCGCCCGCTGCTGGTGATCGAAGACCCGGAAGCCCATCTGCACCCGATGACGCTCGCTGCGCTGTGGAACCTGCTCGAGCCGATCGGCCTGCAGAAGCTGGTGACGACGCAGTCCGGTGAGTTGCTCGCCGCCGCGCCCTTGAGTGCGCAACGTCGCTTGGTACGCCACGGCGGTGAGCTTGGCGCTTTCCAGGTCGACGTCAGCCGTTTCAAACCCGAAGAGCTGCGCAAGTTCGCCTACCACCTGCGGGTGCGCAACGGCGTGGCGAGCTTTGCGCGTTGCTGGCTGCTGGTCGAAGGCGAAACCGAGTTCTGGGTGTTGTCGGAGCTCGCGCGCTTCCTGGGCTACGACTTCGCGCAAGAGGGCATCGCCTGTGTCGAGTTCGCGCAATGCGGCCTCGACCCGCTGATCAAGATGGCACAGGCGTTACGCATCCAGTGGCATGTGCTGGCGGATGGCGACCGCTCCGGGCTCGCTTACGGTGAATCGGCGCGCCGCCACCTCGGCAGCGACCCGCTCGCCGAACGGCTGACACTGTTGCATGAGAAGGACATCGAGCACTGCTTCTGGAGCCACGGCTTCGACACCGTGTATCGCCACGCTGCGGGCGCACCACCCGCCGCGAGCGGCACGCCGCACAAGGTGATCGACCGCGCGATCGGGCGGCATTCCAAACCGGGCCTGGCCTTCGCGATTCTTGCGGAAGTCGCCGCGCGTGGCCCCGCCAGCATTCCACCGCCACTCGCCGGCGTGATCGAAACCTGCGTGCGACTCGCTCGCGAATCGCCACGCCGCGCCGTGGCGGGCGACCGGCATGAAACGATCGAACGTCGCCCGAAGAAGGGCGACAAGAACCATCCGCATCACCGGCGCCATGAAGCCTGAGAGTTTCTTGCGCTAACTGGGGTGTTGGGGGGCTTGCGCGGGCCTAGACTCGGGCGTTGGTCTGTCGGGTGTTTCAACCATGTCGCGCCTGTTCCGCTTGCTCTGTGTGCTGTGCCTGCTGTGTCCCGCGGTAGCGAGTGCGGCGGGGCTTGCGTTTCAGCTTGAGCGCTTGTCGCCCGACCATGCCGCATCCGGCACAGCTGTCCGCGCCGGGGCGTTGGACGAGCGCTTCACGCCAGCGGATACCACCGCGCTACGGGATCTCGATCGTCCTACCTGGTTCCGCATCGTGCCGCAGCAGGATTGGCTGACCGACGCGCCGCCGGTGCTCGTCGTTCGGCAGACGCGCTTCCAGGTGCTGACGGTCTATCCCGGCCACGACGCTGCGGCCACCACGTTGGGCGCGCTGCGTGCCGACTACCCCGCGCATCTCACTCGGGGGCTGATGATCTTCCCGTTCGCCGCGGAGCCGCGCGTTGGTGTGCCGATCTACTTTCTGGCGGAACCCGGTGGCGAGCCGACGCAGATGCGCCCCGTGCTGTCGATTGAAACGCGCGACGCGGCCGAGGCTGCATCGCTGACACATGTGCGGCTGGCGATAGGCACTTTCGGTGCCTTGCTGACGCTGGCCTTGTGTGGCGTCTGCGTGTGGCTGATGCTGCGCGAATCCTTGTTCCTGCTCTTCTCGTCGGTGGTCGCCTGCCAGGGTTTTTATGTTGCGATGGTGTTTGGCGAGGGCTTGTCGCTGCCTGGCATGGAGGTGCTGCTGCCGGTCGGTGGCCGGCTGGTAAATTTGTTCGCCGGCCTTGGCGCGCTGTGTGCTGCGATGTTCGCGCGTCGCATGGTCGATATCGGCCGCATCGCGCCGCGTCTCGATCGCGGCTTTGCCGCGCTGCAATGGGCTTATGTGGCGCTCTTGTTTGCGGTGCCGCTGGCGCCGGCAAAGGGCATGTTCGTGCTAGTGGCGCTGGGCAACCTCACGGTGATGGCCGGCACGGTGATGGTGCTGGCGGCGGGTTTCCTTGGCTGGCGCAGCGGCAGCCGGGCCGCGGCCTTCTTCCTGCTTGCCTGGATGATGATGCAGGGCTTCACCTTTGCGCGCACGGCGAGCTTCCTGCTCGGCACCGAAGCCGGGCCATTGCTGTATTACGGATTCCCGTTGTCGATGGTGGTCGCAGGCGTGATGCTCGCGCTGGGGTTGGCCGACCGGGTCGGCGAAATGCGGCTCGCGCTGCGCGAAGCGCAACGGCGCGCGCAGATCGACGCGCTGACCGGCACGCTGAACCGCCGCTCTATCCTCGAACGCCTCGACGCCGCCCGTATCGCCTTCCGCGACACCGGCGAGCCGGTATCGGTGCTGTTCATCGACCTCGACCACTTCAAGCGGATCAACGACGCCCACGGCCACCTTGCCGGCGATACTTGCTTGCGCGAAGCAAGCAAGCGGATCGGCAGCGTGTTGCGACGTACCGATGCGCTGGGCCGCTACGGCGGCGAGGAATTCCTTGTCGTGCTGCAGGGTGCTGCAGGCCCGGTGGCCGGTGCGATCGCGGAGCAGATCCGCGCCGCGGTGGCTGCCGAACCGGTGCACGCCTGGCAACAGACGATTGCCTTGAGTTGCAGTGTGGGCTGTCTCTTATACACATCTCCGAGCCCACGAGACCGGAGC
>CAMFLH010000140.1 GCA_945957295.1 uncultured Uliginosibacterium sp.
CCGCGCCTCCCGCCGGGGGGGCGCCTGCGGCGGCGGCTGCCAGGTGTCTGGGGTACTCGCCCAGCAGTGGTACGTGGCCGCCACGCACGTCGGGCTCCGGCTCCGAGGTGGCGGCAAAGCGAGTTGATTCAGTGGCGGCGATGCCCATGCCTATGCCGGCCCCCTGCCAGGTCAGCGGAACTTCCTGCGGTTTGCCGGTTTCGGCACCAACTCGCCAGCGCCGAGCTCGCCGCCGCCTAGGCGCTCGTCTTCTCATTGGCCGCGATCTATCAAGGGTAGCTCAAGCACAAAAACGCCAATTTCGGTCGTCTCCTGACGCGCATGGTCGGGCATTGACCGGTCTGCGCCCGCGGTTTCTCTCCTTTTCTTTGTCGTGACCTGCGCGGCTATCTGGCGGCGACGATCAAATGCGCCTGGATTTTGCCGGCCACCGGGCCGTTGCCGTGCCGACTGGCGATCATGGCTGCAGCGCAGCTGGTGGCGCGTTGAAGCAGACTGGCGTCGAGCGCTTCGATCTCGTTGCGCAGCGGGGTGCCGTGGCAATACGCGGTTGCGGCGTCGCGGGCGGAGGCGGCGTGGCTGACTTCTTCGCGAGTGTCGATCTTGATGTCGGCGAAGCCGGCTCGGTTTAGATCATCTCGAATCTGCGTGATGTCGTGATAGCCATGCGGCGTGCGGGCGACGAAGCGGGGCGGATCGTGCGGGAACACTTCGGCAACGGCCCGCGTAACGTCGTCGGCAAAGGCGTTCTCTTCAATGCGATCCCATACGCTGAAAACGAAGCGGCCGCCGGGCTTCAGCACGCGGCGCGCTTCGGCGTAGCCGGCGACCCGGTCGGGAAAGAACATCGCGCCGAACTGGCAGAAGACGACATCGAATGTGGCGTCGTCGAAAGGCAGGTCGAGCGCATCGGTCTGCCGCCATCCGATTCGTGCGTCGAGGCCTTGACGGGTCGCGGCATAGTCCAGCATCGGCCGGTTCAGATCGCTCACCACGTAGCAGGTGTCGGAGCCAAGCCGCGGTGCGAGCGCCCGCGTGACTGCGCCGCTACCGGCCGCCGTTTCGAGCACCGTGCGTGGCGAGGCGGCTGCGACGAGCTCTGCCGTGGCAGCCGCGTAGGCCTCGAAGATCAGGGGGACCATCAGGGTGTCGTAGAACGCAGGGATGGAGCCCGCGAATATTCTGTCCACTTCGGCCATGAGCCCTCCCGGGATGTCATGAACGGCAATGCTGCCTGCCCGGTCCTGAGCGGTTCAGGCCGTATCGGCGCGGGCCGCCCGGTTGGGCGTTGATTACGATACGCCTGTGCCGTGACGTGTGCGAGCCCTGCCGGCGTCAGGCTAGATCGCGCCTTTGGCGGCGAGCTGATCGAGTTCGGCGGGCTGCTTGCCAAGCATCTCCGCCAGCACTGCGCGCGTATCCGCCCCCAGCCCCGGTGGTGCGTTGTGGTAGGCAACCGGTGTTTCGGAGAGCTGGATCGGATTCGCGACCAGCGGCACTTCGCCGGCTGCCCGGTGGGGCAGGGCGATCTTCATGCCACGGTGCTGCACCTGCGGGTCGTCGAAGACCTGGCCGATGTCGTTGATCGGGCCGCAGGGCACGGCGGCGGATTCGAGCGCGGCGATCCAGTCGGCGGTGCTGCGCGTGCGGGTGACTGCATGCATGGCCGGGATCAGCGTGTCGCGGTGCTTCACGCGGGCGGCGTTCGTCGCGAAGCGCTCGTCCTGCGCCCACTCGGTGCCGGCTTCCTTGCAGAAGCGCGCGAACTGCCCGTCGTTGCCGATCGCCAGGATCATGTGGCCGTCGGCGGTCGGGAGGGCGTCGTAGGGGACGATGTTCGGGTGGGCATTGCCCATGCGCTGCGGCGCGCGGCCACTGGCGAGGTAGTTCATCGCCTGGTTGGCAAGGCAGGCGACCTGCACGTCGAGCAGGGCGAGGTCGATGTGCTGGCCCCGGCCGCTGCGTTCGCGCCACGCCAGCGCGGCGAGGATCGCATTGCTGGCGTAAAGCCCGGTCAGCACATCGGTTAGAGCGACGCCGACCTTCGTGGGCGGGCCGTCAGGCTGGCCGGTCAGGCTCATGAGGCCGCCCATGCCCTGGATCAGGAAGTCGTAGCCGGCGCGCTCGGCGTAGGGCCCGTCCTGCCCGAAGCCGGTGATCGAGCAGTAGATCAGGCGCGGGTTGAGCGCTGACAGCGTGGCGTAGTCCAGCCCGTACTGCGCCAGCCCGCCGACCTTGAAGTTCTCGACCAGCACATCGCACTTCATCGCCAGTTCACGCACCAGCGCCTGGCCCTCGGGCTGGGTGAAGTCGATCGTCACCGAGCGTTTGTTGCGATTGGTGCAGAGGTAGTATGCGGCGACGTCGGTGGGCTCGCCCGCCTCGTCCTTGACCCAGGGCGGGCCCCAGGCGCGGGTGTCGTCGCCCGAACCGGGGCGCTCGATCTTGATGATCTCTGCGCCGAGGTCGCCTAGCAGTTGCGTGGCCCAGGGGCCGGCGAGCACGCGCGAGAGATCGAGGACCCGCAGGTGAGAGAGGGCTGAGGCGGCGTGTGTAGTCATGTCAGAAGCTCGCAGGGAACAGCGGGGCGTTCGGGACTCAGCGCTCCGCTTGAGACGGATTTCGTCGCGAGCGCGCCGAGGTCGAAGCGAGAAGCGCAGCCGTACATGACGTACGGCGAGCATCGCAGCTTCGAGATCGGGGCGCGTAGCAGAAATTCGCTCAAGCGATTAGCAGAAGGCCTGGATGCCGGTAATCGCGCGGCCGAGGATCAGCGCATGGATGTCGTGCGTGCCCTCGTAGGTATTCACCACTTCGAGGTTCACCAGGTGGCGGGCGACGCCGAATTCGTCGCTGATGCCGTTGCCGCCCATCATGTCGCGGGCCAGTCGCGCGATGTCCAGCGCCTTGCCGCAGGAGTTGCGTTTCATGATCGAGGTCAGCTCGACGCAGGCGGTGCCGCTTTCCTTCATGCGCCCCAGCTGCAGGCAGCCCTGCAGGCCGAGGCTGATCTCGGTGAGCATGTCGGCGAGCTTCTTCTGGATCAGCTGGTTCGCGGCGAGCGGGCGGTCGAACTGCTTGCGTTCGAGCACATAGCTGCGGGCGCGGGCGTAGCAGTCTTCCGCGGCGCCGAGCGCGCCCCAGGCAATGCCGTAGCGCGCCGAGTTCAGGCAGGTGAAGGGGCCCTTCAGACCGCGCACCTCGGGGAAGGCGTTTTCCTCCGGCACGAAAACCTCGTCCATCACGATCTCGCCGGTGATCGAGGTGCGCAGACCGACCTTGCCGTGGATCGCCGGCGCCGAGAGGCCTTTCCAGCCCTTCTCCAGCACGAAGCCGCGGATCTTGCCTTCATCATCTTTTGCCCACACCACGAACACATCGGCGATGGGCGAGTTGGTGATCCACATCTTGCTGCCCGAGAGGCTGTAGCCGCCGTCGACCTTGCGTGCCCGGCTGAGCATGCTGCTGGGGTCGGAGCCGTGGTTTGGCTCGGTCAGGCCGAAGCAGCCGATCCATTCGCCCGTGGCGAGCTTGGGCAGGTACTTGCGGCGCGTGGCCTCGTTGCCGAATTCGTAGATCGGCAGCATTACCAGCGAGCTCTGCACGCTCATCATCGAGCGGTAGCCGGAATCCACGCGCTCGATCTCGCGGGCGATCAGGCCGTAGGCCACATAGCCCAGCCCGGCGCCGCCGTACTCGGCGGGGATCGTCGCGCCCAACAGTCCCAGCTCGCCCATCTCGCGGAAGATTGCGGCGTCGGTGCGTTCATGCCGGAAGCTCTCGGTCACGCGCGGCAGCAGGCGCTCCTGCGCATAGGCGTGAGCCGCGTCGCAGACCATGCGTTCTTCTTCGGTGAGTTGTGCGCGCAGTTGCAGCGGGTCGTCCCAGCTGAAGGTCGCGGTGCCGGCCATGAGTCTCTCCTGTGGTGTCGGGCTTGCGGGTGGGTGCCGCGGCGATCCCCCCGGAGCGCGCGACCCGCAGCATGTCGTTGAGCGCATCGTGCCGCCGGATCGCCTCTCGGGCAAACGCTTTTCCTGCATGACGGTGTGCGGCTTCTGCACTCCGAGGCCTGGAATGGGTCAGAATGTGCCGCTCAGGTTGAATCTCGTGCACTCCGGAGTCCTCGATGCGCCGCAAGATCCCATCCACCGCCGCCCTGGTCGCCTTCGAGGCCGCCGCGCGCCATCGCTCCTTCACCAAAGCGGGCGAAGAACTCGCGCTGACCCAGAGTGCGATCTGTCGCCAGATCGCCGGGCTGGAGGAATTCCTCGGCGTGGAATTGTTCCGTCGCACCCGGCGCGGCGTGGTGCTGACCGAGGCGGGCGAGCGCTACCAGCGGCAAGTGGCGACGCAACTCGACGCGGTGGAGCGCGACACGCTGGAGCTGATGGCCGGTCGTGGCCAAGGCGGCACGCTGGAACTGGGCGTGGTACCGACTTTCGCCACCCGCTGGCTGGTGGCGCGGCTGTCACGCTTTCACGCAGCGCATCCGGACATCACCGTGAACCTTTCGGTGCGCACCCAGGCCTTCCTGTTCGAAGATTCGGGGCTGGATGCGGCGATCACCGCGGCGCTCGCCCCTTGGCCCGGCACCCAGGCGCAGCGGCTGCTCGACGAGGTGTCGGTGCCGGTCGCAAGCCCCGCCTTGCTGGGCGGCACCGGGGCGCTGGCGGCCGATGCGCTCGCACGCTTGCCGAGACTGCAGCAGAGCACCCGGCCTTATGCTTGGCGCCAGTGGTTCGCAGCGCAGGGGTTGACGGTCGACAGCGACCTCGCCGGCCCGCGCTACGAGCTGTTCTCGATGCTGGCCGAAGCCGCAGCCAGCGGCGCCGGTGTGGCGCTGATTCCGCCGCTACTGATTGCCGACGAACTGGCGAGTGGGCGGCTGGTGCGGGCAAGTGAAGTGGCGCTCGACGAAGGTCGCGCCTATTGGCTGGTGTGGCCCGAGGGGCCCGGTGAAAGTCCGGTGATGCGGGCCTTCAGGACATGGCTTTCGCACGAAGCTCGTGCGGCTTGAGTGGCAGGGAACACGAATTCAAGTCCGACTCGGCATTCTTTGACTGAGCGCTTTGATTGCGGCGCCTCTCGCGCGAGCAATTCGATGCCGGGGCCTTGTCTTCCGTCGTGTTTCACTCAGCCGGACCATTCTCCTGGTCCGTAGAACACGAAGCCCGGAAGCCCCGCCGCGGTGATCGCGTCCTTCACCTGTTTGTGCACGACGATTGCGCTGATGTTCTCCGCCAGGCGGAACATCAGCGCCCCGCCGGTTTTCGATTCGTCGATCACGAGGCTGTGGAAATCCGCGTCGCCCATCGTTGAGGATGAGGTACCCATCATTTGCGACGCGGCCATGTCGGCGCATGCGACGAGTCCGACGATGTTGAAGGCCTTGTAGTCATTGCGGACCTCGCCGGTAAGCGGGTTGCTCAGCGCCGCGTCGAAATACTGGATGTTCGAGACGCCGGCCGCTTCCAGCGCAGCCCGCACCGAGTCGTGCATGATCGGCACCGATTCCTCGTCGTACATCGCCTTCGGCTTGCCCGGGTAATTTGGGTTCAACGCATATTGCAGCGGCAACTCGGCAGGCGTTTCGACGACGCGGCCCAGCATCCAGCCGGGGATTCGCGGGGAGACATTGATCGGGGCAACCGGGTGTTTACCCTCGCACACCATGACAAAGTAGTTCATTGCTGGGTCCAGGTCTTAAGTGCTCAACACGCGTTCAGCGGCGAGGTAGGCGGCAACGAATTCCTGCTTGACCGACCCGCCTGAAAAGGCATCGTCGCGCCAGCGGTCCGACGCGAACCATGGGCGTTTCCACGCCCCCGGTGGCGCAGTCAGCTGGCTCTTGAAATAGGCCGACAGATTGTAGAGGCGTTGCTTGACCGCGAAAGGGGGATTGATCTCCGAGCCCTGGCAATCTGCGCATTCATGCGTCGCCAGTATCTGGGCGATCTTGTTGAGCAGTTTCTTGACTGCTGCGCTGTATTCCGTGTGGGCGTCATGAAATTGGCTGCCCGCCACCTTGGATACGGCGGCGACATAGTTTAGGCACCACGGATGCGTTTCGAGATCGCTCCATGAATGCCCACTCTTTGGCGAATGGCCCGGGCGGATGTAGTAGTTGCCGGGCAGCCACACGCCGTTGTGTGCGCCGTTGACGTTGTAGCCGATGTACTTGCGGATGGTTTTCTTTTTCTGCCCCATCGCAGTCAGCACGTCGACCGACGCGCCCTTGGTCATCAGTGGCTTGAGGTCGCTCGGAGCGAGCGAAGCCTCACCCGGAATCAGGTGATGTGCGGCCACCGTGAATCCATAGTCGCCTTGTGCGATGTCACCGGCCGCCGGCACACGGACCTTCAGCAAACCGGCGGAACGCGTCGTATCTACGCGAAGGGAGGGCGATGCGGTTGGCGGCGGGCAGGGGCCTTCAATCGTGCCGGCTTTGCCGGGCGAGGCGCCAGCCAGGTTGCGGCCTAGCGTGCCGCCATTGTTTTCCTGTTCGATCTGCGCGCCGTCGGTGTCGTCGTTGGCAACGCTTTCGCCCTCCTCCTCGTCTGCCCCCAAGGGTGTTTCTTCCTTGAAGGGGCATTTCGCCGCGGTCTCCTCGGCCAGCATGCCGATCGCGATCTGTTCTCCCATTTGCACGTCAGCTCTCCTGTAGTGCGACATCCCGGCGCGTGCGGCTGTGTGCTCGCCGGCCGTTCCACATCAGAGGCGGATTGTGCTGCGTTGTGCTGCTGTTATGTCAAGGCACGGTTTGCCACGGCAATGCCGATGCGGCGGCTTGCCGCCCTGGCAGCGTGCCGTATGCAGGGTTCTCCGATCGAGGGGAGGCGCCAGCACCCAGAGGCACGGGCGCCAGGCCTCATGGCACCAAAGCCGGGTGCTTCAGTGCGTGCGCGGTTTCGAGGCTGAAATGTCGTGCCTGCATTTCGTCTTGCGGCAGCCCCAGCTCACCGTTGCGGTAAGCCATCGCGAGCGTCTGGATCGCCTCGGGCAACTCCAGTTCGGCCGCTGCCTCGTAGAGTTCGAGTGCGCGTTTTTCATCGCGCGCTACGCCGTCGCCCTCACGGTAAGCGTTGGCAAGCATGAACATCGCCGCCGCGGACTGCTTTGCGGCGGCGAGCGCGAACCAGTGCGCTGCAGCGGCGTGGTTTTCGCGCACGCCGTAGCCGCTGCGCAGCATCAACCCGAGGTAGTAGGCCGCGCCAGCATGGCCCTTGGCCCCCGCCACAGCGAAGTGTCGATAGGCTGCCGGGTAGTCACGTGCAAGAAACGGCGTGCCGAGAAAATGCAGCTTGCCGAGCGCCATATTCGCGTCGGCATCGTCCTTGGCGGCGGCCTTGGCCAGCCACGCCAGCCCATCTCGGAAGGCTTCTGCCGTGTTGCGCGCAATCAGCGCATC
Organism: uncultured Uliginosibacterium sp.; assembly: GCA_945957295.1. Classification (GTDB taxonomy): domain Bacteria; phylum Pseudomonadota; class Gammaproteobacteria; order Burkholderiales; family Rhodocyclaceae; genus Niveibacterium. The sequence goes on from CAMFLH010000140.1 coordinate 7,409, forward strand.
ACCCAGCAGGCGAGGCGCAATCGCGCCGTCGTCGTGTTCCGCGATCAGGCGCAGGTGTTGCATTGCGATGTCGTCGCGGCCGGCGCCGGCTTGTTGCGCCAGCGCTTCAATCTGTGCGGTGTCCGGCGTGCGGGCGGCGTGGGTGACCCACGCCGCGCCGAGCAGCCCCGCAAGCGCAGCAGCGAGTGCTGCGCCTGCGATGGCCCGATGCACGCCGGGCCGCATGCGGCTTCGCGCCGCTGCGGCCCCTGCGATCATTTCGACAGATCCAGCGCGTAGACCGACAGGCCCTTGCCCGACCCGTCATCCGCGCGCAGCAGCGAAACGTGGTTGAGCCCCGCTGCAGTGGCGAGCGCGAGCTTGCCGGTGGAGGAGGTGAAGGTTACCGGGCCGGCGGTCGTGACCTTGCTGAACTTCCAGCTGCGGTCCGAGCCGTTCGCTGAACGGGTCACCGTCTTGATCGACTTGATGTAGGCGATCAGCACGTCGCGGTTGGCGTCCGGCGCTGCGAGGATCGTCTTGCTGCCGTCCAGGCCTGGGAAGTTGCCGCCGCCGCTGGCGCGGTAGTTGTTGGTCGCGACGATGAACTCCTGCGTGCCGACGATGGCTGCACCCTTGTACATCAGGTTCTTGATGCGGCTGCCGACCGGCTGGGTGACGTCGATCTCGTAGGTGAGATCCGGTGTCGTGAACATATCGAAGTTGTAGCCGGGGAAGCTGCTGATCAGGTTCTGCTCGGTCGTCTTCGCCGGGTCGATCTGGTTGAAGCGCTTGGCGGCGGTTTCCAGCCAGGCCTTGATGTTGTCACCCGTCACCTTCACCGCGTAGATCGTGTTCGGGTACAGGTAGAGGTCGGCCGCGTTGTTGATCGCGACATTGCCCTGCGCCACATCGGTGTAGTCGTTGCCGCCGCCGAAGCCGCTCTTGAACGGTGCGCTGACCGACAGCACCGGCAGCGTTGCGTAAGCCGGCAGGTTGGCCTTCACATACTTGGCGACATAGTCCGCCTGAGCCTGGTTCACCAACTCGATCGCGCCGACCTCGCCGACGTCGGCGAAGTAGCTGGTCATCTGGAAGTCGGTCGAACCGACCGGCGTTTTCACGTAGTCGATTGTGGCCTGGTGCTCAGCCGCCACGGCAGCCGCAACACTCGGTTCCACTGCGACATAGCTCTTGTCCGCGTTCTGGATCGAACGTGCTTCGACCTTGGTCTTCGTCTTGTCGATGACCCAGGCCTTGCCGTCGTAGGCGAGTTCGAACTTGACCACGCCCAGGTGCTTGCCCCAGAAATTCGCCATCACGGTCGGCACGCCATTCACCGTGCCATTGACCTTGTCGATGCCCGGCAGGTTGAACTGCGGCACCGTGCTGGTCGCGTTCGGGAAGATCTGGTGCGAGTGGCCGATCAGCATCGCATCAACACCTGCGACTTGCGCGACGTAGTAGTTGGCGTTTTCCATCGTCGGCGAGTAGGCCGAGTTGTCCAGCCCGCCGTGCGAGATCACGACCACCAGATCCGCGCCCTTTGCGCGCATCTCGGGGATGTACTTTTCGGCCTGCTCCTTGATGCCGGCGGTGTAGACCTTGCCGTCGAGCCAGCGCTTGTCCCACGACAGGATCGTCGGCGGCGTAAAGCCAATGATGCCGACCTTGATCGGCGCCGTGACATCCTTGCCGTCGGTGGTCTTTGCCTTCAGCTCGCGGGTCAGGATCGTGTAGGGCTGGAACAGCGGTGCTTTGCTCTTCACGCTCAGCACGTTCGCGAGCACCTGCGGGAAGGCCGGGCCGGCGCAGGCCGGCTGCTTGGCCGGATCGGGCAAACCGTCGATGTTGAATTTGCTGCCGGTGACCTGGTTCAGATAGGGCAGGCCGTAGTTGAACTCATGGTTGCCGATGCCGCCGCCGTCGTAGCCGATCGCGTTCATGACCTTGTACATCGCCAGCGTCGTGCCGCAGCTGATCGGGCTCACCTGCGCCTGATAGTCGGCGAGTGCGGTGCCCTGGATCGTGTCGCCGTTATCCAGCAGGAGCGTGTTCGGGAATTCGCTGCGCGCGTTCTTGATCAGTGTCGCGACGCGCTCGAAGCCGAAGGACTTGTCCTCGGCGAGTTTGAAGTAGTCGTAGCTCAGCACATTGGTGTGCAGATCCGTGGTTTCCAGCAGCGCCAGCGTTGCGGCGGTACCCTTCTCGATCTTTGGCTGCGTGGGGGTTACGACGGGCGCGGGCGCCGCATCGTTGCCGCCGCAACCGGCCAGCAGCAGTGCGGAAAAGAGGCCGCCGGTCAGGAGGCTGTTTCGGACAAGCATCGGTGTCACCTTGTGAGTGAAAACCCGCAAGCCTGCGCAGCCTTCGTGTCAGGGGCGTTAAGGCTTTGTGGCAGTTCGGTCGCGATTTTGTGTCACTGCGGCGCCATAGCGGGGTCGATTTGGCGGCCGAGGCTGGAGTAAGCTGGACGTTCGTTAGGGGGATATCGCCATGCTTCATCTGAGTTCACGTTCACGTCGGGTGCCGATGTCGCGGGTCGGTTTGCTGTTGGGGCTGCTCGCGCTTAGCGGCTGCGCGAGCACGAAGATCAATTCCCAGTGGGTGGACCCGGCTTTGTCCGGTGCGCCGCTGCGCGGTGCGAAGGTGCTGGTGGTGTGTCAGGCCGTAGAGCTGTCGATTCAGCGCTTGTGCCAGGAGCAGATCGCCGCGCAGCTGGGGCGTTTTGGTGCTCGTGCGGTCGCTGGGCAGGGCGTTGGGCCGGAGGTTGCAGACCGCGCCGCGGCCGCAGCGCAGCAGTTACCGGCCGCAAAGGCCGCCGGTGCGAGTGCTCTGTGGTTTGCCGCCGTCGCGCCGGATGCTTCCTACGTGGCGCCGGGGCCGTCGATAAGTTTTGGCATCGGTGGCGGCAGCTGGGGCGGTGGTGGCGGTGGCGGCGGCGGGGTGGGTATCTCGATGCCGGTGGGCGGCAGCAGCGTCAGCACCGCCTACGGTGCCGAGAGCGCGCTGTTGAACGTGGCCGACGGCCGCGTGCTGTGGTCGGCGAAGGCGGTTGCGCCGCCTTCGGACCACGTCAATCAGCAGCTCGCCGAGCTTGCCAAGGTGTTGGCCGAGGCGGCGCAGAAGGCCAATCTGTTCTGAGAGCCCGAGCGTATTTCTGCTGCGCGACCCAATCTCGAAGCTGCGATGCTCGCCGTACCACTTGTACGGCTGCGCTTCTCTCTTCGACCTTGAGCCGCTCGCGACGAAATCCATCTCAGGCTCTGAGGTGGGCGCCGAGCGCGCAAGGGGCGCAGGGCTAGATCGGGTTGCGCCGGTATGGGGCCCGGCGGTTCACTTATTCGCCGCAGCCAACTGCCACAGCGTCGTGACTTCCTGAGCACGGGCGGCGTGCAGCGGGTCGTCCTTGTCCATCGTTTTGCCGTGGCGCGGGCGGATCGTTTCGCGCCCGACTACTTTGAGGCCGGCCTTCTCGATCCAGTCGGTCAGCTGCTCGCGCGTGCGCAGGCCAAGGTGCTCGGCGAGATCCGACAGGATCAGCCAGCCTTCGCCCTTGGGTTCCAGGTGCGCGGCGAGGCCGGCGAGGAAACCCTTGAGCATGCGGCTGTCGGGGTCGTATACCGCGTGTTCGATCGGCGAGCTGGGCTTGGCCGGCACCCAGGGCGGGTTGCACACGATCAGCGGTGCGCGGCCTTGCGGAAAGAGATCCGCCTTCACCACTTCCACGCGGTTGGCAAAGCCCTGGCGTTGCATGTTCTCGTTGGCACAGGCGATGGCGCGGGCATCTTGCTCCGTCGCAACGATGCGCTTGACGCCACGCTTGGCCAGCATCGCGGCGATTACGCCGGTCCCGGTGCCGATGTCGAAGGCGAGCGCCTCGGCGCCGGTCGGCAGCGCAGTGCGCGCGACCAGGTCGACATACTCGCCACGCACTGGAGAGAACACGCCGTAGTAGGGGTGGATGCGCGCGCCGAGCGCCGGGATCTCGACGCCTTTCTTGCGCCACTCGTGCGCGCCGATCAGTCCCAGCAGCTCGCGCAGCGAAGCGACGTAGGCTTCGTCGGCGGCGCCGTAGGCTTCCAGGCAGGCATCGTGCACGTCCGGTGCGCGGCGCAGCGGGATCATGTGGCCGGCATCGAAGGGGATCAGCAGCATGCCCAGCGTGCGGGCGCGTTGCGCCTGCGCCATGCGATGCAGGTTGAAGGCTTCTGTCGGCGTGTTGCCGGTTTTCGCCTTCTTGCGGTCGGCGCGGCGGGCCATTGCCTGCAACAGCAGCCGGGCGTTCTGGAAGTCCCCGCGGTACAGCAGGGCCGTGCCTTCGCAAGCGAGTTTGTAGGCGGTGTCGGCGTTGGTCGTGTCGTCGGCGATCACGACGCGCTTGGGCGGCGCAACGCCGGCCTCCGAGCGCCAGCGTGCACTGCGCGCCGCGTCGGCCTCGGTCCATTCAATCTGCGGAAAATCGCTCACTGGGCTACCTGTTCGATGTGGGCTGTCCGCACGCGGCGGACGAAGGGCGCAAGGATAGTCTGTTGCGGCCGGCAGCGGGCGACGGCAGACCGCAATCTTTGACCGTATACCGCTCAGGCTTCCGCCCAGTTGTCGTGCCGCGCACGCCGCTCCGCACGGTAGTTGGTGATCTCGAGCCGGATACCGTCGGGGTCGCAGAAGAAGGTGGCCCAGTAGTCGGGTGCGTAACCCGGGTGCTGTGCGGCCTCGGTGGCGGCGATGCCAGCGGCGCGCAGCCCACGGCTGGCGGCGACCACGTCGTCGATGGTTTCGACGCGCAGGCAAACGTGGTGCAGGCCGGGCGCGTACGGGTCGTGCGTGCCACCGTTGCGTGCGGGGCGAATCACCAGGCCGAAGTGGCGGTTGTAGTACTGCACATGCGGCTCGCCGTGCAGTGCGAACGTGTTCTTGCGAAAGCCGAGCACGCCCAGCATTGCCTTGTCGTAGAACGCTTCGGCGCGCGCCATGTCGGACACGCTCAGGTAGATGTGGTCGAAACCGGTGATTTCGGGCATCGGCGGCGCTCCGCGGGTGGTCGGTGGCGGGCAGTCTGGCGCGCGTGCGCCTGCCTCGCAAGGCGTGTGGCCCGAAAACCCTGCCGTCGAAAGGGTAAAATGCCGGCCTTTCGCGTCAGCGCGATATTCTCGTTGCCCCTGAGCTGTCTCTTAAACACATCTCCGAGCCCACGAGACCGGAGCCTATCTCGTATGC